>JANXMC010000256.1 GCA_025354825.1 Myxococcales bacterium
TGGCCAGTTTTGGAGGAATGCGATTCTCGATTGGCCAGTTTTGGAGGAATGCGATTCTCGATTGGCCAGTTTTGGAGGAATGCGATTCTCGATTGGCCAGTTTTGGAGGAATGCGATTCTCGATTGGCCAGTTTTGGAGGAATGCGATTCTCGATTGGGCAGAGTGATACCGCTCTGCCCCAATCGCTCTTTGCCAATCGGCCTACGCGGCAAAAAACCCCTCCGACCTCCCTCTCCCTCCTTGCCTCCCCGCCTCCTCGTTAGATTCTCTCTCGCCTCGAAGGTTCGCGGGTAAGCGGCCCGCGTCAGACCACGTAATCGAGCATCTGCAGGCGCGTGACGTAGTCGCCGAGGATCGATCGATAGCCGTCGATCATGAGGTCGAGATTCACGACGGCGCCGTCGCGCGAGACACGCTCGACGGTTCCGCTCACCGGTATTTCGCCCGAGGGCAGGAGGAGCACGAAGCTCACGGTGGCGCCTTGGCTGAACGTCTCGGGCGTGCCAACGAGCTTTAGGTGGCTGTCAGAAATGTCGAGGACGGGGAGGGTGGTCCCGTCGTCCAGGCGCACGCCGGCCGTGAGCGCGTTGGTGGGCGATACTCTGTAATGGGAGCGCCGGTTCTTTTCGATGAGCTCTTCGAGCACTTCGAAGATGGGGCTGCTAAGCGGCGTTTCGCCCGTTTCGAGGACGAGCTCGCGTAGCTTCTTCATCGCCTTTTGCGTGCGAATGATGTTCGCGCGCATGTCGTCCATGCGGCGGCGATCGCGGCGGACCTTGTCGGAAACGACCTTTAGTAGGTTGTGGTAAAACGGAAATGCGACTTCGCCGTGGCGCTCGAAGAACGCCATGAGGGTGAAGAGCTCCACGCTCCATATTTCGGCGTCCGTCGTCGTCACCGCCGTCGTATTGCGCGTAATGCCGGTGAGCGCGCCGAGCTCGCCGATGGGGGCGATTCCGCGAAGCTGGTAGCGCCCTTCGGTCGATTCGGGCGTGGGCTCGCCGGGGGCGGGGCCGGGGGTCAAGAGGACTTCGCCGCGCACGAGCAACAGGAACTTCGTCGGCAGGGAGCCCGCCGTGAAGAGCGTCTCGCCGGCCGGGAACGTCTGCTTCTCGAACGTGGCCGTGAGGGTCGTGAGGTGCGCGTCGGTGATCTCCCGAAAGAGGGGGATCGTGCGAAGATCTGCGGGCGTAATCGTTGTCGACATCGAATGCCTCCGTGGCGAGGCGCGGACGGTACACCGAGACTCGCGGCGGATGCGAGCCGCACGCGGCCTATTGCGATGGCGCGCCGAGTCGCCCCAGGCGGCTAGTGACGTAGAAGGGCGTCTACACGCGCCCATCGTGCAAGCGCGTCGTAGGCAATCGCGCGATCGGCATCGTTCAGCCCCGCGAGCTTCGATCCGTGGTTTCCGCCGGCGACGAAAAATCGGTAGGAATCGCGGGCGTCTCCGAGCTCGACGGCGGCCGCCGACCAAGGGTCGTTGGCACCGTAAACGAAGATCAGGCGCGCGCCGTCCCGGGCGAGCCAATCGGACACGTCGGCCATCGCCCCAGGGTCGAGGGCGCCCCCCGCGCCCACGGGGGCGAAGGACGCGGGGGCATCTGCGCCGGGGTAAAGCTGCACGTCGGCGAGATGCGCTTCGGGCACTTGGGGATATCCAAGTTGCGTGAACGACTGCTGCCAATAGGCGGCATATTCATCGATGTTCGCGTCGGAGTAATTATTCGCGATATCGGTCATGGAATTGAGGAACGCGAAGACGTCTTCCGCGCTCGCGCCCGCCGCGGGGACGGCGTCGCAGTCGGAGAGCGCGTGGTACTGAAACAGCGCGAACGGCGCCTCGAGCACGCTGATCTCGAACGCCTTTTCCATGCCCAAGTGCGCGAACGTCTGCGCTTTTGCGGTGGCCCACGTGCCCATCACGGGGAGAATCTCGGTTCGCCGTGCGAGGGCGTCGTGCTGAAGCGATGCGAGGCGCGCGCGGCAGGCGTCGTCGCCCACCGTCGCCAAGAAAGGGGGAAACCGCGGATCGCCCGTCGCCGTCGCGTGCATGAGCGGCGCGACGTACGCCACAGTGCCGTCGACGTCGTCCGGATAAAAGCGCCGATGGAAGAGCGACGCCATCCCCCCTTTGCTCGCGCCCGTCGATATCCAAGCTCCGCGGTATTCCGATTTGAGCGCCGCGATGATGCTGTGGTGATCTGCGGCGGCCTCGGCGATCGTCAGGTATTCCCACGCGGGGGGTGCTGGCGTCGACGGGCCGAAGAAGCGCTCCTCGATGGCGAGCTGGTTTGCGCCCAAGAGCGCCGTGACCTCGGCGTCGCGCACCGTGACGCTTAGGAAATAGCCCGTCGTCGTGACGACCGTCGGCTTCGACGCGCCGCGATGAACGAGGGTCATTCGTTGATCGAACGACCCGCGGCTCGGATCGTCGTGCGCCGTCGGCTGCCGATACGTGAGATGGTAGACGCGCGCGCCGGCGAGCTGCTCGGGGCCCAGGGTCGCCTGCATCCCGTCGAGGGCGTTGAGCTCACCGAGGATGTCGGGCGGAAGGGTCGGCGCCTCGCTCGCATCGCTGCTGCATGCCGCAGTCGCCGCGGCCAATGCCAAAATGCACCACGCCGTGGCGCGAGCGTGGCGTGCGGCGAGGGCCATTTCTTCAGAATAGCAGCGGCGCCGACGAAAAATGTATGCGGCATCGCTCTTGCGATACCTCCAATCATCGCGGGGTTACCCGCTCGAGCCCACTCGAACCTCACCCAAGGAGCACGCCATGAGCATCATTTTCTTCCTCGTTTTCGGTCTCGTCGTCGGCCTCATCGCGCGCGCCCTCATGCCGGGCGAGCAGCGCATGGGCCTCTTCATGACGGCGATCCTCGGCGTCGTCGGCTCGTTCGTCGGCGGTTTCCTCGTGAGCCTCGTCACCTCGAACCGAGTCACCGACTTCAACACGGCGGGCGTCGTCGGCAGCATCATCGGCGCGATGGTCGTCCTCTTCGTCGGCATCAAGACGATGGGTCGGCGGTCGGCCATCTGAAGCGGCGGGCTCCGCGTGATTAGGCGTCGGCCGCGGCCAAGCCGTCGGTGACGCCTAGCTCCTCTTCCCGCGCGTAAAGGCAGCATTCGCTCGCCATGGGGAACTGGCTGCACGCATCGGGGCGTATCGCGTAGATACCGCACTTGTTGTCGCTCGCGAGGTGTTGGCAATCCTTGGATTTGGCCAACACCAAAACGAGCTTTCCGTCTGTCCGGCGTGCGAACGGCGGCTTGGCCAAGTCGGCGCGCCCACCTTCCTTGAAGCGCGCGACGTCGTCATCGAAGAGTTGAACCTGGTTGTCGCGGCAGCAGGCGCCGCATTCGAGGCAGTCCAGCGCGACGCCGTGGGTCGGCCCTTCGAGGATCGAATCGCGCTCGGCGCGACGCCTGACGATCTCGTGGCAGTCGCGGGGGACCATGATGGTCGCGAAGCCGGTGAGCGGACCTTCCTTGATGGTGCGGTAGCGCGATTTGCCTAAATCGAGAATCGACCACTGGGCGAGATCGCCCGGATCCGCGTCGTTCGGCTTCGGCAGAACGAGTCGCGCGCGCGAATCGCTCTCCCAGACGACGGCGTGGCCGCCTCCGCGCACGTGCCGCGCCGCTTCGGCAACGTAGGCAACCTTGAACGAGCGGACGACGGGCCTCGTGACGACTTGCGATCCCATGGTGCAGGCTCCGTCTATACGACCCGCGCGAGGGCGACTACGGAGAAGCCGACGGCAAGCGTACGGCCGGGGTTCGCATACGAGTGGCGCTGGTCGCCGCGAAACGCGAGAACGTCCCCCTCGCGGAGGCTGTACCGCTCGCCGGCCGCCACCACGACGATCTCGCCGGCTTCGCAGGTAAGGTATTCGCGCGTTCCTGGCGTGTGCGGCACCCCCGCCATGCGCCCGCCGGGCGGCAGCTCGATGCGGTCGATTTCCATACCCGGGATCGGATCGGGGAGGAGCTTACGCACGGTCGCAGCCCCTTGCGTACGCGTTTTGAGCGCACCTTTCGGGTAGTGCTGGCACGCGGCGCGCGGCGTCGAGAGCAGCTCTTCGATCGTCACCTGCAACGCCGTCGCGACGCGGTGAAGCACCGAAACCGTCGGGTTCGCCGCGCCCGATTCGAGGTTGGCCCAGGTCGCGCGAGGCACCTCGGCGAGCTTGGCGATTTGCTCCTGCGTGAACCCCCGCGTCTCGCGCAGCTGTTTCACGTTCCGCCCCAACCGCTCGCCTAGCTCATTCATTTCGGCTCATTCGTTCCGTTGCCATTCGTTTCGAGGTTTTTGGCAAAGGCCGCTCGCGAAAGAGGATATGCCGAAGCGATGCGCGCCATCGTCATTGCTCGGCCCGGCGGGCCGGAAGTTCTCGAGCTCCGCGACGTTCCCACCCCCACCCCCTCCCGCGGCGAAGTTCGCATTCGGGTGCACGCGACCGCTGTGAATCGCGCTGATCTCCTGCAGCGGCAGGGTCGTTACGCGGCCCCGCCGGATGCGCCCCAAGACATCCCCGGCCTCGAATACGCCGGCGTCGTCGACGCCCTCGGTGAGGGCGTGACCGAGGTCGTGAAGGGGGACCGAGTCTTTGGCATCGTCGGCGGGGGCTCCTACGCCGAATACCTCGTCGCCCACGCGCGCACGGTCGTGAAGATCCCCGAAGGGATGCCCTTCGTCGAGGCCGCTGCCGTCCCCGAGGCGTTCATCACGGCCTACGACGCGATGGTGACGCAGGGGGCGCTCACAACGGGCGAGACCGTGCTGATTAGCGCGGTCGGAAGCGGCGTTGGCACCGCGGCGACGCAGATCGCCCGCGCCCTCGGCGCGCGGGTCATCGGCTCGGCGCGCACCGAGAGCAAGCTCGAACGCGCCCGCGCCCTCGGCATGGACGACGGCATCGTCCCCGACGGCGGCAAGTTCGCGGAGCGCGTTCTCGAGCTCACCGAGAAACGCGGCGTCGACGTTGTCGTCGAGCTCGTCGGCGGCGCGTACGTCTCGGAAAACATGGGGTGCATCGCGAAGCGCGGTCGAATCGTCGTCGTCGGGCTCGTTGGCGGGGCGCGCGCCGACATCGACCTCGCGGCCCTTCTTCATAAGCGCGCAACGATCATCGGCACGGTGCTCCGCGCGCGGCCGCTCGAGGAGAAGATTGCGGTCTCCACCACATTCGCCCGCCACGTCGTGCCGCTCCTCGACGCGCGGGCATGCAAGCCCGTGGTCGATCGCGTCCTCGCCCTCGCGGAGGCGGGCGCGGCCCACAGCTACGTCGCCGACAACCAAGGGTTCGGCAAGGTCGTCCTCACGGCATAAACGCGAACGGGCGCTTCGATGCGCGCGTAATCACCCGAGCCACGGCGGGATTGGGGCTCTACCATGAGCCCCATGAATCCGATGGCCTTCGTCAACCGGCTCCCGAACCCGGCGCGCTTCGCCCGCCGTCTCGACGCGCGCCGATCGGAGGCCGTGGGCGACGTGCTCGCGCAGCATCGGGTGCTCGTCGCCGAGGCGCGTGACGCGTTCGAAGCGCTCCTCGTGGGCGATGGAGATGCGCGCGACGAAGCGCGTGTCGACGCGACGGCGCGCGTGCTTCTGGACGCGCTTCGCGAGGTCGGCGACGCCAACGACGTGACGGTGAACGCTGCTCGGTGGGTCGATCGCGCGCTTCGCAGCGAGAGGCTCGAGCTGCTCGATCGCGCGTCGGTGCCCGCTTCGGTGAAACGGTTCACGATGCAGATGCTCCACGCCGTGAACCTCATTCTCGATAGCTACGGCGTCTGGGCTGGCGCCCTCGACACGGCGCTCGCCGAGGTTGCCGACGCCCACGTGTACGATCTCGCGGCAGGCACCGGCGGCTTCATGCGGCATGTCGCGCGGAGATCGCGCCCGGGAAAAACGTGGCGCCTCACGTCGACCGACCTCGAGCCCGAGTACGTGGCGATCGGCGAGCGGCGCGCGCGCCGCGAGGGGCTCGCGATCACGTTCGAGCCGTGCGACGTGCTCGACCTCCGGCACACTGCGGGAGTCTCGCTCTTCGTCTGCACGCAGGCGACGCACCACCTGTCGCCGGGCCAGGTTGTTCGAATGATCGCGAGCGCCGTGCGGCGCGCGCCGCGCGGCATCTTGATCGTCGACTTGCAGCGGAGCCTTTTCAACGTCTTCGCCACCGCCGCCGTGCTCGGCACGATGATGCAGCCGCTCCTCCACGACGGCGTGCTCTCGGTTCAACGGAGCTACGCCCCCGCGGAGCTCGTTCTGCTGGCGAAGCTCGCGGGCGCGGACGTCGTCACGACGAGCATGCCGAGCGCGACGTACACGGTGATGCACGCCATGGGGCGCGCCTAAGCGGCGGCTCGCGAGCGCTTACGCGTTCGCGGCTTGGCGTGCTGCTGCGGCGTGCTCTTTCGCGTGGGCGAGGCAAAGCGGCCGAGCGACCCCTCCGCACTGCGCGCAGCTGCAGACGCGAATGTCGGCCCCTTCGTCTTCGCGCGTGCCGCAAATGGCGCAGACCCGTGCGCCCATGACCGCGTCCCCCTTAGGCGAGGTCGGCATCGACGTAGGGATCGGCGCGCGGAACGATTCGCGGCGGGCGGCTTGCCGCGCGAGAACGCGGCGCCCCTGCAGGAGGCCGACGAGGTGCCCGCTGAAGAACAGAAGGTAGTTCGCGACGGAGGCGATGATCGCCCCGCGCACGGCCCAATCGCTGCCGAACGCATCGAGCACCATCATCCCGGCGGGGGCGAGCACGAGCCACTTCACCTTCACGGGGATTGTGAAGAACAGCGTTAGCTCGTAATCGGGATAAATCGTCGCGAATGCGAAGAACAATGAATAGTTCAAATACGTATTACCGGGCGAGCCGTGGAAGAGCCACGCGGCGATCGTCGTCCCGATCATCCCAATGAGGTAATAGACGTTGAGCTTGAACGCGCCCCACGCCTCTTCGAGGGCCGAGCCGATCATCCACGTGATGTAGAGCGAGAAGAAGATCCACCAGACCGACGACGTGCGCGGCAGAAAGAGATACGTCACGAGGCGCCAGACTTGGCCGTGGCGAACGGCGTCGAGATTCAGCTCGAGGGCGTCTAGAAACTCGGGCCGGATTTTCCCGAGGCCGAAGGCGCAGGCCATCCCCCCCACGATGATGAGCGGGAGCTGCTCGATGGCGAGCTTGCCGAAGTGACGTTCGAGCTTCGCGAGGAGCGCATCCATGGATGCTTGCGGGCTACCACATCGACACCGCGGCGCGAGTGATTCTCGCGGATCAGTTGAAGGGCGCGCCGCACTTGACCCAGGTCGCGATCTTCGCCTGGTCGTCGGTCGTCGTGGGGATGCCGAGCGGCATCGTCGTGCCGGCGTTGCCTGCAATATTCCGTGCGAAGTACGACTTGGTCGCGTCGGTGGAGCAGGGATTGATGTACGGAATCCCGAGAACCGCAGACCCCTTGCCGGTCCACGCCCGTAGCGCGTTGTAGGTCGCTTTCGAATCGACGGCCGTGAACTTCGGGTCCGTGGTCGCGTGGCAGCCGGACGCAGAGCCGCAGTTCCACGTCGTCTGAATCTTTGGAAAGATGTCGCCCGACCAGGTCACCGCGCACGCGCCGCCGTCGACGAAGGTCGCCTCCGTACACACGGCCGCGGCGCCCGTGGTGCCACCGCCCGTCGTGCCGCTCGTCGCGCCGCCGTCGTCGGACTCTGCGGCCGGCGGCTTGCGCCCGTTGATGGCGCCCGGCGAGCCGTAGTTCGTGGGGTCGGGAACGCCGCACGCGAACGTCGTCGCGGCGGCGACCGTGATCAACCCGAGGCAGCCTGCAAGAGGACCGGCACCAAAGCGCATGACCAATTCTGTAAGCAGGAGACGCGCCGATGCAAATGCGGCGTAGCGCGTCGCGCTCGTCATCCACGAATCGCGGTGCTTGTCGCCGCGAGGGGTGAAACCGCTAGATCGAAGTGGATCCACCCAGCGCCGGTTCATGACCAGGTGGACGATGTGGGATGCCGGAAAAATTGGAGAATCGCGCCGAGTCTTCCGCGCTGGATCACCGGCGCGACGGGGCTCCGGCGTTGGCGCGCCGAGTGCTAACTCGTCCAATCGGAGATTTGAAATGAACACTCGTCGTCGCCCGAACCTCTCGAGGCTCTTTCTCATCATCGCAGGCGTCGTCGCCTTCGCGTCCGCGACGGGCTGCGCCCGCGTGATGCCCTACGAGCGCGGCGCTCTCGCCCACCCGACGATGTCGTCGGAAGACATGGCGAGTGCGATTGACGAGCACGTTCGCGCCCTGTCCGAAGGTGCGGTTGGCGGTGTGAGCGGTGGTGGTGGCGGCTGCGGCTGCAACTGACGCTGCGATCGTCGAAGTTAGCGCGTACGAGCCCAAGCGAGCGATTGTGATGACGACACCTGCGTCGAGGTGTGTGGCTAGCCAACGGGGCGATTGCGCAACTCCTGCCCGAATCCTGTACCGTTAGCGCCGTGGATCGACGCCCGAGCCTGTGTGCCAACGGCATTACCACCCCGCGCCTCGGTTCGCCGATGCGACGCTGGGTCCCCCTCGCTGCCGTGGGCTTGGCCCTTGCGGGGGTGCTCACGGTTCGTGAGGCGAGCGCGGCACCCGCCGACGCGGCCGTCTCCGCGCAGGTGAGCCAAGTGCTTTCCGACGACTACGCGCAAGCGAGCTTCGGAGAGGCGAAGCGAAAGCTGACGAACGCCATCGAGAAGTGCCGCAAGGCCGGCTGCAGCGGCCCGGTGAAGGCGCAGGCGCTCATCGTCCTCGGGATGACCCATTCGCAATTGGGCCAGGGGGACGAGGCGCGCCAAAACTTCGTGAGCGCCATCAACGAAGATGGCAATGCGAAGTTGCCGGCGACCACGACGCCGAACATTCGCAATCTCTGGAAAGAGGCCCAGGAGAAGGCCAAGCCGCCGCCTCCGCCC
>JANXMC010000316.1 GCA_025354825.1 Myxococcales bacterium
TCGAGGATGTCGCCGGGCCGCTGGCGCGGTCGGAGCTCGAGCTCGATGCGTCGCTGGTAGGTGCGCGATGCCGCTTCCTCGCCGGAGCGATCGCCGAGGACTCGCACCTCTTCGGTTTCCGGCTCCGTGGCCGCGCCGGCGGTGGCGGGCGGCACCGTGGGAGGCCGGGCGGACGCCTGATCGTCGGCACGTAAGGGCCGCGCCGCGGCCAGGACAGCCAATAGAAGACCAACGGGGAGAACAGTCGTGCGCATCGGCTGTGAGGCGCTCGTAGCACGAAGCCAATAACTCGTGTTACGCGACATGATGAGCGCAGCCCGGTTCTCGGGTGCACCTTGGTGCGCGGCGCCGCCCCGCGGACGACGAGGTGTTGGACGAACGCTGCTCGCCGCCGTCCGATCACGCGTTCGCGCCGGCAGCCCCCAGAGGGTTGATTTGTGGCTTACGCCGGCACCTCGGTGGCGGGCGGCGGAATCGCGTGCTCGTCGTCGGTTGATGCGACCGCCCTCTTTGCGAAGAAGAGAAACATCACAGGCACGAGAAAGAGCGACAGCACGGTGGACGATGTGAGGCCACCTACCACGGCGAGGGCCAGCGGCTGGTTCGCCTCCGTCCCTTTCTCGAGCCCCATCGCGGTGGGCAGCAGACCAATGATGGTGGCGAGGCTCGTCATGGCGATCGGTACGAAGCGCGAACGGGCCGCGGCAAGGATCGCTTCGAGCTTGTCGTCGCCTTCCAAAAAGCGGCGGTTCGCATCGTCGACGAGCAGAATGCCGTTGGAGACGGCGATGCCGACGACCATGAGAATGCCCATGAGCGCGGTGATCGAAAAGCCCTGGCCCGCCGCGACGAGCGCCATCACGATTCCGACGAGTGAAACCGGGATCGTGAAGAGCATGACGAACGGCAACCGCAGAGACTTGAACTGGGAGGCCATAAGCATGAAAACGACCATCACCGCGAGACCGATGGCGACGCCGAGGCCCGAGAACGTCGTCCGCATCAATTGCACTTGCCCCACGAAGTCGAAGCTCACGCTGCGCGTGCGAGGGTCTTCCTTGAGCCGTTTTTCAAGCTCCTCGGCCGCGCTTCCAATGTCGCGCCCCTCCATTTGCATGAGCACGTGGGCGGCGCGCTGAAGCTGATTTCGCTCGATGGCGATGGGGCCGACGGATCTCCGAATGCGCCCATAGGCGCCAAGGGCCACGGCCTTGCCGTCCTCCGAAACGCGGACGGGGACTTGGGCGAGGGCGTTCGGATCGGTCACCGCCTTCCCGTCGTAGTAGGTCACAACGTAGTAGGACTGGCCGTTGTTCGGGTCGATCCAGACGCTCGGCGTATTGATGTTCCCGAGGGTCGCCTCGAGAGTCGTTTGCGCCGACGCGCGTGAGGTCACCCCCACGAGACCGGCCTCTTCGCGCACCGTCTCGACACGCACTTCGGGGTAGTCGGTCTGCATCGAAACGCGGATATCGCGAATGCCAGGCACGGTGCGCGCAACCTCGGCGACGGCCTTGGCTTGCGAATCGAGCTCGGCGAGGTTGTCGCCACGAACTTCGACCACGAGCGGCGCGATGTAGCCGTTGGAGAACACGCTTGCGACGAGGCCACCGGGCCACTGGAGAAACTCGGTGCCGGGAAATCTTCGGTTGAGGATCTCCCTCATTTTGTCGGCGATTTCGCGTTGCGAGAGTGTTCTATTTTCGGCGTCGGAGAGCGCGAGTCGAATGAACCCCATGTGAGGCCCGCTGTTGGGGCTCGTCATGGCGCTGCGCGCATTATTGGGGGAGCCAACGTTGGTGAGCACCAGCTCGACGTTCCCTTTGGGCAGCTCGTCGGCGACTACTTTTCCCATTTCGGCGACTTTGCGAGAAGCGTCCTGAAGCGAGATACCGGGGGCGAGGCGCACGTAGACGCGCTCCATCGATTCGTCGATCTCGGGGAAGAACGTGCTCGGCAAACGCCCCGCGGCCCAGCCTGCGCCGAGGGTGAGCACGATGCAGGCGCCGATGATGGTGAAGCGGTAGGGGAGGGCGGTGCGAAGGGTCTGCGCATACCGATTCGCAATGCGGTCGATGACAGCCTCGACGGTCTTGCCGAAGCGCCCATGCTCGGAGTGGCCCAAAAAGTATCGGCATGCGACGGGCGTCACGCAGACGCTCACGAAGTACGACGCCGTCATCGCCACGGCGACTGTGAGGGCGAGGGGCGCAAAGAGCTTCTTCGCGAGCCCCGCCAGAAGCAGAACCGGGAGGAGCACAGCCATCGTCGTGAGCGTGGAGGCGAGCACGGGAAGCGCGACGGCGTTCGTCCCGTCGAGGGCGGCACGGTAGGGCGATGCACCCATGCGTTTGTGCCTGTGGATCGACTCGAGAACGACGACGGCGTCGTCGACGAGGCGCCCCATCGCGAGGGTGAGGCCCCCGAGGGTAAAGGCGTTGAGCGTCTGCCCCGTGGCGTACAAAACGATGAGGGTGATCGCGAACGAGAGTGGAATCGCGACCGAGACGATGAGCGTGCCGCGTACGCTCTGCAGAAACAGCAAGATGACCATCGCAATGAGAAACAGCGCCTGAACGATCTCCTGTTTGAGACCGTGGTAGGTCGTTCTCACGAAGGTCGACTGGTCGAAGACGGCCTTCACCTCGAGGCCCTGCGGGAGACTCTTCAGCCCTGCGACCGCGTTTTTCACCGCCTCGACGATTTGAAGCGTGTTGCCTCCAGGGACGCGAAGCACGTTGAGGTACACGGCGTCTTGCCCGTTCACCGAGACCGCCTGCGTCTCGGGGCTACCGCCGTCTTCCACTTTCGCGACGTCGCGAATGAGAACCGGCTTCCCGTCCGTTAGTTTAACAATGGCGTTTCCAATGGTGGAAACACGC
>JANXMC010000130.1 GCA_025354825.1 Myxococcales bacterium
TGCGGCACCGTCAGGCGATGGGCGCTCGCGACCTCCACCGCCTCGTACTCGTCGCGCCCATTCTCGCGCTTGCCTCATGTGGCAGCTGCTCGAGCTCGTCGGATGCGCCAGCGACCGTGCCGGGCATCGTCGTGGTGCCCGCGAAGGAGACGTTCGGGCCGGGCGAGAAGATCGTGCTCGGCGTCACGCTCACGAACACAGGATCGAAGCCGTGCTCGATCACCGACGTCCCCGAGGGCGCCGTGTTGATCGTCGACGCGAAGCGCGACGGAACGCCGCTGAGGCCGCGGCTCTTGCAGGTCATGTGGAACGACGGGTTCTGGAACTACCTTCAGGGCCATTGGCGCAGGCTCGCGCCCGGCGAAGCTGTCGGCCTTCAGCTCGTGAGCAGCACACCGGAGTTTCCACCACGTCGGCTGAAGTCCGAGACGATGAACGCGGCGAACGGCACGGACGCGGTCAACTACGAGCTCAACGGACCTGGCCGATATGACCTTCTGCTGCGCTACCGCGGCCCCGTTGCGCCTGGATTCCCGAGCGACCGCTGCGAGATTTGGGACACTGCCAACGTCAGCTTCCAGCTATCGGGGACGCCGTGAGTCGCCGAGCCGTGGTCACCAGCGTCGTGCTCGCCGCGCTTTTGGCGGCTCACAGTGTTCGCGCGGACGTGTCCGTCGCCAGCGACGTGCGCACGGAATACGATGCGTGCATCAGCAAGCTACGGGCAGCGGGCTTCGGCGGCGTGCTCGATCGAATCGCGCCTGGGCACACGGTCGAGGTCGAACGCTCGGACAAGCCGGCCGGCCCGAGCCAGACCGCCCCGTCTAGCTTGACGGACGACCGCAATGGCAGTGGCGCCGACGCCACGATCTCCTGGAACCCGACGGACATCTCGCCCCTAAAGTGCGACGGTGTTGCGCTCGACCCATGCGCCACACTGCTGCACGAGCTGCATCACGCTGCCGACATCACGCACGGCGCCAACTACAACCGGGTGGCGACGGACACCTGCCACATCGAGGCCCCGTCAGGCATCGACATCGACACGGGCATCTCGATCGCGGAGCTGGAAGCGACCCGAGAGGAGAACAGCTATCGCGCGAAGGCCGGCCTTCCCCAGCGCAAACAATACGGCCTCTTCGGAGGGAGCTGCGCCGACGTCACCGTGCTGGGCACCTGCAGAGACCCGCCACCGTATGCCTCTGGCTGCGGCGGCTGCGCCAAGTGCTGTCCCATCGGCGCTCCAGGCGCTGTCGGCGCCGACGTCTCGGGCGACCCCCACCTCCGCTCCTTCGACCAGTTCCGCTACGACTTCCAGGCCGTCGGCGAGTTCGTCTTTGCACGCTCGACGGCCGGCGACCTCGAGGTGCAAGGGCGACAGGTGCCCGCGATGGGTTCGACCGACGCCAGCCTCCTCGCCGCCGTGACGGCGAACGTCGCCAGGGACCACTTCGGCCTCTACCTCGTTGACGGGGCGATGAAGCTCCACGTCAACGGCGTCGTCACCGCGCTTGAAGGCGGCTTCGTCACGCTTCCGCGCGGCGGCTCCGTTGAGGCGACCGCCGAGGGCGCTCTCGTCGTCCGATGGACGGATGGCTCGGTGCTCTCCGTTCGGCGTGTCGGCACGTGGGGCCTACGCGCATCGATGACGCTCGCAAAGACGCGCAAGGGCAGCATCGAAGGACTCTTCGGCAACTTCGATGGCGACGACGGCAACGACCTCGTCGCTCACGGAGGCGCGCGCCTGCCGAGCTCGCCCGCCTTCACCGACCTCTATCCCGTCTTCGCCGATAGCTGGCGCGTCGAGGCGTCCGCATCACTCTTCGACTACGCCCCCGGCGAGACGACGGCCACATTCACCAACCGAGCGTTCCCCGCTGCGCCCACCAAGCTCGGCGAGCTGCCCGGCTACGCCGCCGCGAGCGCCATCTGCAAGGACGCCGGCATCGTCGACGCCGTCGCACTCGACAACTGCACCCTCGATGTTCTGCTCACCGGCCAGGTCGTCTTCGCCACCGACGGCGCCGCGACCGAGGCCGCATCCGGCGTGCTCCTCTCCATCGACAAGGCTGGTGGCAGCGCGAGCTTCTCGTTCACCGCCAACGCAGGCGAGCGCCTCTTCATCGAGGTGCCCGTCACAAGTCTCCCCGACGATTGCGACCCGCTGCAGCTCTTCGCGCCCGCCAGCACCAAGCTCGCCCAAGGGTGCATCGTCAGCAACGAGGGCTTCATCGACACGCTCACCGCTCCGACGACCGGCGCCTATTCGCTCTCTGTAGTGCCGACGACGGCGACGACGGGCAAGGCTCGCGTGCTCGTCCATCGGCCCCGTGATGTCGTGGGCACCATCGTCCCGAACGGGCCCGAAGCGACGGCGAGCATCGACCAGCCCGGTGCGATGGCCCGCTTCACGTTCGACGCCGCGGCCGGCGACAAGGTCTCCGCCGTCGTCAGCGCCTCGACCCTTGCCGACGACTGCAGCCCTCTCCGCATCGTGGCGCCGGACGGAACGAAGGTGGCCGACGGCTGCATCGTCAACGGCAAGGGTAGCGTCGACAGCGTCACGCTCGGCGTGAGCGGCACCTACTCGCTCTTGTTCGATCCGACCGGAGCGAAGACCGGCAAGGCGCGGCTGCGGGTGGTCAAGTAGCGAGCCGAAGCCCTGGGGCAGTTGCCTGCATGACGCAGGCAACTGGCGCAGACGGCAGATGGAGCTCCAGATTTTCGTGCTGAGAGAGGCCGAAACACCTAAGAAACAAGCCTTGGGCAACCCCAATGTGCTCTTGTCGGTTGGTGAGGACGGAAAGGTCGGAAAGGTGCCTCGCCGCCTTCTCGCCCGGCGTCGACGAGAACGCCGCCGCGATGGGCGGGGGCCTCAACAAGCGGCAGGTGATCACTACGGACACCGCTCGGGTCGTCGGTTCACCGGTACACGAAACGCTCGGGATCGAACGCGTACTGTGCGCTCTGGCCCGCAAGCCCGCCGAGCCCGCGGAGCTTGCACGGACCTTCTCCGGTGGCGCAGTCGACGAGGAGCGAGTACGCGCTGCCTTCGTTGCCGGCTGGCGAAAAACCCACCTGGTAGACGGCGAGCGTCTCCAGCGCACCGCGGTCGATCGTCCAGAGCTCGAGCCCATCGCGGCCGGCGGTGTTGGGGGCGTCGCACTTGTCGATCATCATCGTCCGCACCACGAGATCGAGCGTCCGCTTGCTGTGGACGACGTGCGGCGAGAGGGCGACCAGCGTCGGATCGGGCGGCGCCTCGTCGACGTCCTCTTTGTTGCACGTCTGCGCCAGGACCCAGCGCCGGCCGAGCACGACCTCCCGTCTCGCCTCGTCATCGAGGACAGCGAAGGCGTGCCGCTCGAGGTGGAACTCGCCGAACGACTGGGTGAACGTGAGATGGACGATCGACTCCGGCGCGTCGTCCGCGTCCAGGTTCACAGGGAGACGCTCGGTCGACTTGAGTCGCGCGAGCTGCGCGATCGGTTTGAGCCGTTCGGAGAAGCCGAGGCGCTCGAGGAACGGCCAGACGGCCTCGTGCTTCGAAGGCAGCGAGGTGACAAGCGTGTCGAGGTCCGTGCCGTGCGCGCTAGGTACGTTCCCCGCAGGTGCCTCGGCCGTGGGCTCCTCGCCGAAGATGGCCACGTCGGCGAGGCACGCGTCGTCGTGCTTCTTGCCCTTCAATCCGTCGATCACGCGGACGCGGACGCGCGTGGCCACCACCGAGGCCGGTGCGTCGACGTCGAAGACGTCGCGCGTGGGATCGTCGAGCCGTACGTCGAGCTCCTTGCCGGCGCCGCCGTCGTCGAAGATCAGCGCCGCGTGCGTGACGCGGCCGTGCTGCGCCGAGAGCTTGCCTCCCTCGCCCACGCGACCGCCCAGCCCCGCGCGGAACGTCACGTGTCGCAGCCGCTGCGGCGCGCCGAGCGTGGCCTCGACCCAGGCGTCGGCGAACGTCTTCTTCACGCACCAACCGCCGGTGGGATCGCCATCGAAGGCGTGCTCGGCGAGGCGCTGGTTGCCCGGTTCGTCGACCTCCGCCGACGCGCGGGTGGTCGTCACCGGGAGACGTACGGTCGGCCGCGGCGCGGCGTCGACCGGCAGCGGAAGGCTCGCGTCGGTTGCTGCGGTGGCAGGCACGGCTCCGGAGGTCGTGCTGCCAGCCGCCCCGCCGCCCGACGGCGCGCTCTTGCCGCACGCCGCGACGAACGTCAGGGCGACGAATGAGAGGCTGCCGACGCGTCCTAGAGCGCGCACGGATCCGTCCCCGCGTCCTCGGCCGCGTCGCCATCGTCCTCGCTCCAACGGAAGGCGCAAGCCGGCCCGTCGGGCCGCAAATCACGGCCGAACGCGCGCCAAGGCACCGTGAGGTGGTGGAGTTGATATGGCAAATTCAACTCGGTGGCGTCGTCGGCCCACATGACGTGCAGCCCTGACGCCAAGAGCACGAAGTGGTGCACGGTGCAGCGAGGGAGCGGCTTCTCACGCGGATACATCGTGTCCGACTCCGCGTGGTCCGGAGGGACCTTCTCGCAGGCCTTGGCCACCGCAGCGTCCGGATCCTTCACCGAGTCGCGGAAGAGCCCGCGGAGCGAGATGCTCGACGGTTCGCCCTCCGGCTCGCGGTAGTCCCAGTTCTCGAAGAAGATCGAGCCGTCCGAGGCCACCGGACCGCCGCCGCGCCAATCCGACGGATAGACCTTGAGGTGATGCCCCGCTGTGCACCACCAGCTGAGCACGCGCGTCGTCACCACGCCGACCGAGCAGCTCACTTCGTAGACGTCGTTCCCGCTGCTCACGGGGTTGTCGAGGAACCGTCGGTACGTCATACGCGCCATCACCAGGCGCGCAGCGATGCCGTCCTTCAGCGGGTCGGCCCCCAGATCGGACGAACCGTCCGACGCGAGCAGCGGCAGGCGTGTCGCCGGCGTCACCCATGGAGGAAGCCGAGGTGGTTCGAGCTCAGTAAGCACGGACGCGCTCGTGGTCGTCTTCACGTCGGGGCCCGAGCCCGGGCCCGCGCTTGCGCCCGCACCCGCGCTAGCGTCCGCGCCCGCCTCCCCCGACCCCTTGCGCGCGCACGCGCCCATCGCCGCCGCCCCGAGAGCGAGGGCGATCGTCGCCCCCAAGTGACCTCGCGTCACGCGACGATCGGCAACCGGCGCCGCCTCCGGGACTCTTTCTCCATCGCGAGGGCCGACATCGGGGGCGATGTTGGCGGTGCGCGGGCCCCAACGCAAGGCCGTGCGTGCCGTGGTGGTGCGACCTCGACGCATTGACCAGGCGCACGGAGAGGCGAACGATCGAGGGAGCTAACAACGCGATTTCCGAGCTTATCGGGCGCTCATCCCCGCGGGGTGGGCGGCCGTGCCGACGTCCGGACGCTTGTCCCTGCCCATCGGCGATCCCTCGTCGCCGACGGCGCCGAGCGCATTTGGTGTCCGGCGCTGACCGGTCGTGGCTGGCGTCTCCCCGTGCGGGTCACGGCGGTGACATCGCAAGACACGAAGCTGACCTCGCGTTGCCAAACTTGTATCGCGCGATGTCAAAGGCTTATTCCGCGTGGTCAGGACCATGTCGAGCGATGTCAAAGGCATATCGGGTGCGGTCAAGGTCATATCGAGCGACGTCAGAGCCATGTCGCGCGCGGTCAGCCTCGTAACGGCGGTTGAGATGCTCCAGCCATGGAGGCGTCCGCCGGTCGCGGAAGGAGATCGCGTCAGACCAGTTGCCTCCTTCAAGGAGGTAAGGCACCGCGCGAAAATAAAGCCCGCGCATATGTCTAGTGCGCTTCAACGTTGTAGTTCCAGTCGCCGTGAAACTTGTGCGGCTTGATTCGCAACGCACTGACGACGTCATCGGGGACTTGATTCCTGCCTCGTAGTGGTT
>JANXMC010000131.1 GCA_025354825.1 Myxococcales bacterium
AACCACTACGAGGCAGGAATCAAAGTCCCCGATGACGTCGTCAGTGCGTTGCGAATCAAGCCGCACAAGTTTCACGGCGACTGGAACTACAACGTTGAAGCGCACTAGACATATGCGCGGGCTTTATTTTCGCGCGGTGCCTATGTCTGCTCATGTCGGTTTCGGCGATGCGGCGTCGTCGCGTGTGACGACACGTCCGGTGCTCCTCGAGGGGCATGGACGGCACTCCGGCACCTTCATGCTGCTGCAAGCCCACCGCCTTGCCGCCATCGCACCCTCGTCGCGTGACGATGCGCTGCAATCGATGATCTGCGGAAAGCGCTTCCGCAAAACCCACCGCTGCCAAGTCCGCCACTTTCCATCCATGGAGTGCGCGCGCACCTCCCCCTCCGTCTCGAGCTCGATGTCGTCACTGGAGAGACGCATGATCTTCTTCCATCGCTCGGCACACTTCCCCGTCGATTCGCCGGGCTCGCACTCGAGCGCCGAGATCGTCACGCCGGACATCGGCTCTTGCGGAGCAAAAAACGCGACCTGCAGCTCCCCCACGTGCTTCTCCATCTTCCATCCGACAGGGATGTCGAGCTCGATGGGAAAAGCGAGGCTTTCGTCCACGGCGTCGTCGAGGAACGGCACCTTGCGACGCTCCATCGGCACGGGAGCCACGCTCGGAACCACGGCGCTCGCGTGCTGCGTCTTCGCCGCGCCGACATCATCAGCCGTCGCCGTCACTCGATCTCGACCGCACCCAAGACTCGAGAGAGTCGCACCCATCACCAGCGTCCGAAGTCCGCGCGTCATCTGTTTCCCATCCATGCGTACTCGACGTTCACGCTCTACGAAAGCCCACGAATTCCGCGTCACGCGATCACGCCGGATGGAGCACGAACCAGAAAACATCACAGCGTCCTCGGCGCAGCCTGGCTCGCGTAGAGCGGCTTGAATATCGGTGCTTCAACGGCGTCCATCACGACCACCATGCGATCGCCGCACCTCTTCTTCTCCTCCGCCGTCCTCGCCGTCACCTGCGCCCTCGGAGGCCCCAGCTCCGCCGCGCCGAAGGTCGATCCCTCTGCGGAATGCGTGCTCGGCGTCCTCGGCGACCCGGGCACCACCGACGAGTGCCAGGTCTCCGTCGTCACCGACGCGAACAAGGCCACACTGGAGAAGAAGCCGCACGACACGCTGCGGGTGAAGGTCCGCAAGGACGCGACGGTCGCCGAGATCAAGTCGATCGCCGCGAAGATCCCCTGGGTCGAGCAGCTCGCGTTCGAGGGGAGCGACGTCGAAGACCTCTCCGCGCTCAAGGGCCTGAAGAAGCTTCGTCGGCTCGACGTCTCCGATCTCTATGCGCTGAAGAGCCTCGCCTTCGTCTCGTCTCTCCCGACGCTCGAGCGCCTCGAGCTTTGGTCGGTCCGCGTGGAGGATCTCTCGCCGCTCACCGGGCTCTCCAAGCTCACCGAGCTGACGTTGCCGCAGAGCGCGACGGACGCGAGCGCGATCGTCGGCCTCACCGGTCTCACGCGGCTCTCCGCGACCGGGCTCGGGACCCTGACGCCGCTCGCCAAGCTGACCAAGCTGACGGCCCTGCGCGCCTCGCCGGACAAAGATACGTCGGTGGCGGCGCTCGCCGGCATGACGGGAATGCGTGAGCTCCGTCTCTCTGGCAGTCACGCGCTCGCCGATCTCGCCGGGCTCAAGGGAATGACCGAGCTTGATTGGCTGGAGATCTCCGACTCGAAGGTGAAGGACCTCTCGCCGATCGCGGGTGCCAGCAAGTTGCGCTATCTCGTCATCACCGACTGCAAGTCGATTACGTCGATTGCCGCGCTCTCCAAGATGGAGAACCTCGAGACGATCGAGATGGCCGGCACCGCCGTCAAAGACTTCTCGCCGCTGAAGGCGAGCGCGAAGAAGCTGAAGCGCGTGCGGCTCCCCGACGACACGCCGATGGCGGCAGTGGCCTTCCTCGCCAAAGAGAACCCGAAGATCGAGCTCGCCGGCGTCAAGAAGTGACGCTTGCTGACGGAGGAGCGACGCATCAGCATCCGCGCGACGTGCGTGGACTCTCGGCCCTCGAGGCAGGACTGTGCTGCACGGGCGGTGACGCGCGGGTCCGCGCAATCGATCGCCCTCAGGCTCAGTCGTCTCGCGGCCCGCCCCGATACTCGACCTCCTCACCCTCCATCACCGACGTCACCAGCCCAGTTACCGCAGCATCGGCGAGCGTCTCGATCATCGTCTCGAAGATCGGGTAGAGGCCCGGCGGACCGTGCACGTCGACGGTCACGTGGATGGATGCGCCGCGTCGGGCGAAGCTCGCATCGAAACCCTCCGCTACGACTTCGGCGAGATCGGCGTCTGCCTCGCCTTCGTCGCAGTTGGCGTCTTCACGCGCGGCGGAGAGCGCGAGCTCTGCCGCGTCGGAATCGACGTACTGATAGGTGCCGCGGAAGACGATTGTGTAGGACATCGAAAGATTCACCCTATCGTACGCGACGCGGGCTTCCGGCGATTGTCGATTGAGGCACTTCCGAACGCTCCACGACCACCTCACTGATTTGCACCACGGGTTGTATGTCCGTGTAATTGGCCAGGTCGCTCCTGATCTCCTGCGCGTGCGGGGCGCGAGCTGCCTGGAAAGCCTCGACAGAGGTGCAGACGAAGTCGCACTTGGCCACGTAGACAGGGGCACTGCCCGGAGCGCCACCGGAGATGCCTTTGTCCACCGTGTAGTACAGACATGCAGCACCGAGCCACTGCGTCACCATCGGCATGTGCGTATCGCGGTAATAGGCATGATCGAATCGTGCGCCTGCGGCGTACGGGTACATGACACTGACCTTGATCATCGGGTGTGCTCCTGTGAACGCATGGTAAATCGAGACGCCGAGCCTCGGGCTCATTGGCACGTCGTCGGATTCGCGCACGAGAGCCGAATCGCGAAGGCCTTTCCGATCATCCATGGCTCTGGCGCGTGCGGCAGCGATTCCTTCGCAGTCACGATGCCGACCATCGTCTGGCTGACCGTCTGGTCGAACAGCGCGTTTCCGCTCGGCCGCAGCAGCGCGTAGCCGATCACTTTCTCGTCGGTCGAGGTGGTGACGCTGACGATGGCGAAGAGGGTCTTCAACGTCGCGAAGGGAAGCTTTCCGCGAATCGCGAAACGCGCGCTGAACCACGAGACGACCTTGGCGCGATACTCAGCTAGCACCGCCGATTTCAGCCCGTCCGTGTCGGTCTCGTTCGAGGGGGCAGCACCGACGTCATCGATCGCCGGCTTCGGCTCGAGCGTTGGCTCCGATGTCGGCGTGGTCGTCGTCTCGGTCGTCGGCTTCTTCGTGATTGCGTCGTCGTGGACGAGCTTCTGCGGCACCTTCGGAGTGGCCGGCGGCCTCTCGTTGGACCCGCAAGCTGCGAGCATCAGCGACATGACGACGAACGGCCAACGGCTCACGGCCCGAGCGTTATCACGAAGGCCGATCACGCGATCGGGGATCGGCTCGACCAACAACGCAACAAGCACTCCGCCTCCGACGTCCCTCTCCCCCCGCCCGCCTTCACCCACTTCTCAATGACCGCGAACACCCTCTCATCTCGCGTCGCCACCCCGACCATTCGTTCCGCCTTCCACGCCACCTCCCGACGCGCGCCCTCCCCATGCTCATGCGGCAACCCTTCACTGCACTTCGCACAGAGCATCTCGAGACTCCCCGTCCAATCCTCGAGCGCAGCCTCGGTTCCTTCGGCGACGGCTCGAAATAGCTCTTCGACGTCACTCGGTGAGGGCGCGACGAGGTCGATTCGCCACGTGTGAAATGGCGATGGCTCGAGCAACGCGAGCTCGTCGAAGACCGAGAGCACCTGATCGCGATAGCGCCGCTTGCCAGTCGGCGCGCCGTCGTGCAGCAACATATCGCCATGGCGGCGACCGCTTTCGGGAGTAGGAATGCTCTCGATGCGGGCGCGCGCGGGATCGATGCGGTGGCACCAGACGACCTCTGGATTGGCTTTGCAGCTGACGCGAATCGGCGTGAGTCCGTAGTTCAACTCGAGTGGCCCCTCGCCGGCGGGGAGCGGGATGCCGACTTTGGTCCATGCCCATCGCGCCCGCGACCAATCGCCGAGCGCGGTAGCGGCCACGCCGGCGTTCCACAGGGCGCCGCTGCCTGCGCGCTCGGCATCGAGCTCGTGGGCGCGGATCGAGGCCGCGAGCGAGCGCGCCCAGTCTCCGGTGTGCTTGCGCGCGATGCCGAGGTTGAGGTGGGGCGCATACCAGCCCGGAGCGAGAGTGAGCGCCTGCTCGTAGAACGGCGCAGCCTCGGCGTAGCGTCGCTCGTCCGCGAACGCGACTCCGGCATCGTTGGCACGAATGGCTTCAGGGTCGAGCTCGGGCATGTGCGTAACGGCAGAGTAGCGCGACCTCATCGTCGCGATGCGCATGTCCCGGCTCGGCGAGCAGCCCGACGACGAGGAGGCTAGGAGATGGAAGCGAATCGAACGAGACCGCGGAGACGCGAAGCCGAACACCGACGGCTGTGGACGACCTTCCCCTCTTGGCTATCATGTCGGAGCGAGAATAGTCCGCAAACCGCTCGGTCCACGCTTGTCACGAGGTACGTATGCGCGCTGTTCTTCGGCTGCTGACGACGCTGTCCGCGACACTCGTCGTCGCGAGCTTACTCGACCTGGAGCCCAAGGCTGGCGCTGCGCCGGTTCCGCCGTCCGCATGCAAGGCGGGCACGCACGCCGTGGAGGGAACCGCAGCCTGCGCGGCGTGCCCGGCGGGCACGGCGGGGGTCGGTGGCGTGTGCGTGCAATGCAGCGCGGGGACGTACTCGCCGTCAGGCGCGGCGGCGTGCCTTCCGTGTGCCGCGGGCTCGTCCTCGTCCGCAGGAGCGGCGTCGTGCACGAAGACGTGCGGTCCCGGAACGTACTCCACGCCAGGAGCGCTGGGTTGCACGGCGTGCCCGGCGGGCACGGCGGGGGCCGGTGGCGTGTGCATGCAGTGCAGCGCGGGCACGTACTCGCCGTCAGGTGCGGCGTCGTGCCTTCCGTGTGCCGCGGGCTCGTCCTCGTCCGCAGGAGCGGCGTCGTGCACGCCGAAACCCTGATAAAGAGCGGCACGGACTATTCTCCGGAAACTCTTGCTCCCGCGAGCCCCTCGAACCATGCGCGCAATCGACACGGACTTCAGCGATAGAGAAGGAACACCGTAAACAGAGCACTGGCAACTCCACCCACAGCCCCCGCGCCTCGGTTGAAGGTGCGTCGACCAGAGGCGTCGACCTCGCCGAATGCGTATCCAGTTGCAACGGCACCTAACTAACTAATACTACTGCGGGAATCTTCGCCTGACTTGATCTCTGCACGCCTCCAGAGGCAAATCGCCTCTATGACACCAAGGGCAGCACGGAAGCGAGCGAATGAGCGCCCGCGCGAAGGCAATGCGCACGGTGATGAAGGAATCGGCGAAGTGTCGTTCAGGCCGCGTTCTCGAACGCACCACGGCCACTCGCCCCTCTGGTCGTGAGGGAAAAATGGCGCGCCTGCTCGGCGCAAATGAAGGCGTAACAGCATATTGCGAGAGTCACGTGGTGATTCCAACCGCGATAGCTGCGACCCTCGAAGTGATCGAGGCCGAGCTCGTTCTTCATGTCCTCGTACACGCGTTCGGTGCGCCAGCGTTGTTTGACGAGGCGGACGATTTGCTTGTTGCTCTGTTGCCTGTCGAGACGAACGAGCGTGAAGCCGGTCGGCTCTTCTTCGTTCTTCGGCCATTCGATGAGGAGGATCTCCTCAGGATGCTCGATCGTCTTCGAGCGTTCGGCGATCACCCGCACAAGAGCGAATCGAGAGGCCATCGCGCGACATGCGCCTTGTCGCCACGTCACGGTGCGATAGGCCGAGAGCGGCAGCGATTTCGCGAGCTTCATGGCCGATTGTGGTGCTGCCCTTTGTCCATTTCGCGTGGGCCGCATCACGGACGTCGTCGACTGAATCGCAACGCCGTACTCGAGGCCGAGCCAGCGGAGACCGGCGCGGAACTCGGCCACGTTTCCATAGGCGGAGTCGGCCAGTACGGCGCCGATCGGCAAGCCACTCTTCTGTGCCCGCTCAAGCATCAGCAGCGCCATCCACCACTTCGACCGGTACGTCAGCTCCTCGGGAATCTTCGCGGCGGCGCGCCGCTTGGTGTCCCCGGTCCACGACGTCGGCAGGTACAGTTGCATGTCGACCGGCAGATGCGTCGACGCCGTTGCAAGCGTCAGGCTGACGCCAATCTGGCAGTTGGTCGTCTTGCCCGCCGAGCCGGTGTATTGCCGTTGCACGCCAGGCGAGTGTTTTCCCTGCTTGATGAAGCCGGTGTCGTCGATAATCGCTGCCTCGACACGCTCGCCGCGCTTCTCGATCGCCTGCAGTGCATAGCGCACAGCTTCGAGACGAACGGGCTCATCAGTCCATTCCGAGTCGCCGACGAAGTGCAGAAGCCGGTCGTGCGCTCGCTGCGCCTCGCCGTCTTCGCCGCCGCTGGCACGCGCCGCCATCGGCTCCACGCTCTTGCGCTCGCCGTCCGTCAGAAGGCCCATCGCATACGCGGCGAACGAGGCGCGGCGGCGATGATCCCGAAGGTCCCCGGCAATCCGGTCCACGAACTGCTCGAGGCGATCTCCGGCGTCAGATCCTGGCTCGTAGAGGCTCATCCCGCACGCGTCGCACCCCTAAAAACCCGGGGCCAAGTTTCCCGCAGTAGTACTAACACCCCATCTCCGCCTTTCAATCGGGGCAGAATAGCGCTTTGACCGCGTCCAGAGCCTGACGTCCGTTGTAGTCTCATGGACAAAACGAGGAGCCCGGAGGAAGGGAGGTTGTCCATGAAGAAAGCACCGATCGCCGTAGCCGCAGTAGCGTTCCTGATCAGCGCAGTCGCCGCGGCGTACTACTCGGTCTCGGCCGTGATTCCTCCGAAGGAGATGAGAAGGATGTACGTCATACCGGAAAAGGGCGACCAAGTGACGGTCGCGGTCGGCGGCTGCGGGACGAAGATTCACGTGGCATGCGAGGCCGTCGACTCCTTCCAGGAGGTGGCCGACTCGGACTCAGGAGACAACTGCACCCTGGAGTTCAAGGCCACGGAGCTCAAGTACAAGATCGTGATCCGGAACCTCGGGGACAAAGACGCTAAGGTCTGCGTGGTGTGGCAGTTCCTGAAGGACTGAAGTGAAACCCGGGCGCAGGAAGCACCTGTCTGAAGATCCCCCGCTTTCGTGGACACCCCGGAAGGCGCGAAGATGCGCCAGGAGCGCGACGAGCGTTCAGCCCGGAGTTCGAGGCTGAAGCGGTTCGTCTCTGCAAGGTCGGCGATCGATCGGTCGCACAGGTCGCACTCGATCTCGAACTGACCGAGACGGCGCTACGAGAGTGGGTGAAGCGTGACGAAGTGGACGCCGGGAAGGGCCCTCCTGAAGCCCTGACGACGGTCGAGCGAGACGATCTGCGCGAGCCCCGGAACCGCGTGAAGCGATTCGAGATGGAACGGGAAATCCTAAAAAACCGTCAGTGGTTATGCGCGCGCGTCATCGTGACGGCCTTACATTCAGCGTCGCGCGCCCACGGCACGGCGAGGTGCTCGAACAGCTCTCCGCTCAACCCGTACTGGACGAACAAAGGCTGGAATCGAAGGAAGCAGTCGCGACGCGGGAATAGGACTCGAGAAGCAGCAGCGGAGGCGCGCTCGAAAGGCAAGCGCTCGACGCCCAGCCTTGGACCGAGGACGGATGGCGCAACAAGAAGATCGAGACGCCGGCGCCCAAGCAGGAGAAACTCCTCTCATGGCAGCCATGAAGAAACGCGCGCCCGTGCCTCAGGCCCCGGACACCTCCGGACACTTGGCGGTCGTCACGGTGAAGGACTTCAAGTCGCTGAAGGACGTCACCGTCGAGCTCGGACAGGTCAACGTCTTCGTCGGGGCGAACGGTGCTGGGAAGAGCTGCCTGCTCGAGGCGATCGGGATACTCGGCGCGTGCGCAGCCGGTGCGGTCGACGATCAAGCGCTCCTCCGTCGCGGCGTGCGCCCAGGCGTGCCCGAGCTGTACAAGAGTAGCTTTGGTACCGAGAAGACCGCGCCAAAGGTCTCGCTTCGCGCTGAATCGACCAAGGGGGCGGACTATCACGCGTACATCACGAATCCCACGCGCAACCCGGGTCCATATTGGGTCTTTGGCAACGAAACTCTGAGGTACGCGAAGCGCGCAATCGCCTCGCGCGGGCCCAAGGGAAATGCTACGGCGCTCGGACTATCGGCGCCGCTCGAAAACAATCGGAGCGTGACCGCTCTTGTTCGCGCTAGTCAAAAGACACATGTCCATGTGCGAACCTTCCTCTCGTGGTTGGACAACTACGCGATCTTCGCTCCTGTGACGCCAGTCCTTCGGGGTATCGCGCCCGACACCGCTCCACGTAGCCCGGTCGGGCTCTACGGTGGACAACTGGCCGAAGCGGTCGGCTTGCTCAGTAGCCAGAGGGCAGGACGACGGACGATCGGCCGAGCACTCTCGCTCATCGACTGGGCCCGCGAGGTCCGCGCAGGCGAGCCCAGCCAGAGCTTCTTGTCGCCGAGTGTCGCGACGAGCAGGTACGTCGTCGAATTTGTCGATCGCTTCATGTCTGAGAAGCGCAACCAGCTTTCCGGATACGACGCCAGCGAAGGCGCCCTCTACATTCTTTTCATGCTCGTCCTGGCAACGCACGCGCAGTCGCCGGCAATCTTTGCCGTCGACAACTTCGACCAGGCTCTCAACCCTCGCACGGCGCGCTCGCTGACCCGCATGTTCGTCGAAGACGTGCTCGCGACCGGCCGCCAAGTGCTCTTGACGACGCACAACCCCTTGGTGCTCGACGGACTTGCGCTTGGGGACGAGCGGGTTCGTCTCTTCTCCGTCTCGCGAGACCGATCCGGCCACACCAAAATACGAAAGATTCCTGTACGGGATTTCGATTCCTTGAAGAAGAAGCACGGCGAGCATGCGGTCAGCCGGCTCTGGATCGAAGGCCTCCTCGGTGGAATGCCGGACGATGTCTGAGCCCCGGGTCGCGGCGGTGGTGTGCGAAGGGCAAACTGACGTCCCGATCTTTCGGGAGATCATTCAAGCGCTCTGGCCGTCGGTCGAGGAAGTTCGATCGCTGCAACCCGAGCTCGACGAGCTTGGACGCGCGACGCTGCCGGCCGGTTGGACGCGAGTTCGAGACTGGTGCCAGCAGCACGCCGATCGCCTGGACGAGGTCCTTGATCCCTTCGTCGGAAGTCCAATCGACCTACTCCTTGTCGCCATCGACCTCGATATTGCGCTGGAAGCAGGCATTGCTGACCCCCCAAACGACGTTGGAGCGTACGAAGCACGCAGACTGCGCGAGACCATGACCGATTGGATGCTCGCTTCAGGGCGCCGACGCCTCCCACCCGAAGTGGTGCTTTCGACTCCGGTGAGGTCGCTCGAGGCGTGGATCATCGCCGCGCTCTATCCTCGAGAAAGAGCACCCGAGCAAATTGACGACGCAGCTAGCTGGCTCGTCACCAAGGGCAAGCTACGACGCAGCCCATCCGATCGAAAGCCGTGGAAGGAGCTGCACCGATATCGCCTTTTCGCATCCACTGTGGCGGCAAAATTAGGCTCTCCGAGAGGTTTAGTGGAAGCTCGGCACGGCGTGCGCTGGGCGCAGCGTGAGGCCTGAGCAGCAGAGGAAGAGCATCGCGATGAGGCTCGAGGCGCTGTGCAGACCGTAGGAGCGACGGGTGATGGTGCGCGCCT
>JANXMC010000133.1 GCA_025354825.1 Myxococcales bacterium
AACCACTACGAGGCAGGAATCAAAGTCCCCGATGACGTCGTCAGTGCGTTGCGAATCAAGCCGCACAAGTTTCACGGCGACTGGAACTACAACGTTGAAGCGCACTAGACATATGCGCGGGCTTTATTTTCGCGCGGTGCCAAACTTACCATCACTGATGTCGAGCTCGGTGAGGTGCCCGGCGACCTTCGACTCGAAGAGCTCGCGGAGATCGCCAACTTCATTCTGCCCCCATGGCGAGCGTCGTCAGACGCAGCAGCCCCAGCACCGCAGCGGGGATCTTCTTGAAGCGGTTGACGTAGCTCGCCCAAGCCGCCACCGAGGCACCCAACGGCAGCCGCGCGTCGGCCTTCACGGAGGGCTGGTAGTTGGTCAGCGCGGAGCCCCAGCGGTCGAGCGGGGAGGGTGACCATGGGATGGTGAGCTTGGCGGTGCCGGGGGATCGAGGGGGTCGAAGCCCGGTGCGCCGAAGATCGTTCCGGGTGCGGGCTCGAGCGTGAACGTGGGCGCGGGTGCCGGTGCCGGTGCCGGTGCCGGTTCGGACGCGGTCATGGGCGTCGGCGCGCGACACGCCGTCGTCACGAGGGCTGCAACGACGAGCGTGTGTCGTGCCGGCATCGCTCAGCATCCATGGATACCATCTCCCTCGACTGGGGGGACGATGAGTGGGGAGTCGACTGCGACTGTGGCCCGTACGCGTGCTCGTGTCGCTCGGCCACCTCGACTGCCGACCTCACTGGAACGTTGCGTAGTAGATGGCGGGCGTGCCGTTGCTCGAGGTGTGGGTCATGACCATCTTGGACGTGCTCGCAGCAAGCGTCGCGCCCCCGGACATCGCCCGGCTGGGCAGCTCCGTGGAGGGCGACCAAGTGTAGCTGTCCCAGTAGCTCCAGCGGATCCCGTGCGTGGTGGGGTCTTGGTAGATGAGGTGTACGTGGTCGCCGTAGCCGGCGATCGTCGGGTCGACCCGCGTCTTCAGCTGCGGGCCCCAGCCGCCTTCGATGACCGACCGTTGGGAGCCCCAGCCCGAGACCCCGCCGCTGGTGCTGTTGAACACCAGATTGTCGGTGCCGCGGGCGCGGTGAACGATCACCATACCGTCGTTGGCGGCGGCGGCGACCGCGGGCGCCGTGTCGCTGAACTCGCCAATGATTTCGTTCACGCCCGTGAACAGCTCGGTCGCAGAGCGGTGCCGCGTCGATGGTACGATCGGTCTCATGCCGTCACGCTGGTCGTCGTGCGCTGTCGGGTCCCTCGCCGCTCTCTCCTTGATGCTCGCTCCGTTCGGGTGCTCGAACGACGACGATGGCAATGAATCCACCGCCGATGCCGGGACCGACACCGGCAGCGCGGTCGCGGATACCTCGAAGCCGGATGTCGCGCCGGATGTCGCGCCTGATGTCGCGCCCGACACCACCACCGACGCTGCACGCGACGTGGGGACCGACTCCCGCGACTCGGCAGCCGATGCGCCGACCGACATCGCGGACGCGACCGATGTCGCCGATGTCGCCGATGTCGCCGATGCGACGGACGTGGCCGACGCGAGCGATGGGGACGTCGGCGACGCGCCTGATGCCGCGCCGACCTGCTCGACGACGGGCCTCGTCGCCTATTGGCCATTCGACGGTGATGGCAAGGACACGTCGGGCAATGGGCTCGACGTCACGCTGGTCGGCGGCATCGGCTTCGCGGCCGGGCTCCACGGCCAAGCACTCGACAACGACGGCACGCTCAGCAAGTACACCGAGCGCACCACCGGCCTCGACACGCTGAATTTCTCGGGTGATTTCACCGTGCAGGTGTGGTTCGCGCCCCACATCGACACGTACAGCGGCCTCATCCGCCTGGGCGACGGCACGACCAGCGGCTGGACGTTCGACTTCCACACCACCGACGGCGGGCTCTGGTTCACGACCTCCGTCGATGCCAGCACCGGCGCGCCACTCAGCACCGAGGTCTGGCACCACCTCGTCGCTCGTCGCACCGGCGCGGCATTCGACTTCTTCCTCGACGGAGCGCGCCACACCGCGACCGTGACCGCCGACGCCGGCGTCGCCATCGTGCACTCGACCGGCCCGCTTCGCATCGCCGAGGTCGCGGACAATGCGCTCGACGGACGCCTCGACGACGTCGCCATTTGGAGCCGCGCGCTCTCCGACACGGAGGTCGGCTCGCTCTACGCAGGAGGCGCCGGGGTCACGCTCTGCGGATCGCCTCCGGTGACGATCGCCAAGGGCAAGCTCGCGCCGCCGAAGTCGACGCACTGAGGCGTCGACTCGAGCGCGATGGAAACGGTGATAGGCCGACGACGCCAAACGGGATCGGTGCGCGCGATCAGAGGGTGCCGCCGTCACGTACATAACGCTCGTAGCTTGCACGGGATGCGGCGGATCCGAGAGCCTCTTGTTCGGTATTCCGATGTGGCCGCTTTCGGAACGGTCGCCGCCTGGCGTTGCTCCCGCCCCGGTCGTTGTGCGCGCGGGTCCCAGTGGGAGAGTATGCAGCCATGCGATGGCCCTTGCGCGCGCCACACTTGGCGCTCTTCACCCTCATGGGCTGCGGTGGGCGATCTGGCCTTGGCGAGGTACAGCCAGCGGCGGACGCTGACGGATTCGTCGACGACGACGCTGAGACCTACGATTCCTTCGGCCCCGACGCGCCACGGAGCGATGCCTTTGCCGATGGGCGGGACGCGATCGTCGACGTCGTCGATGGCAAGGACACGCTGGACGCGGCCGATGGCGCCACATGCCCCTCTACCAGCCACGCGTGCGGCGAGACCTGCGTGCGCAACGACGACGTGAAGAGCTGCGGAACCTCGTGCGTGCCGTGCCCCGCTGCGCCAACGCACGGGGCGCCAACCTGCGCGAGTGGCGCCTGTGCATTCGACTGCGACGACGGTTATGCCCTCGTCGGCGGCGCTTGCGTGCTCGGTGCGCCGCGCCCTCTCTCACCCTTGTCGACGGCGACGGTGACGAGCCGTTCGCCGACCTTGCGCTGGCGCCTCCCGCCGGGTACCGACGGCGCGCGCGTGCAGCTCTGCGCCGACCGTGCATGCGTCGCCGTCACCGATACATTCGACGTCCTCGGCTCGAGCACCAAGCTGAAGGCGGACCTCGCCGCCGGCGTCCACTTCTGGCGACTCTTCACGCGCATCGGCGGCACCACGCTGACGCGGTCCTCTCCGACGTGGGAGTTCTTCGTCGGCCAACGCAGCGCTGCTCGTGACGTCTCCTTCGGGACCACGCTGGACGTCAACGGCGATGGACTCGCGGACGTGGCAATCGCCAGCAAGAACCTGATGGAGACGTTCGGCAGCAGCATCGGCCGCATCTACGTGTATCAAGGTAGTCTCGTCGGACTTCCGTCGACCCCGACGACCGTCATCCGCGGAATCAAGCCCGCTGAATGGTTCGGTCGCACCGTCGCGAGCGCAGGCGACGTGAACGGCGACGGATATGCTGACCTCCTCGCTGGCGCGGAGGGCGGTGACCGCGTGTACCTGTTCCTCGGAGGGCCGGATGGCGTCCCGACGACGCCCTCGGCCACGATTGTTTCTCCATCCAAGACCGAGGGCGACTTCGGTTTCTCCATCGCGAGCGCCGGAGACGTCAACCAGGACGGCTACGGCGACATCGTCGTTGGAGCGTATATCGGGCGTGCGTACGTGTTCCATGGAGACCCACACGGTCTCGGAGCGAGCCCCGCCACGGTCTTGGAGGCACCGTTGCACGATAGCCGGTTCGGCATCGCCGTCTCGGGCGGCGACTTCGACGGTGACGGCTTTGGCGACGTCGCGGTCGCGGCAGACTTCAGCCCGCCGGGATAGTCTGACGGGAACGCCAGCATCGCTGCTCACGTCCAGTGCCTCTGGCTTCGGCTTCTCTCTCGGCCGTGCGGGTGACGTCGATGGCGATTCGTTCGGCGACATCGTCATCGGTACCGAGGCGCTCGATGGCCCTGGCAGCGCATTCATCCATGGCGGCACCCTGACCGGCGTAACGTCCGCACCGATTCAAACATTCATCGCGCCCGACGGCTCCGACTTCGGATGGGCCGTCGGCGGGAGCAGCGGGCAGTGAGTAGTGCTCGATCGCGCTGCGCGTGCGGTGCGCACCACGGCTCGAACCGATCGTGCTTAGTTTAGTACTATTGCGGGAATCTGAGCATCGAGCGATATCAGGGGAGCCGGCTAAAACCCAGGCGGGACGTCCGTTTCCTGCAAGACGCTGAGCGCCATTATGATGGCCGACAACTGGGCCGGAAATGCTGCGTTGTGACGCACAAATTGGTGGAAGTCCCTATGGGCCACGACGACTCTGATGCCGTGAACTTCCTCCACATTGAAGTCGAATCGCTGCGCGCCTGGCTGTCCGTCGGCCTGCAAAACTACGACGTACTTAGATTCGCCTACGCGTTCGACAGATCGAATGGATATTTTCATTAGTGAAACAACGCGTTTCCGGTCCAAAATTGCTGAAAGTCCGCCATCGCCATTTGATATGAAGATCCTCCCGCCCACGGATCACGAATCAAGACCATTCCGTCCTTGACGCCGTCCACGACGACGAAGTGACCGAGTGCCTGACCCGTCTCGCGTAGTTCGGCGCCCCAAGATCGGCCTAGAGCGACAAGCTTGTCGAACTCCGAGGGACCAACGTACCCACCCCGCCAACCCTGGCCAAGTGCAGACGCAAGCGACCCTACGTCCGTCGGAGCTCCAGCGGACTTGATGATAACGTCCTGCGCCTTGCCGCTAAGCATCTCGCCGCATGCTGCCCCGCACGATACATTGTTGGTCTGCCCAATCACGTCCCCGCCGGGCGTCTCGCCATGCACCGGCCAGTTGCCACCGGCGCCAGAAAGCTTGTCTCCGACGGTAGCTACTCGCTCCGAAATTGCGGGCAGCCCCGAGCCGAATCTCGCCATGAAGGCTCCCACCGCTCCCCACGTCGGAAGTCCCTTCCAGAAGGCATTGACGAATCCCTGCGGATTCAGTGCAAAGCTCACTGCGATCATCCCCACCGAAACGCCCACGAGCACGGGCGTCGGTTTGATCGGACCAAAACCCCAGGGCACTCCCGGCGGCTTCTTCGCGCTCCCACCCTCGCCGGCCCCACCGCTCTGACCTTGATCCTTCTCCTTGAAGGTTTCGCCGGCATCGCCCGTACCAATCCCGCCACCGGTTCCTTGGGGTGCTGTGCCCGAGGCGCCGCCACCAGCGTCATCGCCCTTCCCGCCCGTCGGAGCGGTCGTGTCAGTCGAGCCTTGGCCGCCACCGGGCGTGCCGCCGCCCGTTCCTGCGCTCTTCTCCCCCGCGCTCGGTGCGTTGCCTGAACCCGCGCTCGACGAGCCTGCAGCCCCGGCAGCAGTCGGAACTCCAACCGCCCCGCCCTGCGCCATCGGCGGCCCCTTGGCCGGTGAGCCCGAACAGATGAGCTTGCTTTGGTTCCCCTCAGTGACGTGCGTACAGATGAAACCGCTCGGGTCGACGTTGTTGATCGGATTGTTGAGGACATACGAATAGCGGTTGAACGATTGCCCGAAGAGCGGGGCGCTCACGACCGGATCCGCGCTGAGAAATCGACGCTGGATCGGGTCGTAAATGCGGCCCTTCATGTTCACGAGCCCTAGGTCGTCGTCGAGCTGCTGCCCGGTGAAGCCGACGTCGACTGACGTTGAAACGCCACCACCCGCATCGAGACGCTTGCCGAACGGATCGTACCTTAGGCGCGATAGCAGGCGCCCTGTCCCGTCGGTGATCGCCTGGGTGCTTCCGAGTTGATCCGGCAGGAGGTATCGCGAGGCAACGTCATGCCCGGTGGAACTCGGCACCACATCGAGCTGTGCGACGACG
>JANXMC010000381.1 GCA_025354825.1 Myxococcales bacterium
CGCGCCTCGAGCACCCGGCGCATTTGCTGCGCGTAAAGCACGAGGCCAACGCCCGCGTCTATGAGGGTGTCGACTTCGTCGGCGCGGGCTACCCCTACGGAACCTTGGTCTTGGGGCAGGACTACTGCATCCCGTGGACGAGCGACAACCGCGTTACCGTGCACGTTCTGCCCGACGGTAAGACGCAGGTATATTCAACCGTGCTCTACCAAGGGCCTGCGATACACGCCGTCATCAATGGCATTTACGTTCTGTCGCACGACTACGCGACGAATACCGAAACGGCCCGCGCCGTCGACGCTCACGTCGAATGCGAGCGCGCGTCGGGGTCGCGGCCTCACGTGCCGCCCGTGCGCCAGCGCGGCGCCTACCGCGGCGAGGTCGAAGTGTACGACGCACGGCAGACGCTTCAGGGTCGCGCGGCCGTCTCGATAGAGCACACGCCCACGTCGCTTCAACGGGCCGACGTGGTGCTCGATCTCGGCGGTCTCTTCGGCAAGCCGCTCCGTTTCTCGCGATCGCGTCACGAGAACAAGCACTTCTACGAAGGGCCCGACCTCTTTGGCAACGCCATCGGCTACGGCCGCGCGCTCTTCACGATTCAGCACGTCTTCGGCGAGGCCGCCCGCATCCGCGGCCGCGAGTTCGTCATGGACGACACGAACACGCTGAGCGTCGTATGGGAGATCTTCCGCGGCGACCGCTGCGAGCACGTCGTCCACGGCGTGCTGCGGTGGGAGGCACTGTGACCGCCATCGACCTCGCGACCGAGCTGCCGCAAGTCGCCGGCCTCGACGTCGTCGTTCGCGACCACATTGCGGTCGTTGCCTTCGCGCGCCCCGAGAAGCTCAACGCGCTCACGGGCGAGATGATGGACGGCCTTCCGGTCGTCCTCGCGTCTCTCGCGAGCCGTGCAGAGCGCGGCTCCATCCGCTGCCTCGTCCTTCGCGGCGAAGGGCGCGCCTTCTGCGCCGGCGGCGACCTCGCGACCGTGACCGGCGCGCATAGCCGCCACCAAGACGCCCTCGCGAGCGAGCTCAATCGCCGCCAACAAGCGTCGCTCCTCCTCGCGACGATGCCCATCCCCACAATCGCCAGCGTCCACGGCGTCGCGGCGGGAGCAGGCATGGCCCTCGCCCTTGCGTGCGACCTTCGCGTCTTCGGCGCGTCCGCGAAGCTCGTGACGGCGTTCGCCCAAGTCGCCTTCTCCGGCGACTACGGCGGCTCCTACACACTCCAAAAGCTCATCGGCCCTGCCAAAACACGAGAGCTCTACTTCACGGGCGGCGCCATCACCGCCGACGACGCCAAGGCCCTCGGCGTCGCCAACGCCGTCGTCTCGGACGAACGACTGAGCGCCGAAACGATGGCCCTCGCGCGCAAGATTGCCGATGGGCCGCCCCTCGCGATCGCGCGCATGAAGGCGACGCTGAACTACGCGCTAACCCACACCCTCGAAGAGACCCTCACCGCCGAGGCGTCTTCGACTGCCGCCCTCATGCACACGCAGGACAGCCTCGAAGCGCTCGATGCGTTCCGCGCCCGACGCAAACCGACGTTCGAAGGGCGATAGGGCCGCTCGGCGCGCCTCGCCCTACTCCGCAGCGCGGGCGCGATCCCACGTTTGAGCGGTGACGCCGCGGCTCCTGAGAATGCCCTTTTGGATCTTCTCCGTAGGCGTCTTGGGGAGGGCTTCGACGATATCGATGTACCGCGGCGCCGCGAAGGCCGGTATTCGGCTATCGCAGTACCGCGCAATCGCCGCGGGGGTGACGATGCCGCCTTCGCGCAAGACGATCGTCAGCTTCACCTCGTCCTCGCCGCCGACGATCTCCGACGGCACGGCGACGGCCGCCGCGTCGAGGACGTCGACGTGGGTCTTCACGGCGGCTTCGATCTCGAACGACGAGATGTTCTCTCCGCGGCGGCGAATGCAGTCTTTGATGCGGTCGACAAAATAGATGTAGCCGTCCTCGTCGCAGCGGCCGGCGTCGCCCGTGTGGAAGAAGAAGCTTCGCCACGCGTCGACGGTACGCTCCGGGAGCTTGTCGTAGCCGGCCATGAAGGCGAACGGCTCTTTCGGTCGAACGACGATCTCGCCCGTCGCGTTGGGCGGAAGCTCTTCGTCCGTCTCCGGATCGACGATGCGAACGTCGAAGTAACGGTCGTAAGCCTTGCCGCTCGCCCCGTCGCGCGGCGCGCGAAGCGGCGTGTAGATAGGCATGTTCACTTCGGTCATGCCGTACCCTTCGACCATCGCAGCGCCGAAGCGCTCGCGGAAGGCGACGGCAAGCGCCGGGGGCGTGGGGACGGCGAGAACGAGACGTAGCGACGTGTCTCGGTCGCCCGCGCGAGGCGGCTGCCGCATCACGAAGTCGCTCATCACGCCGATGGTGTTGGTGAGCGTGCACCGCCGTTCGCGAATGTCGGAGAGCCATTGCGACGCACTGAACCTCGGCGCGATGACGGCCCGCGCGCCGGCGATGAGGCACGCGTAGAGCTGCATGAACATCGCGTTGGCGTGGAAGAGCGGCAGCGTCACGTAGTACGTGTCGTGCGGCGTTATCTCGAGGTTCTCCACCGCGCCGAAGCCCAAGAGGTAGCAGTGGGCGTGGGGCATCAGCACCCCCTTGGACGGCCCCGTCGTGCCCGAGGTGAACATGATGCAGGCGAGGTCGCGGTAGGTCACCCACGCCGCGGGCGCGGCGACCTCTGCGCTTTCGAGGAGCTCGATGGGCATGACCTCGATGTGTGCAAACTGCACCCGCTTCGTCTCTTCGGCGTGCGCGCGCGTGACGAGGATGCGTCGCAGATTCGGCAACGCGCCCTGAATCTCGGCGATGCGCGGCAGGTACTCGGCGTCGCAGACGAGCAAGCTGACGTCGGAGCTTGCGAGGACGTGCGCCAAGAACGCGCCGACGAGCCCTGTGTTCAGGGCCACGTGCACAACGCCGGCGCGGCTGATCCCGAACCACGCGGCGCAGTAGGCGCGGCCGTTCGGCAGCATCACGCCGACGCGGTCGCCGGGTCTCACGCCGAGCGCATGAAAGCCCTGGGCGACGCGCGAAGCGAGGACGTCGGTCTCGCCGAAGGTGAGCGTCTCGCCACCGACGAATTCCAAGAACACGTCGTCGCGCCGTTCGCGCGCTTGCCGTGCGAGCACCGCGCCGGTGACCCACGTCTGCTTGTCGCGCAGCACGTCCAGCGCGTTCGTCCCGTTCGTGAAGCTCAGCGCGCGCGTCGCACGATGAGCGCGACCGCCTCGCCGCCGCCCAGGCAGAGCGTCGCGCATCCGAGCTCGGCGTTGCGCGCTTCGAGGGCCGAGACGAGCGTCACGAGGAGGCGCGCACCCGATGCGCCGATCGGGTGGCCGAGGCTCACGGCGCCGCCCCATACGTTCACGCGATCGCGCGGGATCGCGAGAGCGCGCATCGTGACGATGGGAACGATGGCGAACGCTTCGCTGATCTCGAAGCAGTCGATATCGGCCACCGCCACGCCTGCTCGCTTCGCCGCGCGCGCGATGGCGTGGGCCGGCGCGGCCGGGAAGTCCGGCGCTTCGCCCGCGAACGTCGCATCGGCGATGACGGTCGCTCTCACGGGCAGCTCATGCCGCGTCGCGGCCTCGCGGCTCGCCAGAACCACCGCCGCCGCGCCGTCGTTGATCTTCGACGCATTCGCCGCCGTCACCGTGCCATCGACCGCGAAGGCGCCGCGCAGCGACGCCATCTTCCCGGGGGCGTACCGCGCAGGCTCCTCGTCGGCATCGACGCGCACCGTCCCCTTCCCTGCGGGCGCCTCCACGGCAACGATTTCCGAGGCGAAAAGCCCCTCTTTTTGCGCTACGAGAGCCCGCTCGTAGGTCTCGCGTGTGTAGGCGTCTTGCGCCTCGCGCGAGACGTCATGGGCCCGCGCGAAGGCGTCGCCAAAGGAGCCCATGGCGACGTCGTCGAACGGGTCCCAAAGACCGTCGTGGAGCATCGCGTCGACCACCGTATGGTTTCCCATACGGTACCCCGTGCGCGCCCGCGGCATCAGGTAGGGCGCCCGCGACATCGACTCCATCCCGCCGGCGACGATGATCTCGGCGTCCCCCGCACGAATCGACGCGCGCGCGATCATCGCCGCCTTGAGGCTCGATCCGCACACCTTGTTCACGGTCGTGCACGGCACGTTCGCGGGGATGCCGGCGCGTCGCGCAGCCTGGCGCGCGGGCGCTTGGCCGACGCCGGCCGTGAGCACCTGCCCCATGTAAATCTCGTCGATCACCTCGGGTCGAAGGCGCGCACGCGCGACGGCCTCGCGAAGCACGACGGCGCCGAGCTCGACGGCGTCGACGCCCGCGAGGGCCCCCTCGAAGCGGCCGATGGGCGTGCGCGCGACCGAGGCGACGACGACCTCGCGCGCGCTCACGAGAGCCTCCGCGACGCGTTCGCGTCGACGAAGCGCCGCACGTGGGCGGCGAAGACGCGCGGATCTTCGAGAGGCAGTGTGTGGCCGAGCCCCTTGGCGACGACGAGCTCGCTCCCGCGAATCGACGTGGTGATCTCGGCGCTGTAGCTCGGAGGAAAAAGCACGTCTTCCTGCCCGGCCAATACCAGGGTCGGCAGGCGAACGGTCTCGAGGCGAGGGCGCAAATCGCCGAGCGAAAGGATGCCGTCGAGGAGACTCTCGTGCGCCTTCACGGTGGGCGACGACGCGACGCCGGATGCGATCGCATCGGGTGCGAGGAGCTCTGGATGCATCGCGAGGAACGGCGCGCCGAACGCCCACGGAATCGACACCTTCAGGCGAAGGGCGACGCCGCCCGCGTCGAGCGCGTCGCGAAAGCTTGCGAGGCGCGAACGGAGCGCCGGATCGAGACGCGGCGTCGTGCACACAAGGACGAGGCCGTCGAGGCCGCGCGCGCCCTCACCCGCGAGCGCATGGGTCTGCGCGACGATGCCGCCGTTCGACAAGCCCACGGCGAAGTAGCGCCGGATGCCAAGCGCGCACACGAGGCCGCGGAGATCGGCCGCGTGGACTTCGGGCGTGTACACGCCGGGCGGTGCGGCGGATCGCCCCTGCCCGCGCATGTCGTAACGAAGCACGTCGTACCCTTCGAAGAACGGAAGGACCGGGTCCCACCGCTCGATGCGTTGGAAGATCCCGTTCATCAAGATGAGCGTCGGGCGCGCGTTCGTCGCGACGGCACCGCTGCTCGTGTCCGTGCGTTCGTAGGCGAGGGTCGCCCCTCCGACGTCGATGCTGGGCATGGCTCGCTCCTGATTCAGACGACGTTGGCGGCGCGCAGGCGCGCGATTTCTTCCGGAGAAAATCCGAGGCTCGCGAGCACGCTCGCGGTCGACGCGCCGAGCGGCGGCGCGCCGCGCGTTGGAAGATCGACCCCCTCCAGCGTGAACGGCGCGCGCACGTGGCGCACGCCCGAGTCCGTGGTGGCGAAGACCTCCTGCGCGACGACCGCCGCGTCCCTCTCGAGGTCCTCGGGGCGGTTTACCGGCGAGCACCAGACGTCGTGCGCACGGCAGCGCGTGACCCATGCCGCCACCGTGTTCGCGGCGAAGCGCGCATCGAGCGCCGCGATGATCTCAGGCACGTTTACGCGCCGGAGAGCTTCGGTCTTGAAGCGCGCGTCGGACGCGAGCTCGGGCGACTCCAAAACGCGCACGATTTGGCCCCAGATCGCGTCGTTCAAATACGGGTTGCCGAGGGCGATGTAGCCGCCGTCCGAGCACTTGTACGTGCTCATGAGCGGCGTCGTCGATTGCGTGCGGTGGGCCGTGCGCAAGTGCTCGCCCGGGCTGTTGAGCGGCACGCCGATGTTCACCATTTGCGTCCACATGAGCGACTGCAACAGTGAGGTCGTCACGAGGCCGCCGCCCGGACTGCCGTCGTCGCGCGCGCGCTCGCGGCCGAGGAGCGCCGCCGTCACGCCGAACGCGAGGTTCGTCCCGGCGAGCACGTCTCCCATTCCGCCCGGCGGATAAAACGGCACGTCCGCCTCCGAGGACGACGTATACATGTATCCTGCATAGGCCATCGCGGCGGTGTCTTGGCTCGGCACATCGGCCAGGCTGCCGCGCGTTCCCAGCCCCGCGCCGAGGCCGTACACGAGCCGCGGGTGCCGCGCGAGCAGCGTCGACGGCAGCGCGTCGAAGGCCGCCAACGTGCTCGGCTGAAAGTTCGTCACGAAGGCGTCCGCCCCCGCGATGAGCTTCGCGAAGACTGCCTGCCCAGCCTGCGCGCGGAGATCGAGCGTCACCGATTCCTTATTTCGGTTGAACAGCTCGTGGCTCAAATACTTGGCGTCGCGTGTGACGAGCGATGCGCCGTGGAGGCTCGCGAGCGACCGCGTGAAGTCGCCCGCGCCGGGGCGTTCGATCTTGATGACGCGCGCGCCCAGATCGGCAAGCAGCGTCGCCGCGAGCGGTCCGTAGAGCCAAATCGTGAGGTCGACAACAGTGAGCCCTTCGAGGGGGCGTCTCACGGGGCGGCCTTTTGAAGGCGCGGCATTACCTTCTCGGCGAAGAGACGCAGGCTCGCGTCGGCCGCTTCGTAGGGCATTCCCGCATAGCTGAAGACGCCATTCAGTCCGACGCAGCCTATGCGCCCTTGTATCGCCCGCGCCTTTTCGTAGCACTCGTCGGGCGTCCCCCAGACTTGCAAGTCGACAAACCCGTCGGCGGCCGAGTCTTTGCCATTCCGCTCGAGATTCTTCGATATCTTGTCGTAGTACTCGTACCCCTTCGTCGCCGCGAAGTGCTTGCCGTCGAACTTGTAGTGGTCGATCGTCGAGCGGTAGTACGCGCCCATGTAGCGCGAGGCCATCTGCTTCGCGCGCCCGCCATCTTCGTCGCAGTAGATCCACGCCGACGCGTACGGTTTCGGCGGTTCGGTACCGTGAATCGCGCGGAAGACCGTGCCGTATTCCGCAAGCTCGCGGGCGACGTTTTCCCAAGGTTTTTGCGGGATAATCATGATCCCGAGGCCGAGCTTCGCCATGATGGGCATCGCGTCGGGCGAGAGGGTGCCCGCGTAAGACCGCCCTTTGAACGTGCGCGTCGGCGTGGGGCGCAGCATGCGCCGCGGCTGCTGGTGGTGCTTCCCCGCGTACTCGAGAACGCCGGTCTCGAGGGCGCTCAGAATCATCTCCGCCTCCTCGATGAAGCGGTCGCGCGACTCGGACATGGCGACGCGAAATCCTTCGAATTCGATATCGCCCGCACCGCGGCCGACACCGAAAATGAACCGGCCTTCGGAGATCGTATCGAGCATGGCGACGCTCTCGGCGACGCGAACTGGATCGTGCCAAGGCAATACGACGACCATCGATCCGAGCTTCACCCGTTTCGTTCGCCCCGCCATGTACGTGAGAAACTGGAGGGGGTCCGGGACGAGCATGTAATCGGTAAAGTGGTGCTCGGTCGTCCAGACCGAATCGAAGCCCAGAGGCTCGGCGAGATCGGCGATCCGAAGCTCGTTTTTGTAAACGGCGTGATCGGGTCGAGTGGCATCGACGTTCTGAAAAACGACGGAGAGGCCCACTTCGAGCGCCCCCGGCTTGACGACAGTCTCGGTGTCCGTCTCGGTCTCACGTCCCATGGCAGCAACTCCTCCCTCAGCCTTCGAAATAGGCACTTTCGCGCTCGGATGACTGGCGATCTACCGATCGGTCCTGTACCATGGGATTTGCGAATTGCACAACGAAGGCGTTGGGCTTTTTTGGAAAGGACGGCGAGTGCAATGCGCGAGCCTGGAGCGCGTCTCTTTACCGATCACGAGCGCGCCGAGATGGGGCGCCCAACCTTCGACAAGCTGATCGAAGCGCTCGATCGTGGGGATATCGAGGGGGCGCGCACGCAGGCGACGCGCATGCACGCCGAGCAGTCGGCGATGCACGATCTTTACCGCGACAAGGCAGCCGCTCTTCAGAGCCATATCGCGGAAACCTTTGGCGAGCCCGCTCTCGAGGCGGCCCTGGTGGCCAGTGCGCGAAAGTGGTGGCTTCCGATTTTGGCGAAAATGCCAAAAGGGAGAGAGGGGCTCAAGAAGCGAATAAAGATGTACGTGGCAGGCCTCCGCGGCCATCTGCAGCCCATCGAGGTTCTTGAAGACGACGCGAAGGTGACGCTTCGCATGCGCCCCTGCGGCAGCGGCGGCCGCCTCGTGCTCGAGGGTCGTTACGCGGGAAAAGAAGCGCTCTACACGATCCGAACCCCCTCGACCATGACCTACGGGCGGTCCGACTACCCGGCCTATTGCGCCCACGAGGCGTCGATGGAGGCGCTCGACATCGAAGCCAACGGAACACCGATGATGGTGGTCGAGCCCGCGCGAAATATCGGCGCCGAGCCGTGCAGCTTCTTTCTTTACAAAGATCCGGCAGATATCCCGCCCGGCTACTACGCCCGGCTCGGCCTGCCGATACCCGATGACGCAAACGCAAGTACGCGATGGTGAACGTCCGTCGCGCGAAGGAGCACTCCGGTGAAGGTGAATCTCGAGGGGAAGGTCGCCCTGGTGACGGGGTCGACGCAAGGGATCGGTCGCGACATCGCACTGCGCTTGGCAGAGAGCGGCGCCGACGTCGCGATCAACGGCCGTCGCGAAGGGGCTGCGCGCGAAACGATGGCGAAAATTCAGGCATTCGGGAGGCGTACCTGCTTCGAGCCGGCGGACGTCTGGTCCTACGACGAGGTGAAGCGGATGGCCGACAACGTCGTTGCGACGTTCGGCAAAATCGACATTCTCGTCGTCAGCGGCGGCTCACTCGAAAAGGTCCCCGGCAACTATTTCCTCGAAACCGATCCGGCGACCTATCTCGATTACGCCAAAGGGCAGTGGCTTAGCCGCCTCTACTGTTTTCGCGCCGTGGCCGATCACATGGTTTCGCGCCAACAGGGGAAAGTCGTCTTCCTCGGTACGGACGCCGGGCGGATTCCCACGCCGGGGGTCTGCCTTCCGGGTGGCGCCGGGGCCGCCCTCGTCATGAGCACCAAAGTGCTCGCGCAGGAGTTCGCGCGGCACAAAATACGAATCAACACGGTGTCGATGACCGTGACGCAGGACACGCCCGGCCTCGAGAACGTACTGTCGGCCCGCGCCGCCGCGAAGGTCTTCGAAAAGGCCGTGGCCAAACAGCCCTTCCCGGTATTTGCCAGAGACATCGCCGAGGTCGCGCTCTTCTTCGCCTCAGACGACTCGGACGGAATGACGGGGCAGACCCTCAGCGTAAACGGCGGGCTCAGCTACCCGGGGTGATCTCGGCGATGCCGTTCGGGCCAGCCGCGGGCGCCTCGCTCGCGCGCGAGGTTTCCCCCCGCGCGCGGACGACGAGCGCCCAGAGGAGCACGGCGGCGTTGAGCGCGCCCATCAGCACGAAGGGGCCCGATCGGGCCCATTTGTCGAACAAAACGCCTCCAATGCTCGAGGCCACGAGGATCCCCACGGCGCCAAAAAGACCAAACGCGCCGACGACGGCGCCACGTGCGCCTTGAGGAGCGTGGGCCCCGATGAGCACTTGGCTTGCGATGAGCGCGCTGATTTCACCAATCCCGATCACGCATGCGCCCGCGAGCATTCCCGAGCCCAACGGATCGTGCACGACGTACATCGACGAATAGCCCACTGCGGCAATCGCCAATGCGAGGGCGAGGGTCGTCACGTGGTTGAGGCGGTCGGCGAGAATGCCAATCACGGGGGCCCACACGAAAGCTGCGCCTTGCGAAATGGCCATCACGGAGCCGGCGGCCGCGAGGGCCTTCGCGCTGTCCATTCCGCGCTCGGTGCCGTGCTGCGACACCCACAGCGTGAGGAACGTCCCAACGACGGCGAGGTCGCCGCGCGAAACGAAGGCGGCGCCGTACGCCAGGGCGACGTGCGGGTCGCGACCGGCGACCATCGCCTCGCGCGCGAGGCTCGCCAACGACGCGCGCTCGGCGACGGCGGGCGGTCGTCCTCGAACGAGCCCCCAGGCGAGGACCACGGCGACGATCACGCACAAAACTGCGGTGACCGCGTAGGCGATGCGGCCGGCAACGAGCGGCTCGAGGCCGCGCTTCGCGAGGATGCGCGGAAGCTTCGCCAGGAGCAGCAGCGCCACCATGATGCCGATGCCGTTCATGACGCCCATCATGCCGGCGGCCTTGCCCCGGTCTTCGTCGACGGGGTAGTCGGCGACGACCGTGGCGAGCATCGCCGAGACGCACGCGGCGCCCACGGCGAAGACAACCCGCACTGTAAGGAGAACGCCCATCGAGGGGGCGAACGGGTATGCCAAATAGCTCACGCCGAGGAGCGCGAAGCCGGCGACGTAGATCGGCCTTCGCCCAACGCGGTCGGAAAAGACGCCCGCGCCGCCAATGACGGCGATGATGACGAGCTCGCTCACGGTGGCCAGGAGCCCCGAGGCGGCGCCCTGTTCGCCAACTGGCAAATGGAGAGCTTCGGTGAGCACGAACGGCTGCGCGAAGTTCATGAACGCCATGAGGCACGTGCTGAAAATCGCCGCGAAGTAAAAGGTCGCCATCGCGCGCCGCGAGACGCCCGGTGCGAGCCGAACCCGCCCGAGCTTTTGCTGTCCCAAATCCATCGCCGCCCCTCTTTCCGCTCGACCTATCTACCGGTTGTTATAACATAGCAACCATTCGATTTCGCCGCGAAAAAGCGTGACGCCCACGCGCCCGAGCAACCCCATGCCCGACTTTCTCAATCTTTCGCGCCACCTGACCGACGAGGAGCGTGCGGTCGCCAAAAGCGTCCGCAGCTTCGTCGATGCGCGCGTTCTCCCGACCATCGCCGACCACTTCGAGCGGGGCACCTTCCCCGTCGAACTGATTGCCGACATTGCCGATCTCGGGCTGCTGGGCTGCAATCTGCAAGGGTACGGCTGCGCAGGTATTTCGGATATTGCCTACGGCGTCGCCATGCGCGAGCTCGAACGGGGCGACTCGGCGATTCGCTCCTTCGCGAGCGTGCAGGGGAGCCTCGTCATGTATCCGATTCACGCCTTCGGCTCGGAGGCGCAAAAGCAGCAGTACCTCCCCGAAATGGCCAAAGGGAAGGTCATCGGTTGCTTCGGCCTTACCGAGCCCGATCATGGGTCGAACCCGCAGGGAATGCGGACAACCGCGCGGGACGACGGCGACTCCTTCGTTTTGAACGGCACGAAGCGCTGGATTACCAACGGGAACCTGGCGCAGGTGGCGCTCATTTGGGCGAAGGCTCGGTCGAGCGACGCGAACGGCGACGGCGGCGAGGTTCGCGGCTTTCTGGTGCCGACCGACACGCGCGGCTTCGAAGCGCGCGTGATTCACAAGAAGATGAGCCTCCGCGCGAGCGTGACCAGCGAGCTCATTCTCGAAGACGTGCGTATCCCCAAAAGCGCCATGCTCCCCAACGTGCGCGGCATGAAGGGGCCACTCTCGTGCCTTACGTCGGCGCGCTTTGGAATCGCGTGGGGCGTTCTTGGTGCCGCCGAAGCGTGCTTCGCGTCCGCCCTCGATTACGCCAAGAATCGCGTGCAGTTCGGCGGAAAGCCGATCGCCGCGCACCAGCTCGTTCAGGCAAAATTCGCCGAAATGTTGTCGCAAATCACGGCGGCGCAACTGCTGGCGCTCGAAGTGAGCCGTCTCAAGGCGTCGCGTGCGATGCGCCCCGCCCACGTAAGCCTCATCAAGCGAAACAACGTTCGCGTAGCCCTCGAGACCGCGCGCACCTGCCGCGACATTCTCGGCGGTAACGGCATTACCCTCGAATACCCCGTCATGCGTCACTTGATGAATCTCGAAACGGTGTCGACCTACGAGGGGACACACGACATTCACACGCTGATTCTCGGGCAAGAGGTCACGGGAATTGCCGCGTATGAATAGGCTCGTCCTCGCCGCATCCGCCGCGCTGGTTCTTGCGACGGCTACGCCTCGTGCCTACGCCGCGGAGGAGATCGCCGAGGTACAAGCCAATGCGCCGCCCAAACGGGACTGCGCCTTTGGGCTCCTCGTATTCTGCCTCGCGACGGCCGAGCGGAACAATACGGCGCCGGACAGCCGCTTTCGATTCGAAGCCTACGGCGGCTACAAATTCAGCAATACGTATTATCGCGAGGAGATTCGCGGCTGCGACAAAGCCGGCTGTTCCCTCGCCTTCCGCGGGCCCGCCTTTGGCATCGACTCCTATTACAATTTAGCCGGCAATCCGCGGAGCGACGATTACACGGCCGTCGGCCTCTCGGTTTCGTACATGCCCGTTTTGTCGGATATCAAGAACAACGCCGCCGGCTTTCAGGGCGAGCTCGGGCGGGTCGACGCGGGCGCGGGCTCCCTGGGATATGTGCCTATTCGGCTATCGATCCGCAGGCCGAGCTTTCTCTATTTGATTCGAAGCAAATACCTCGTAAGCGCATTCGGCGCGGGCATCGCGATCCCCGTCACGTCCGGCGTCGGCCCTTCGTTCACAGGCGGCGACTCGGTCAAGATCACGATTGGGGGGCGCCTCGGCGCCGAATTCCCGCTATCGGACAGCGTGCGCGTCGGCATCGCGACGAGCTGGACGGTGGTCTGGTACGGCAGCACGTTCGGCGAAGCGTCGTTCGCGTCGGCGTATGGAGCGAACGTCGCGTATCTTCTTTAGCGTGTCTTCTGCGCCCGATTCGACGTTTAGCCCTTCGCCCCTCGATACGCCGTTCGCCCGACTCGGCGGCGAGGTGCCCATCCGCGCGCTGTCGGAGCGTTTTTACGATCTCATGAGCGAACGCGAGCCCGCCCTCGCGCGCCTGCACCCCTGCGACGACGACGGCCGCGTTTCGCGCGGGCCGCGCGACCGGTTCACGCTCTTTTTCATCGGCTGGCTGGGCGGTCCGCAAGACTACATCGCGCAGCACGGTCATCCGCGCCTGCGAATGCGTCACGGCAACGTGCCCGTCGACACGGCAATGCGCGACGCGTGGATGCGCTGCATGCGCGCCGCTCTCGCCGAGGCTCAAATGAGCGACGACGTCCGCGCGTACTTGGACTCCAAGCTCGCGGACGTCGCCGACTTCATGCGAAATAGAGCCGGCTAATCGGTTTTTGGCGCCCCCTCAGAACGGGCACTTGTCGGCGGCTACACAGAAGTTGAACTCCGGGCCGCCGCCGGGCGTTGCGCACTTCTTACACGTCTTGCCGGACGCGCAGTCCGACGACGCCTGACAGACTTCCTGCTCTTGGGCGCCGCAGCTCGCTTTGCACACCGACCCCGAGGGGAATCCCGAACAGCACTTCGATCCGGCCGCGCAGTCGTTGGGCGCATCGCATGCGGCTTTGGCCTTGAGTCCGGTGCACGCATTGGGCGCAACGCAGTCGTAGGAGGCC
>JANXMC010000387.1 GCA_025354825.1 Myxococcales bacterium
GTCGTAGGCGGCGTTACTTGCCATTGTCTTCCTCTCCGGCCGTCGTTGGCTGACGTTCGGAGGAGCACGGCACGCGCCAATCACACGCGGCGGCGTCCGCCCTGTGTGGGCCTTCGCCCCTACGCGCCAGGGCCCCGGTCCCGCGTCGCTGCGTCGTGTGATTATCCACCCCCGCCGCGACGCCGCCGTCTGGCGGTAGTCAGCATCAGATCGAGGGGGCCCTCCCGCAGCCGCCTGGCAGCTGGCGTGCGCGCAAGTACACTCTGGGTCTCATGCGCTCTTCGCGTACCTTCGAAATCTTCGCTCTCGGCACTGCGCTCGCACTTTCGTCCGCATGCACGGCGGCGTCGCCGCGCGATCCCAACGCCCGCGAGGCCCCGGCGCCTGGCGCCACGGCGACCTCCGAGCCCGCGACGCCACCGCCAGCCGCCGCCACGACGCGGTTCACGCCCGCCGCTGCCACCGCGACGGCCGCGGTCTCACCGCTCGTGACGCCGCCCAAGACGCTCGACGTACCCCAGGTCCTCGTCGCCTCGCGGGCCGACCTCGAGAAGCTTCGCGGTCGCCCCCGTGCGCGCTTGCTCCGAACGACGCTACCGTTGCCGACGCCCCCGCGAGCGCCGTCGACGCGCGCACCGACGGCGAGGCAAGCGCGGGCTTCGACCCGACCGTCGAGGAGCTGCTGTGCGACGGTCTCGCCTGCCTCCAAGGCGCGAGCTGCTGCGCGCCGTTCGACGGCGGCCCACCTCGCTGCGTGACGGGCTGCGACGGCGTGCTCATCGCGTGCTCGCGCGACGCGCACTGCCACGAAGGGACCGTCTGTTGCGCGCAGGCGACAGGGCTTCGGAACGGCGACCAGATCGACACGTTCAGCTGCGCGACGGCGGGCTCGGGGTGTGGCTACCAGGTGTGCAACGATCCCGCGCGGTGCGTCGAGGAGGCCGGGTGCGCCTACCCCGGCGGCGCCACACGTGCGCCGAGGTACTGCCTTTTGCGCCAGTAGCGGGCGGCGACGCGGGCCTGCGAAAATCGCCCGCTCGCGCTACGCTTGACTCGATGTTGCATGCGCGAGAAGCCGGTCGGTACGCAGCGCGCTGCGACCGATGCGGCACGGTGGTGACGCTCGTCGATACGAACCTCGACGCCGCTCGGGCCGAGCTTTCGAAGCGCGGGTGGCGCGAAGGGGCGCCCCACGGCGCGAAGCGCGACGGCGCGGCGTGGTGGTGCGCGAACTGCGCGCCCAAACCGAGATAGCGCTGGTAGCCATTCGAAGATGGCGAAGCACTAATCGCCTTTCTTCGGAGTCGCGGCAATGCCGGCCAGGCGTCTCGCGTGCCCCATTTTCTCTTCGAGATTCATCTGCCGGGCAATCTGAATACGCTGCGCCTGGGGTGAGCCTGCGCCGTGCATCGATTCGGTGAGGTACCCTACGGCGTTGCGCCCCAAGGTCATGTTCTCGATGAGCCGTAGCAAGCGCACGCGGTCTTCCGTCGGCACACCTTCGCGTCCGCGAAGCAGCTTTTTCAGCACCGGGCCCGTCTCGGCGCCGTCGAAGTCGCGCTGCGACGGCAGCGTCGCCACGAGGCCGCCGGCGATGTCTTGCGCGAGGCGCCCCATCTCGTACGGGAAGCGCGTGACGTTCTGCTTGCAGACGTTCGCGAGCATGTCGTCGTTTTGATAATTGCCCGCCGCCGTCGGTTTCGATTCGTAGGACGACGCGATTCCGGCGCCGTAAATCGTCTCGTTTAGGTGCGTCATCTCGACGAGCTTGTCGCGAATATGGGATACGCCCGCGACGCCGTTCGCATCGGCCACCGCCGCCGCCGCGCCGATGAGCACGTCGCCCACGCCCGTCTTGCAGACGTAGCTGCGGCGATGAAACGCCGTGAAGCGCTCGACCAGCGGCGCCGCGAAGTCGACCTCACCGTCCATGAAGACGCGGCTCCACGGCACGAAGACGTCCTCGAGGACGATCATCGCTTCCTGCCCCGAATAGCGCGCATTCCCCTGATCGACGTCGCCCCCCTCCATGCTCCGCGTGTCGCACGACTGGCGGCCGTAGATGAACATCAGCGCCGGGTCGTCGACCGGGATCGCGCAGACGACGGCGTAGTCGCGGTCTTTCTCGCGGAGGCGCATCGTCGGCATCACGAGGATCCAGTGCGAGTTGATGCACCCGGTTTGGTGGGCCTTCGCGCCGCGCACGACAATGCCTTCGTCGTTCCGCGAGACAATGTGCACGAACACGTCCGGATCTTCCTGATCTGCAGGCCCCTTGCTTCGATCGCCCTTGGGGTCGGTCATCGCGCCGCCGAGCACGAGGTTCTGCTCTTGGGCCATCTGCACGAACGCCTTCAAACGCCCGTGGTACGGCGTACCGTGGGCGGCGTCGCAGTCGTAGGTAATCGAATAAAGCGAATTGATGGCG
>JANXMC010000397.1 GCA_025354825.1 Myxococcales bacterium
TGATCCGCGAGCTCTGGCCCGACGAGTACGGAATGACCCAGGCGGCGAGCGTAGCCCCGGTCGTGAGGTCGAGAGAGGCGTTCGGCGCCACCGAGATCCCAGTGTCGTTCACGGCCGCCCAGTAAGGCGACGAACCCGACGACAAGTTGGCGAACTGGAACCCAGCGCCGACCACGCCGGGGACGATGGTCACGTTGGTGGCCGCGGAGCGCTTCACCGTGACGCCCGAGTTAAGACCGAACGCGTCGGCGTAGTAGTTCGCGCCGCCGTTCACGTCGGCGCGCCACCAGCTGACGAGACCGTTCTTGGTCACGGAGCCGGTCGTCGTGGCGGTCTGCTCCGAAAGAAGCTGGACACCGGTCGCCGTGCTGCAGGTCGTCGGCGTGCAGGTGTAGCCCGACGCGACGGTACCGCCGGTACCTTGCGCGGCCGTGCAGGCGGTGTTCGTCCAGCAACGCATGCCGTTGCCGTCGTGGATGTCGTAGGGCGTGTGGCCCGTGCCGCAGTTCACCGTCGCGACGCAGGTGCTGGTCGACGTGCGCTGACCTACGGGGTTCGCCGGCGAGATCGCCCACTGGACCTCGGTGTAGCTACCCGCCGTGGGCGGCGGGCACGAGTTCGTGCAGCACTGGCTGCTCCCGCACGCGTACTGCGTGATGGTGTTGCAGGCCGCCTTCGCGCAGACGTAGGTCGAGCCTACAAGGTACGGCGCGCCGGTCGTCGAGCCGTCCGAAGGGCACGAGACCGACGAATAGCAGGTGCCGCTGAGGTACGTGAGGCCCGAGACGCACGTCTTGTTCGGGTTCGGCGTGCAGACGAAGCTCGGGCTACCCGTATAGACGTAGGTGCCCGAGTTGGTCCCGAGAGGCGTCACCTGGCCGGCGCCGTTGCCCTGGACGCACGTGGCGTTGACGTCGTAGCAACCGAAGCCGGACGCCGGAGTGCCGGTGGTGATCGGCTGACGCGTCCCCTGCGTGACCGAGTTGCACTGGTTCGCGTTCGCCGAGCAGTTCCACGGCTGCGTCCCGCTGCGCGTGTAGGCGATCGCGCCCGTCGGGCAGCCGTTGTCTACCCAGCAGAGGTTCGCGCCCGAGCCCTTGTTCGAGAGCACGCGCGATTCGAAGCAGCCGCCGACGAGCCCCGTCGGCGTGCAACTGTACGCCGCCGCCGAGTACGTGAAGGTCACGTGGCCTGAGAAGTTGTAGCCGCTGATCGTGACGTTCGCGCAGGTCGTGTTGATGGCTGTCGTGAGGTAGCAGCCGTCCGTCGCGAGCGCGTTGCCCGACACGGTCGTGTAGCCGCTGTCGCACTTCGACTTGGTGCACATCGGCGTGCTCGCGCCCGTGCCGCGCGTGTACGGCGACAAGCAGCCCGCATCCGTCCAGCACTGCGCGGCGGCGCCCGTCGCGTTGCCGTTGGTTTTGTCCCATTTCACCTTCCCCGTGGGGCAAGCGCCGACCGGCGTCGTGCCCGAGGGGGTGCAGGTGAAGTTCGGCGAGGCACCGTACGTGTACGTCGCGTTCGCCTGAATGCCCGACGGGTCGACCGCGTTGGTGCAGCCGGTGTTGTTGGTCGGGTAGCAGCCCGCGGTCTTCCCGAGGGCCGGCGCAGACGCGTACGTGTAGCCGGGGTCGCAGTTGGGGAACGTGCAGATCGCTGCGTTCGAACCCGTGCCGCGCACGCCCGGCGCCGCGCAACCCGCGTCCGTCCAGCACTGGGCGCCCGCGCCCGTCGTCGCGCCCGTGCTCTTGTTGAGCGGAACCTTGCCCGTAGGGCAGCCGCCAACCGGCGTGGAGCCGGAGGGGACGCACTGGAACGTGGTCGAGTTGTACGTGTAGGTCGTGTTCGCGACGATGTTCGAGTTCACGCCGCTCGAGCAGCCCGAGTTGACGGTCTGGTAGCAACCGGCGCCGTTAGGCGAGCCGGTCGGCGCGGAAGCCGGCGTGTAGCCCGAGTTGCAGAGCGGCGCCGTACACATCGGCGTGCTCGCGCCGGTGCCGCGCGTGCCCGTGCAGCCCGCGTCCGTCCAGCACTGAGCCGCCGCGCCCGTCGAGTTTCCGTTGGTCTTGTCCCACTTCACCTTCGGCGACACGCAGCCCGAAGCCGCGTTCGTCGGCACGCAGGCGTACGCCGGCGAGCCCGCGCTGCCGGTGTACGAGTACGTCGCCGTGGCGACGAGCCCGGTGCAGGTCGTGTTGATCGTGGTGCTGTAGCAGCCGTCGCTCGTGAGCGTGTTGCCCGTGACCGCGAGCTGCGTCGACGTGCACTGGTTCTGAATGCAGTACGGCGTGAGCGAGCCCGTGCCGCGCGTGTAGTTCGCCGTCGGCGTGGGGCAGCCCGCGTCGGTCCAGCACTGCGAGCTCGAGCCCGTCGCGTTGCCGTTGACCTTGTCCCACTGGACTTTGCTCGGGCAAGCAGCCGCCGGCGTGCAGGTGTTCGTCGAAGAGTTGAACGTCCACGTCGTGCCGCCGGTGCCGCTCGCGGGGCAACCGACTTGGCTCTTGCAGTTACCGCCCGAGTCGACGAGCGGCGAGGTGCAGTTGCTGTTGGGATTGCAGGCCGTGCCCGAGCTCGCGAGCGTGTAGTTCGTGGGGCAGGTCTGCGTGTAGCACTTGCCGGAAATTTCGGTCTGACCCGCCGCGCAGCGCGGCGCGGTGCAGACTTGCGTCGACGAGTTGTACGACCAGCCCGTGGGGCACTGGATGATGTAGCAAGTGCCGCTGACGAGCGTGTAGTTCGCCGGGCAGGTCGTCGTCGTCGTCGTCTGCGAGCAGCACTGCGCCGAAGTGTCGTAGGTGTAGCCGCTGTTGCAGCTGACGCAGGTACCGCCCGTGCCGCTGCCACCCGAGACGAAGTTGCCCGTGGAGCAGGTTGGCGTGGAGAGGGCGTAGCTGATGTTGACGGTCGGCAGAACGTTGCCGGCGTCACGCGTAACGCCGAAGTAGATCGAGCCGCCCGCGGCCGATCCGTAGATGATGAACGTCTGCGTCGTTGCAGCCTGCGTCGCCGAGGCGGCGAACGTGTACGCCGTCGTCGTCGGCGCCGAGCCGAGGTTCACGTAAATCGTGGCCTTACCGCCTTGGACGGTCTGCGGCGTGTTGAAGGTGACCTTGATCGCCTGATTGGCCGCGAGCACGACAGAGCCGGCTTGGGTGATCGCCGTCGGCGCATTTCCACCCGGAACCTGCGTACCGGCGCCCGACGTGTACCAGCCGGGCTGGTTCTGCGTCGCGCCGAACGTGTACGTGGCCGACGTCGAAGCGCCGGCGTTCGGCGACGTGAGCGTGCAGCTCGTCGTCCCCGTCGACGTCGGCGCGGTGCCGTTCGTCAACGCGGAGGTCGTCGACGTGTTCACCGTCGTGCCGGTGAGGTTCTGCACCGTGTTGTAGGCGGACGACGTGGTCGAGAGCGAGCTCACCGTGCCGTTCGGCGTGGTCGGGTTCGAGTAGGTGTCGGTTTGCGTCGCGGCGAGGAAGTTGCCAATCCGCGTGAGCGCCGTAACCGAGCTGACGACCGACGTGCCGTTCGAGTACGTGTCGACGGGCGTCTGGCTGTTGAAGCCGGTGTACGTACCCGACAGCGCGGAAACTGCGCTCAGCAGCGGAATACCGGCGCTGAACGTGTCGGTAGGCGTCGTGTTGTACGGCGTCTTCAACGCACCGACGAGCGACGAGACGGCCGTGAGCAGCGGCGTGTTGCTCGAGTACGTGTCGTAGGGCGTCTGGTTGTTGTACGCCGTCTGCGTCCCGAGGGCCGTCACCACGATCGGCTGGGGCGCCGAGTTCTGGTAGACGTCCTGCGTGTCGCTATAGAAGGCTTGGTAATTGTAGAGCGCGGTCTGCGGACCGACGGTCGGTGCGCTCGACCCTCCGAGGCTCGCGTTGACGGTGCCCGCGGCCACCTGCGCGGTCATCGTGATGGTCGGCGTCTGCGGGGCGGGGAGCACCTGGCTCGGCAACGTCAGCGACAGCGTCGGCGCATTCGGGTCGGCCACCGGCGCGAGCGTCGTGAGCTGCGAGACGTCGGCGGGCTTCGTCGTGCCCGGCGTCGTGAGCGAGCTTTGCGATGCTGGCGTGTTGAGCGCCGAGACGAAGGTGAGCGCGTTCTGGCTCGCGAGCGCCGCCGTGTAGCTCGCCGTATCGAGGGACGAGTACGTGCCCGTCGCGATGGCCGTGCCCGTCGGCGAAAGGGCGTCCGTCGTCTGCGCGAGCGGGCCGCCCGCCGTCAGCGACGTGTAGGGCGTCGCCGTCGGCGTGCCCGTCGGACCGATGGAGCTCTGCGCCACCGCGGTCGCCGTCGGCGTCGTGTACCGAGCCTGCTGATCGAGGGGCCCCTGCCCGCTCAGTGACGTCGTCGGCGTGAGCAGCGCCGTCGGGTTGGACAGCGACGACTGCGTCGCCGTGTTGATGGGCGTCTGGTTCGAGAGGTTGCTGTGAACCTGCGGCGCGGCCGCCGTCGTGATGAGACCAAGGTCTTGCGTGACGGTCGTCGAGATCGGATTGCAGACCGTCGAGCCGCCGGGCTGGCAATCACGAAGGCTCGAACGCTGCTGCACTTGCAGCGCCGGGCTGTTCGCGGTCGTCACCGGGATGCTGTTGATGCCGCCGCTGATGCCCGAGCCCGATACGCGGACGGGCACGGTGCCGTAGTAGATGCCCGGCGTCGGGCCCGTCGCGCCCGACGGAAGCGGGATCGCGTTGACGAACGTGTTGCCGAGGGGCGAGCCGGTCGTCGGCAGCGCCTGCGACGCGGGGAACGGCGTCGCGCCTTCGATGCCCGCGCCGTCGTCCGACGCGTTCTTCGGAATCTGGAGGTACGAGTACCAGCCGCCCGGGCCGTTGTGGCCGGGGGCGTCCGTCACGATGACGTAGATGGGCGTCGAGTTCGCGCGCCAGCACGGGTACCCGGGGTCGTAGTTCGTCGGCGGGTTCGCCACCGCGGGGCACGGCACCGTCGCGCCGGCCGATGCGGGCAGGTCGGGCGGGTACGCGTTCGCCGTCGGCGTAATCGGCGAGCCGAGCCAGAACGGGCGCTGCGTGGCCCAGAAATTCGTCGAACCGAAGGTCGGCGTCGTGTTGCCGTTTCGGTAAAGGCCGCGGCCACTCGAGGCCGCCCAGAGCGCCGAGACCGTGGCCTCGGGCACGTCACCGCCGCGGTAGTTCGATCCGCGGAAGGCGCCGTAGTTCGGGAAGGCGTCCTCGAGGTTCCACGCGGCGGCCTGCTGCCCGGGCGTGACGTTCGGCTGCACGCTGAGCAGGTGCTGGAAGGGTGAGTTGTTCTCACCGGAGAAGCCGTACGGGAACGTCTGGTACTCGGAGAAGCGCCCGACGCCGAAGTTGACGAGGGGCCCGAGGGCCGCCTTGATGCCGGAGATAATGCCGTTCGACGACGTGTCGTTCAGCGCGGCCGTAAAGGCGTTCGCCTCGTCGTACATCGACGAGGTGACGTCGAGGAGGAAGTACATGTCCGCGGTGCGGAGCTTCGCGTCGATGAAGACGATGGGGCTCTGGGCGGTATCGCCCGGGTACATGACGTGGAAGATGAAGCCGCCGTCGGGGGGGAGCGCGCCGCCGTCCGAGAGGGTCGCGAGATCGGCCGGTGTCGCGCCGTCGGGCAGGCCCAGACCCTTGCCGATCGTGAGGCCGCCGGCGTCGGTGAGCTCGGTTCCGCCCGTGCCCAGCGGCGTCGTCGTGTCGAACGTGTCGGCGATTTGCGTGCAGTACGGGTCACACGGCGACGTGCACTTCGACGGGGTGCCGAGGCCGAGGGTGTGAAGGTCCTCCGACACCTCGTTCGACTGCGTCTTCGTCCCGTCGGGTGAGCCGACGCACGCGCCCCACATGCCGCCGGAGCAGATCTGCGTTCCGTAGAGACACGTGACCTGCGTGCCGACGGTGCTCTTCACCTGGCCGCACGCGCGGCGCACGCCTTCGTTGGTGCACGCCTCGACGGCGCCCGGTTGGCAGACGCCGTTCGTGCACGTCGGTGGCGACGTCACCGTCCCGGTCGTGTCCGTCGGCTTGTCTTGCGAACAGCCGGCGAGCGGCGCCGCGAGAGCGAGCGCGACGCTCACGGCTCCCATGACGTGCCGCCGACTTCGAGGGGACCCAAGTCTCGTGGTCATCGCGCTGGCCTTTCCCAAGATTCGCTCGCGCGGGCTCATGGCGTGCTCTCGACGGTGACGAACGACGCCGTGCCCGCGAAGTCCACGGACCAAGCGTCGGCGGTGCCGTCGTGGTCGGAGTCGGCGGTCACGCTTCCGAGGAGCGCGCCGACGGTGGTCCCGGCAAACGGTTGCGCCGCGTTCGAGCCTGGAATGAGGAAGTGCATCGTCCCGACGAACGACTCGCATTGACCGCCGAGCTGGCCGTCGAGCGTGAAGCCCGTAATCGTGAATCCGCGGCGCTCGTTCGAGTCGCCGAAAGAGGCAATCGCCGTCGTCGAAAGGAGCGGCACCATGATGTGAAGTGGGTTGGCTGAATCGACGGTGACGTTCACGGTGCGCGCCGTGAGCGGCGGCGTTTCGAACTGCCAGGTCGTCGGGCTCACCGCGTGAACCGGCCCGAGGGACGCGGTGACCGGCCCCTTCGTGAGCCCGCGGAGACCGAAGACCAAGGGCGGCGCGAGGCTCCCCTGCTGCTCTTGCTTCCAGGCCGTTTTGAACGCCGCAGGCGCGGCGCCCGTGGGCACGAGCTGCGCGAGCGAGAGCCCGGTTGTCTCGCGACTACAGACGATCGGCGCCGTGCCTGGAGTGCTTCCCCCCGGCACCGAGCCGGGCTTTTGAGGCAGCCCGCTGTTCGGCGCCGTCGCGCCGTCGCTCGCGTCGGGGGAGGTCACGCCCGCGTCCGTCACGGTGCCGCCGCCCGTGGTGGTACCACCACCCGTCGTGCTGGCGCCGCCCGTGGTGCCCGTCCCACCGCCGGTCGTGTTGCTACCGCCCGTCGTGCTGCCCGAAGGCGTCGTGCCGTCGCCGGAGCTGGACGTGGTTTTCGTATCCCCACAGGCGACGACGAAGAAGAGCGCGGATGCCAGAAGCGAGACGTTTCGACAGTTCATGCTCTTCCCTTTTGAAGCCACGCACATCCGCACGACAGGCCGGATTCGACTCGGCACAAGATTCTAATGTTCGCACCGAATTGCCCACGCGGTGAAGGGGCAAGCGCGCGCTGCGGTCGCAATTCGGAGAGTAGGGCGAATGCCGACAACGACCATTTCGCAGTCGCACATTCACTCAGAGCCGCACTGCGTGTTGCCAGCATGAACACCCCTCGGTAATGCCCGCGCGGACAGCGCTACGAAGAGGCGCTATCCACCAAAGCTCGGGGAGCAGGATTCGTACCGATATCGAAGATTCGCGAGCGTCTCGATTTCCGAAGTGGCGCGCAGAATCACGTGCCCGGAGCGAGGCGCGAATCGCGTGCAAGAAGGTGCGGAGTACGCAAGCTTTTCAACGGACGTCAACGGAAGTGCCGCTCGCCGGGAGTGCGAGCGCTACGACCAAAGCCTAGAAAAACCGCCACTTCGGTGCGTGGTCGCGCCCCTCGCCGGCTATGCGACACGTCGCGAAGTCACGCTCCTTCGTGGGCGTCGAAGTCGCATATCGCGGGCGATGCGTCGTGCGTAGAAGGTATTCGACGGCGGCCCACGCGATTCGCACAAAGCGCGTGTTCGCCCGGGTCGTTCTCGCTATTCGCCGCGGCCGCTTCCGCGACGCGTCGTTCCCGAATCGGCGTCGCCGGGCCCGCGTGCATCGCGGTGCGCCCGCCAGCAATCGCGGCAGCGCCACTCCATCACGACCTCGCCTCGCTCGTCGGTGCGACGGCTCAATCGCCAGCCGAATTCAGGGCCGATCAGCGTATGCGCCGTGTTTGTCTTCGGCGACTCGCGTTTGCAATCGATGCACGTTCGATTCTTATCCATCGGGCCCCGCGCGCCGCCCCGTTCGAGAGCCCGTAGACGCGCCTCCTAAGCTCACCACGGCACGCCCTTTTTCGCTACCCCCAAGCGGCCCCCGCGTGGAGCGCGCGCCGCGAACGACGTGCGGGTTACGGCATACCTCATTCACACCCACGAGATGCGACACACGAATCCGAGCTCCGGCATGTCTTTCACGAAGATTCGTTCGCACAGCGGCGCGAAGGCCGCTTGGTTCATTCCGCGGAAGGCGGTCCGGAAGTAACGATTGCCCTCGAACGGAACGCCGACGGCTTCGAGAAGCGCGTCTTTCGGGCCGAGCCGCTCGATCGAAACGGCGCCCCCCTTCATGAGTCGTTCCCAAAATTTTGGATAGCTCTCGAGCGCCGTCCACGGCGTTGCGTCTGCGTTGCGCGCGGCGCGCACGATCGTATCGAGGAGACCGCCCTGCACTTGAGCGGCAACCTGCGTTCCCATTTCGAGCTGCTCGTGGGTGCCGAGCGCGAGCGCATCGCAGGCCTTGTAGTGCGCAATCGCGAGATCCACGGGCAGCCACGCGCCGGCGACGAGGGCGTCGATGGCGGCATGATGCGCCGAGCCGAGCTTGCCGAGGTACGACGAATAGCGGCCGCGGGCTTTCAAGGTAAGGACCGACGAAAGCAGCAGCGTGCTGCGGAGATGGGTGACCGGCGGGACGTACGCCCGGGGCACGGGGAACGGCACGAGCACGTCGCCGCGCTGCGGAGGGGGCCGACTCGAGTGCATAGGGGAAGGGGTTCGACGTGTCGTGAACGAGGTCGGCGGCGCGCGGACGTGCGTTCGAGTCTAGCTCGATTCGCAGCGAGAGCCCGAGCCACCGTGACAGCGAAAGCCGCCTGTTCGAAGGTCGCGCTAACGAACGAGAACCACCCACATCGTCCCCACCAGCGTTGTCACGACGGCGACGGGAAATCCGATTCGGAAGTACGCCCAGAACGGCAGGCCGCCTTCGCCTTGCGATTTGTCGGCGACGATGACGTTCGCCACCGAGCCCAAGAGGGTGAGGTTGCCGGCGAACGTCGAGGCCATCGCGAGCATTTGCCAGCCGAGCGTGGGCGAAGGGAGGTGCGCCATCTCCGCGCGCACCACCAGGATGAACGGCACGTTCGTGACCACGTTGCTCCCCACGAGAAAGTAGAGCCCCGTGCGCAGATACGACGCGAGGCCGCCCGTGCCCGCGTAGAGCGGCACGTGCTCGAAGGCCCACTCCGGCGCGCCGCTCCGCGCGAAGGCATCGACGGCCACGAAGAGGCTTCCGAAGAACAGAAGGATCGACCAGTCGATCTTCTCCCAAATGTGTGCCGGCTCCACGCGGTGCGCGATGAGCAAGACGACAAATCCGCCGAGCGCGGTGAACGTCATATTCGCGCCGGCCGTGTACAGGCCAACGGTCCCCGCGAGGACGGCGAGCGTGATCAGCGAGCCGCGCGAGAAGATCGGCGCGTCGGTGGGGCGATCGTCGGGAAGCGCGTCGTGAAGCTGCGTTCGAAAAAACGCCCAGACGATGGCGTGGTTCACGGCGAGCCCCGCGACGGCGACCGGGACCATGACGGCCGCATAGCTGCGAAACGAGAGGTGCCCCAGGCTCGCGCAAAGCATGCTTTGCGGGTTGCCGACCAGCGTTGCGACGCTCCCGGTGTTGGACGCGGTCGCGAGCGCCACGAGGAACGGGAACGCCGGGAGCTTCCAGCGACGAATCCAGCCGACGACGACGGGCGCGAGCAGCACGCAGACGGCGTCGTTCGTGACGATCGCGGACAGCGCGCCGGCGCCCCAAATGAGCGCCGCGAGAAGGCCCGCGCGCGTTCGTGTCGCGCGCGCGAGGCGGGGCGCGGCGCGGTCGAAAATGCCGTCGAGGGCGAGGAATGCGCCCATGCCCATGACCGCGAAGAGAAGAACGAGCGTGCTCTTGTCGATGGCCGCCTCGGCCTCCAGCGGCGTCGATGCTCCCGTGGCGACGGCGAGCACCGCACCGATCAGCGCGCCGGCGGGGCGGTCGATCGGAAGCCACTTGAGGGGGCGGCCGGCGATGAGCAGGTACGTGGCGGCAAAGACTGCGAGCCCCGTCAGCACGGCGCGGACTCTACGGATTCGCCCGGCCACGGCAAGGGGTGGAGGGCGGCCGGGGCGAGATGCCGCAGCGCGCGCCAGTCTGCCCGCTCGAGCGCCGCAGCGCAGGCTCGTTCCCGCGGGATTTGCCGGAGATTCGCGATCGTCAACCGCATGGTCGAGCGCGGTACGACCGTTGCGTATCTCGCCGTACGGAGGTTCATCATGACGGAGAGAACACGAGGCGCGTCGCTGCTTGGGCTCGGCGCATTTGTCGCGGTCACGGCCATAGCCGCCGGCATCGGTGCGGTCGCCACGCAGAAGAGCGTGCGGAGCCCGTGGTACCGCTTCGCGCTGAAGAAGCCGAGCTTCCAGCCGCCCAACAAGGCGTTCGCGCCGGTGTGGACCGCGCTCTACGGCCTCATCGCCGTGTCGGGCTACCGGGTGTGGAAGGCCGAGCCGTCGCCCGCGCGAACGCGCGCGCTCGCGCTGTGGGGCAGTCAGCTCGCGCTCAACGCAGCGTGGTCGGCGATCTTCTTCGGCGCGCGCAAGCCTGGAGCGGCTCTCCTCGACATCGGCGCCCTCGACGTCGCCGTCGCGGCGTACGCCAACGAGGCACGCAAAGTCGACACGACGGCGGCGTGGCTCGTCGCGCCCTACGCCGCGTGGACGGGGTTCGCCACGGCGCTGAACGGCGACATCGTGCGACTCAACGCCTGACACGCGCGGCTTCGCGCCTCATGGTGTACGCATATCTTCGATGGCGCAGCATGGGCACGAACAAGGTCACGGGCACGAGCACGGGCCGCACGCGCATCACCACGCGGACACGCACGTCGACGACGACGCGCAGGGCCACGCCGCACACGGCCACGGTGCGGGCCACGACCACGACCACTCCGCGGTTCCGAAGAACATCGGCCGCGCCTTCGCCATCGGCGTTGGCCTCAACCTCGCGTTCGTAGGCCTCGAGGCGACCTACGGTCTGCTCGCGCACTCGGTGGCGCTCGTCGCCGACGCCGCCCACAACTTGAGCGACGTCCTCGGCCTCATGCTCGCATGGGGCGCCTCTGTCCTGGCGAAGACGAAGCCGTCGCACCGCCGCACCTACGGCCTCCGTCGCTCGACGATCCTCGCGTCCCTCGCCAACGCGCTGCTCCTTCTGTTCGTGGTGGGCGGCGTCGCGTGGGAAGCCGTGCAGCGCCTGCGCGACACGCGCGCGGTGGAAGGGACGACGGTCATCGCCGTCGCCGCCGCGGGCGTCCTCGTCAACGGTGTGTCGGCCCTCCTGTTCATGAAGGGGCGCGACGAGGACGCCAACGTGCGGGGCGCATTCATGCACCTCGCCGCGGACGCCGCAGTCTCCCTCGGCGTCGTCATCGCCGGGCTTGTCATTCTAAAAACCGGGTGGATGTGGCTCGACCCGGTCGTCAGCATCGTCGTGTCGCTGGTCATCCTCGTGGGCACGTGGTCGCTGCTTCGCCACGCGCTCGATCTCGCCCTCGACGCCGTCCCCGGCCACATCGATGCCGAGGCCGTCCGCGCGTACCTGACGGGGCTCCCTGGCGTGGTCGAAGTCCACGACCTTCACATCTGGGCGATGAGCACCACCGAGGTGGCGCTCACGGCCCATATGGTCGTCCCGGCGAACAAGTGCCAGCCCACGTTCTTGCGCGAGGTCTGCCAGACGCTGAACCACAAGTTCCGCATCGAGCACTCCACGCTGCAGCTCGAAGCGCCCGAATCGCCCGAGTGCAAGCTGGCTCCGGAGGGCGTTCTCTAAACGAGAACGGCGCAGCCCCGGAGCCTGCGCCCCGCGCTTGGCCTCTAGCCTTCGTCCTTTTGATCGCGCAGCTTGGCGAGGACGCTCAAGTCTTCCAAGGTTGACGTGTCACCCTTCGCGTCGGTGTTGCCCGAGGCGACCTCGCGAAGCAGCCGGCGCATGATCTTCCCGCTGCGCGTCTTCGGGAGCGCGTCGGTGAAGCGGATCTGATCCGGCCGCGCGAACTTTCCGATCTCCCGATCGATGTGCTGCGTGAGGGCGTCTTTCATCTCTTTGCTCGCGGTCTTGTCCCCTTTGAGCGTGACGAACACGACGAGCGCCTGCCCCTTGAGATCGTCCGGCTTCCCGACGGCTGCGGCCTCGGCGACGGCCGGGTGGCTCACGAGGGCGCTCTCGATTTCCGCCGTCCCAATGCGATGCCCCGACACGTTGAGGACGTCGTCGATGCGACCCGTCACCCAGACGTAGCCGCCCTCGTCGATGCGCGCGCCGTCGCCCGTGGTGTAGACGCCGGGGTTCTGCGACCAGTAGGCCGAGACGTAGCGCTCGCTGTCCTTCCAGAGCGTGCGCGCCATCGACGGCCACGGCCGGTTGATGACGAGCTTGCCCGATTCGTTGGCGGGCGCCGGCGTCCCGTCGTCACGAAGAACCGCGATCTCGACACCGAAGAACGGCAGCCCGGTGCTCCCCGGCTTCGCCGTCACGGCGCCCGGTAGCGTCGTCAGCATCACGCCGCCGGTCTCCGTCTGCCACCACGTGTCGACGATGGGGCAACGGCCGCCGCCAACGACCTTGTGGTACCAGAGCCACGCCTCGGGATTGATAGGCTCGCCGACGCTTCCAAGAAGCCGCAGCGAGGACAAGTCGGCCTTCGTCACGTGGTCGTCGCCCCAACGTATGAACGCGCGGATCGCGGTGGGCGCCGTGTAGAGAATGCTTACGCCGTGGCGCTCGATGATACGCCAGAAGCGACCCGGATCGGGCTGGTTCGGCGCCCCCTCGTACATCATCACCGACGCGCCGACCGAGAGTGGCCCGTACACGATGTAGCTGTGGCCCGTCACCCAGCCGACGTCGGCGGTGCACCAATAGAGGTCCGATTCCCGAATATCGAAAATCAGCTTCGTGGAAAGGTTCGCCGTCGCGAGGTAGCCGCCCGTGGTGTGGAGCACGCCCTTCGGCTTCCCCGTGGAGCCCGACGTGTAGAGGATGAACAGCGGGTGCTCGGCGTCGAAGGCCTCGGGCGCCTTCGCGCGGGCCACACTCTCGGCCGAGGGCGAGAGCTCGTCCCAGTACACGTCACGCCCGTCCTTCATCGCAATCGGCGCGAGCTCTTTCCCCATGCGGCGGAGGACGACGACCTTCTCGATCGTCTCCGTGCTCTCGAGCGCAGCGTCCGCCATATTCTTCAGCGGCACCACGCTGCCGCGGCGGTACGCGCCGTCCTGCGTAAGAAGCACGCGCGCGCCGCAGTCGTTCATACGGTCACGAAGCGCGTCGGCGCTGAATCCGCCAAACACGACGCTATGGGTCGCGCCAATGCGCGCGCAGGCGAGCATGGCGACCGCGGTCTCGGGGACCATTCCCATGTAGATCCCGACGCGATCGCCGGCCTTGATTCCCATGTCGAGCAGCGACGCGGCGAGGCGCACGACGTCACGGTGCACTTCGAAATAGGTCAGCGTGCGCGTCTCGCCGGTCTCCCCTTCCCAGACGATGGCCGCGCGCGTTCGTGCAGACGTCGTGAGGTGCCTGTCGAGACAAGTCTCGGTGACGTTGAGCGTGCCACCGAGGAAGAACTTCGCCTCCGCGCCGCTCTTGCCGTCATCGCTCGCGGGCTTCCACTCGGAGAACTTCGTCCACGGGGTGCGCCAGACGAGGTCTTGGCTGTTCTCGCGCCAGAACTCGTCGGGCTGCTCGAGCGATTCGCGATGCATGGCGCGGTAGGCCGCGGCGGATGCGATGCGCGCGTGCTCGCGAAAGTGATCCGACGGTTCGAAGCTACGGTCCTCTTTGACCCGCGAGACAGACTTTTCGGGCATGAGCTCCTCCTGAGCGCGGCGACGGTACCGCAACTCGGAAGGCTCACGCCGGTCTACTCGCTGCGCGGATCCTTCTTCAGATTGGCCACGACCTCGTCGACTGCCGCGAATGCAGACCGACCGTCGCGTCCACTGTCTCGGCGCGCGACACCTTTCTCGATTCGCTCGTTCCGCTCGTTGCGCGGCGCGGCAACGCTCGCGTCGCCTCGCGCCTCGAGGCGCCCGTCGCTGCGGGGCTCGCGTTTCGTCGGCGGCGGCGGGGGCGGCGTCGACGGACGCTTGCCCGCACGTACCGTGGGCGGCGCGCCTTCGCCTGGAACCAGCGGCATGCGGTGCTTGCTCGCGGTCAACTCGTCGAGCGCGCGGGTCGCCGTCGTGGGCGACGGGACGTCCGGCGGCTCGCTTCGACGCATGCGCGGGGCACCGCGGCCAACGCGCTCGGTGGGAGGCGGCGCGTCGACGCGCGTTTTAAACGTCGGCGTTCCGAAGACCTCCTGGATCTCGTCGTCGACGCGACCCTCGGAGGCAGGAGGCGGCGCGAACGCGATCGGACGGCCGCGCGCTGCGGGCGCCGCGTCGGCCAGAACGGCGGCGAACGACGCCGAGCCCGGTTCGTCCTCGAACTCGATGGAGGGCGGAGGCACCTTCCCCGTTACGGACGGCGGGAAGCCGATGTCGAGGTCGCCGAAACCGTGGGAGCCCGTGGCCTCGGCCGCACGCATCGCGCGCGGGACGGACGCCTGCGTCTCTGCACGACGATGGGCCTGGACCATCTGCTCGCCTCGCGGCGATCGTGGAGCGACGACGCCGGGGATCTCGAGAGCCGACGCGGCGGCACGCGGCACTTGGGGCGGCTCGGGAGGGAGCGTCGCGCGAAACGGCGACGTCGGTTGGAGGTCGTCGAAGTCGTTTCCCATATCCATGCCCGACCCCGGCGGCGGTGGGAGCGTGACTGCCGAATTGACGGAGGTCTCGACGAGGCTCTCACCGTCCTTCGAGCGAATACCGGATTTGACCAGAACGCGCGGGACGGAAGGTCGCGTGGGCGTATCGGAGGGCTTATTAGGATTCCGCTGCATGGCGCTTTCGGGAGAGCACTTCAGGATACGGCCCACTTCCTTCGATGCCAGTGACATAAGCGACGATGCGCACGTCCCCCCGTGCAACGCCCGACGGGCGCCACCGAATGTTGCGCGCGTCACACCCGCACTACGCGCCAGCCCTGCGGCGCGGACCGCTCGTTCAGCGAAAAAGCGCGCGGACCGAAAGAGGGATATCCCCCTCGTTCGGCGCCGACGTGAGCAGGGGTGCGAGGGGGGCGCTGGAAAGCGTATTGAGGTAGAGAACCGTCCGCTTCTCGCCCGCGTCGGCGTAAGCGCGCACGCGCGCGAGGGCGGCCGCGAAGGTCTTCGCCGTATACGTCGGATCGAGCTTCAACCCATTTGCGGCGGCCAGGGCGAGAGCCTCGGCCCCTTCCAAAGTTGGATATCCGTACCCCTCGCCCAGATAGCGATGTTCGAATTCGATCCGCGCGAGGGCACTGGCGATATGCCGAGACTCGCCGAGGCGGCGGAGGACCTTTCGCGTCAGCCGGCGCGTGAGAAACGAGACGACGCGCGGCGGCGTCGAAACGCTCACCGCGAGAATGCGCGACGCCATGCCCTCGAGCGCGAGGCCGGCCGCGAGCCCCGCGACGGTGCCCCCCGATCCGCACGCCACGACGATCACGTCGGGCTCGGGCATCTCGCCGGCGCGCACTTGGGCCGCGAGCTCGCGCGCCGCGTCGACGTAGCCGAGCGAGCCTTCGACGTTCGAGCCGCCCACGGTGATGAAGAGCGTGTCGCGGGCGAACGCCTTGAGCACGAACAGCACGAGGAACGGCACGAGCGCCCACGCCGACGCGGCACGCACGTCGAGCCCCTGGGCGATGTCGGCGCGCACGTTGTCGACGACGTGGGTGGTCCGCGGCTGCGGCACGAGCACGGCCGCCACGTCGAAGCCCGCCTGCTTGCCGAAGACGGTGGTCGCGAGAACGTGATGGCTCCCGACGGCGCCGAGCGTCACGAGGCGTCGCGCGCCTCGTGCCTTTGCGTCAGCGAGAAGGTGCGCGAGCTTTCGCACCTTGTTTCCCCCGTAGAGCGGCGAAGTTAAATCATCGCGCTTCACCCAGAGGTCGACGCCGGGCCGGGAGAGGCCCACGAGATGCTCGAGCGGCGTGATCGGCACTTTCATCTTCGCGAAACATCTCCGAAACGTTGCCCGACGTACATGTTTGCCGCACGTCGCCCCTCACACAACGGGGCGCACGGAATGCCCGCTCGGAGGTATCGTCCGCGTCCGCTCCTCACCCGAGCGTCCGCGCGATTGAGCGCGCGTTCCACCCCCGATTCTCCCCAGGTAGTGTGGCGCCCCATGAAGAAAATCGAAGCCATCATCAAGCCGTTCAAGCTGGACGAAGTTAAGGATGCCCTTGCGGAAGTCGGCGTGCAGGGGATGACGGTGACCGAGGTCAAAGGCTTCGGCCGGACCGGCGGGAAAAAAGAAGTTTATCGCGGCTCGGCCTACGTCGTCGACTTCGTCCCCAAGGTGAAGATCGAAGTCGTCGTCCCCGACGAGCTCGTTCACGACGTGCTCGACGCGATCGAGAAGAGCGGCAAAACCGGCCGTATCGGCGACGGAAAGATCTTCGTCACACCGGTGGAAGAGGCCGTGCGAATCCGCACGGGCGAGCGTGGCAAAGACGCTATCTGAAGCGCGTGCCTGAGGCCGCCGCGGAACGCGCTTTGGTAATTAGATATTTGGATCGGCGCGTGTGGGGTGCGGGCCCCGGCGCCAAACGGCACTAATTCTAGAGGAACGGTAATCATGAACGTCAAAGAAGCATTGGAGCTCGGGAAGAAACACGACGTAAAATTCGTGGATCTAAAGTTCATCGACTTCCCCGGCATTTGGCAGCACACCCAGATTCCGGCCGCGCGCCTCGACGAGGCCCTCTTCGAGGACGGCCTCGCCTTCGACGGCTCCTCGGTTCGTGGGTGGCAGCCGATCAACGCCTCCGACATGGTCATGATCCCGGACGCCAGCACGGCGATCATCGACCCGTTCTACGACAACGCGACGCTCAGCCTCGTCTGCTCTGTCTACGACCCGATTACGAAGCAGCCGTACTCACGTGACCCGCGCCACATTGCCAAGAAGGCGGAGGCCTATCTCAAGCAAACCGGTATTGCCGATACCGCGTTCATGGGCCCCGAAGCCGAGTTCTTCGTCTTCGACGACGTCCGCTTCGACCACTCGAAGCCGAACGAGGGGTACTACTTCCTCGACAGCGCCGAAGGCGCGTGGAACTCGGGCCGCGAAGAGTTCCCGAACCTCGGTTACAAGACGCGTCACAAGGAGGGGTATTTCCCCGTCCCGCCGACCGACACGCTCGGCAACCTCCGTCAGGCGATGATGCTCGTTCTTCAGGAGAGTGGCATCGAGGTCGAAGTCGGCCACCACGAGGTCGCCACCGGCGGTCAGTGCGAAATCGGCATGAAGTACAATCGCCTGCTCCCGTGCGGCGATCAGCTCATGTGGTTCAAGTACATCGTGAAGAACGTCGCGCGTAAGCACGGCAAATCCGTCACGTTCATGCCGAAGCCGCTCTTCGGCGACAACGGCTCGGGCATGCACACCCACCAGTCGCTCTGGAAGGAGGGCAAGCCCCTCTTCGGCGGCGACGGCTATGCAGGCCTGTCGGACATGGCGCTCTGGTACATCGGCGGCATCATCAAGCACGCGAAGGCGCTCGGCGCGCTGACGAACCCGACGACCAATTCGTACCGTCGTCTCGTCCCCGGCTTCGAGGCGCCGATCAACCTCGCCTACTCGAGCCGCAATCGCTCGGCCTCCATCCGTATCCCGATTACGGGCCCCTCGCCGAAGACGCGCCGTATCGAAGTTCGTTTCCCCGACCCGAGCTGCAATCCGTACCTCGCCTTCTCGGCGATGCTGATGGCCGGCCTCGACGGCATCCAGAACAAGATCCACCCCGGCGATCCGCTCGACAAGGACATCTACGCCCTCTCGCCCGAGGAGCTCAAAGACGTCCCGACGATGCCCGGCAGCCTCGAGGAAGCCCTCGAATCTCTCGAGAAGGACCACGAGTTCCTCCTCCGCGGCGACGTCTTCACGAAGGACGCCATCAGCGAGTGGATTGACTACAAGACGACGAAAGAGCTGAACCCGATCCGCATGCGCCCCACGCCGCACGAGTTCTTCCTCTACTACGACATCTGAGCCCGCCTCTCTAAGGTGCGGTCTCCGGCGGGGACGGATCGCGCGGCTTCTCGAAGCTGGGCGGTGCGTTCCCGCGTTCCTTTTTGTAGGCTCGCGCGGATGATCAGCATTAAGCCCCGCCTCGTCGGCGTGATCCACCTTCCGCCGCTCCCCGGCAGCCCCCGTGCGCGCAGCCACGCGCGCGACGTCGCGGCCCGTGCAGCAGGCGACGCCCGCGTCCTTGCGGCGGCCGGCTACGACCTCGTGATGATCGAGAACTTCGGCGACGCGCCGTTCTTCGCCGAGCACGTCCCGCCCGTGACGGTCGCCGCCATGACGGCCTGCGCGGTCGCCG
>JANXMC010000143.1 GCA_025354825.1 Myxococcales bacterium
AGGGGAAAATCTGGCTTCCAAACAAATTCATACTTCGCTCCGACCTCCTTGCCTCCCCGCCTCCCCGTAAATTCTGCGAGCGTTGCCATCGGACTAAAACAGGCCCATCGCGAATTGCACCTCGTACCGAAGCAGCTCGTCGGGCTGTCGTTCGTAGGGGCGTGGCAAGAGGTTGAATCCCACGTCCAAGACGAACGGCACGCCTACGGGTGAGTTCCAGCGGATGCCGGTGCCCGCGGTGGTTCGTAGCTTGAACAGATCGTAGGCCGACTTAATTGAAAACGGGTCGACCCACACGTTGCCGGCGTCGAAGAACGCGACGGTTTCGAAGGACGACCAGACGGGGATGCGAAGCTCGACGCGCGGGTTGATCATCACGTCGCCACCGCGGATACCTGGGTTTTTCGTATTGGGCAGTCCGTCGGCGACGTCTTGGGGGACGAGCTGGTCGAGCTGAAAGCCGCGCACCGAGTCCGAACCGCCGAGGAAGAAGAGGCGGTCGGGGTACGTTTGCGATCGCGCGCGGGGGAAAATGTGAACGTTCTGGCCAACGCGGAGCGTCGCGGCGAGGACGAGCTTTCGCGGCAGCGGCACGTAGCCCGAGAACGTTTGGGTGAGGCGGAAGAAGTGCCCGTCGTTCCGCGGCTCCGCGACGCTGTCGGGGATCGAAAACGAATCGACGTGCTCCGCGCTGGCGACGAGGTACGTGCCGCGGTGGGCGCTGAACGCGTTGTCGCGGCGGTCCCAGGCGATGGTCGCCTTTTGCGCGAACGCGACGCTCTTGCCACGCGGGACGCGGAGGAGGCGGGCGAGGGTAGGGTCGCTATTGAGCTGTTGATCGAACTGGGCAATATCGGCGGCGCTGCCGAGGAGCTTTACGTTGTTGTATTCGGCACTCTGCGAAAACGAAAGCTGCACGTCTTTCGCGGGGCGGAACGTAATGCCCGGAATGAGCGCCCCCTTTTGAAGCAGGTACCCGCGCTGCAGATCCTGGGCGACGATGGCGTCGATGTTTGCGCGCACGAGCGGGCCGAGCCCCACGTCAGGGAAGGTCGCCGTCGAGGTGAGCCTCACCGTGAAGCGTTGGGAGACGTCGAGCTCTTTGAAGTTGGCTCGAACGGTGTCGTCGAAAATGAGAAAGTCGGGCAACACGGCGAGCTGAATGCGGGTCGATACGCCAATGGCGCGGCCGTCGATATTTCGATGTCCGTATTCGGCCGTGAGGCGCGCGCCTTCGCCCGACGACACGCCCGGCCGTATCTCGAGGTATTGGCGCGGCCGCTCGACGACACGAATGACGACGAGCTTTCGCTTTTGAGGCAAATACGGCTCTTCGAGGCTTACGTCGACGCTCTCGAAGGTGCCCAACGTGGCGATGCGCTCTTGGGTCTTTCGTACGTCGCTCGCGCGGTACGGCTTTCCCACTTCGAGCGCGACGCGTTGCGAGATGACCTTCGCGCGCGTAACCGCATTTCCGAGGATCACGATGTCGCGCACGAGGACTTGCTCGCCTTCGATCACCTCGAACCGCACGCGGGCCCGCGTGTGGTCGGGCGACGGCTCGATCGAATTGCGGACTTCCGCGAAGGCGTACCCCTCTTCTCGGTACGTATCCAAAATACGCCGCGAGGCCTCTTCGATTTTCAAGGTGCCAATCGGCTGCCCGAGAACGAGCTTCGCGTCTTGGAGGAGCTTGCGTTCGGGAAGCGACCGGACGCCCAGGAAGGTCACGTCGTAGAGGCTCGTGCGCGGCCCCAGCTTCACCGGAATACGGAGCGACAGCTGCGCTTCGCAGCTCACGCCGCGCGTGGGGTCGGGCTTGCACGTGAACGAGGGGTCGAGCTTTGCAATCGGCAACGGAAGGCCGCCGGCGTCGTAGGCGCAGACCTCCTTCGGCATCGGCGGCAGGGGCAGCGGCGTGCACTCGCCGGCAGGCGAGCGGGGCGAGCATCGGCGCCTCAGGATTTGCAGCGGGCCGACTTCGGCGTGGAGAAACCCTTCGTTTCGATAGAGCTCGCGCAAATGCTCGATTGCGCGCTCGTAGGAGTCGCCGAAGAACGTGTCGTTCGGCGCGAGATCGATGGGCGACGGGTGCTCGCCGCGCGAAACCGCGCCGCCCATCGTTCGATCGAGCCCTTGCGGATCGGGCGATTGCACGAGATCCGCACCGGGCAAATCTTCTTCGAGATAGCTGTCGATCTCCGAACCGACCTCCGAAGCCGACGTGGGTCCCCCCTCGGTGAGCTTCTCGATATCGGCTTCACGCAAGCAGGGATACGCGCGCGACACGACACGAACACGGCTGTTTTCGCGAATGTGAAACATCAACCGACGCGACGGGTCTTTGTCGTCGCCGCGCGTCTCGAGTTTCACCTCGGCGTCGAGGAAACCGCGCTTTTGATAGAAGTCGATGAGCTTCTCGACGAGCTTGCTCCCCGATCGATCGCCGTCGTCCTCCAGCCCCAAGGCGGCTCCGAGCGCGTCGGCGTCGTAGTGGTCGTTCCCCTCGAAACGGGGGAGAAATTGCGGCCCGGCGTCGACGCGCACGCGCAGGCCGGTCACGTTCGCACCGAGGCTCACGAGATCGTGGGAGACGGTCGCGCGGTGGTAGCCGTGGCTGCGGAAGCTCAGCGCGAGCTTCGTGTCGGCGGCCTCGAGCGCGCTGTCGTCGGCCCGGTCACCCGCCCTCACCGCGTAGGCGTCGGTGAGCGCGGTCGTGGCATTTGGATTGGTCCCGTAGATATAAAAGTAGCGGTGATTCACAAGGCGCGGTGCTCCCGCCGACACCTCGAGAACGATATCCATCTCGAGATCGTCCTCGGTCGTGCGTGTCGTGAACGTCACGCGTCCGTTCGGAAATCCCGATTTCGCCAAGACGGCCTTCAGGTGGTCTTGCTGATCCCCAATGCCCGTTCCCGTGATCTCGGCCCCCTCGGCGAGGCCCGCTTCGCGGAGCAGATCGTCGCGCTCCAGCGGCGCGCCGTTTAGCTCGACCCGCACGCTCCGTACGAGCTTTCGAGGGACGGCGTGCACGACCAGGTGCACGCTCGCGCCGTCGTCGACCACGTCGACCCGGGCGCTCGCGAACCGGCCGCTGCTCTCGATTTCGGCCATCGCGCGCCGAGCCGTCCCTTCCGTGAGCGGCGTATTGGGCTTTATCCCTTTGATGCGCGGAGTCTCGACTTCCCATGTCGCATCTTCGAGAACGACGTCGACGCGCGTAATCGGTTTGCCGAGCGACGCCGTCAAATTCGGCGGCGCGGCGGGGACGACGCCCTCCGCACGCGGCGAGGAGCCGAGCGTGAGCACGGCGCCCCCGAAGGCGACCGCGAGAGCCGAACGCGCCCACCTCGCGCTACTCAAACTCGAGCCTCCAGCGGAAGTCGATACCGACGTTCCCCACCGGCGAGTTCGAAATCGAATAGATGTTGTCGTAGGAACCGAGCACGCTCGAACGCTGCCCGAGGCGCCATTCGATGTTCGAGCGGAGCTCGCGGTCTTCCGAGGTGATGCCCGTCGTCACCGTTGCGCGCACGTTGTCCGTGAGGCGCTTGCCGACGCTCACCTGGGGCACGGTGCGGCCGGCGCGGGGCGAATAGGCACTTCCGAAACGGAAGTCGTCGATGACGGGAACGGCGGCTTTCAGCGCACGATCGGCGCCGCTGACGGTGGCGAGGGCCTCGAGCGCCAGCCCCGCGCCGAGGGAGCCCGCCTGAATCTGATCGACCTCGGCTCGCGTCATCCCGATGCTCAAGAGAAGAACGATATCTTCCTGCGAGAGCGCAGGCTCGCTCGTCATCTCGAGGCGCAAATCGTCGGCGTCGCCGTAGGCGTGGAGCGTGATTCGCCAGAAGCCCGAGGTGCCGCTGCTCGTGCCGGTCTTGCTGCTGCTGTCTTGGTAGCGGCGGTATTCGGTGGTCGCGATGACGTCGACTTTGGGCGCGATACGCGTCGGATCGTCGAAGCGAATCACGCCCTGCCTTACCTCGAAGTCGCTATTTCGAAAATGGAACCGGCCGCCGGCGACCGTGCGGAGATCGCCGCGGAGGCCGAACCGCTGGTTGGTCCCCGTAACGTTGATCGCATTCGAGTCGATGCGGAGCTGCGCTTCGACGAGGTTATTTCGAATACGAAGCGGCGTGCGGCTGCGCACGTGAAGGTCGAAGGCGACGGCGTCGAGGCTCGGGTCGTACGTTTCGACGACGGTGCGCGTCGAGCGGACGCCGAGGGACTTCGCACCGAAGGCCGTGAGGTCGCGCACGAGGTTCACGGGGCGCGTGTATTCGAGCGACGTGAGCGTCACGTCGCCCGAGACTTTGGGCAGCCCGGCGACGCCGAGCGCGCTCGGCTTGTACGACACCAAGAGATTCGCGCCCACGGTTCCCGTGACGCCATCGACCCACGCGATGGGCAGATCTTCGACGGTGACCTCGGCTTCGGCCGCGCCGAACGTGAGGTCGCGGAAGGGGATGCTCGCGCGACGGATCTCCACCGTGCCGCCGCCGAACTTGGCAGTCCCCTTCGTGACGCGAACTTCGGAAGCGTTCGCCTGAACGTCGAGCTCGACTTCGGAGAGAGCGCTGGGCGACCCACGAATGGCAAATTCCCCACCGTGCAAATGAAGCTGACCGTCGACGTCGGGGTCGTTCGCCCTACCGGAAATATGGACCGACCCTTCGAGCTTCCCGCTGGCCGTTTCGAGGCGTGGAACCACACCGCTGAGGAGCGCGAGGTCGACCGGGGCGAGCTTGAGATCGACGCTCAGCTCGGGGTTTTGCGATGCGTGAATCACCGAGCCGCCCACCGCGAAGCTCGCGCTGAGGCCGCCCTGGGTTCTTATTTCGAAGTTGAGATCGGGAATCGTCAGTGTGTCATGGGAGAACTTGAGAACCGTCTGCTCGGGGCGGAGCGATATCCGCTGCCCGTCGCGCTCGACGAACATCGCCGTCGGCGCGAACCGCACGTTGGCGTGGGCGAGGTCGTCCGTGCGGAAATCGGCAATCACGAGATCGCCCGACAGCTCGCCCTTGAGCGGCGCCTCGGGCGCGGAGTCGTCACCCGCCGCGAGGTCCCGTTTTTTCGGCGATGCGACTCGGGCCAACGCGCCAATGTCGAGGCCGCGCATGCCGATTTGCCCTTTAATCGCCGCGGATTTCGACTGCTCGATGGACACGCCGTCGAGGCGAAGTTGGCCGCCGAGAAGCTCGCCGTCGACCACGAAGAGCTGCTTCGACGTTGGCTCCCGCAGATAGGCCTCTTTGTCGAAGTCGGCGAAAACGTCGCCGCCGCATTTCGTTTTGCCAATCGGCTTCGACGTCGACGCGGCCTGGGTCATCGTCACGTGGGCGCGCGATGCACCGAACGGGACGCCTTGAAGGTGAATCGGCGTGATATCGAGCTCGCTCTCGAGCTTAATCGACGACACCTTGCCGCTAACGCGCGCGAAGCCCGACACCGAGCCGTCCACCTGCTTTGCGAAGGCGCCGAGGCTCTGAAGGCGCCCGAGGGGGATCGATTCGAGCACCACGCCGCCCGCCAACGCGCCGCCGCGCTGCACCGTCGCCGAGCCTAAAATCGTGCCCAGCGTTCGCTTGCCACCTTGGGTGACCGCCTTGTGCACGACGAGCGACCGCAGCTCGATGTCGGCCCCCTCGATGCCGGCCGCGCGGTCCGTCCAGCGGTACACGAGGTTCACGTCGCCGTCGTCGAACGTCTCGCCGAACGCTTCGATCTTCTTGAGCTTCGCCGCCGCCCGTACTTCGATATACCCGTCGCCGCAGACGTCTTCCGTGCCGCCGAGGGCGACGTGCACCGTCGCGCGCATCGCGATTTCGGCATTGAACGCCTCGAACCTTGGATCTTCCTCCATTTTGAAGATGGCAAAGAAGTCTTTCAGGCCGAGCGCTTCCGACGACGCGGACGCGTCTACGAGTACGCCCGCCCCGGCGCCGAAATCGAGGCGAGCGGCCTTTACGTCGTACTGGCTTTTCCCCTTTTTCACCGACACGTTCTTCAAGTCGACGACGGTGCCCGAATAGGTCGCCTCGAGCCTGGTCACGTCGCCAAAGGGGATATCGCCGAGAACGTAATTGGCAACGCTCCCTTTTGCGGTGAGCAGCGGGTTGTCCATCGCGCCCGCGAGGTGCGCCTCGATGTCGGCCACGCCGTGCATCTGCACCGCGGCAATCGGCGTGAGATCGTCCATGTCGATGTGCCCCTTCGGCACGTCGACGATGAGATCGTTGTGAAAGCCGATGGAGCAGAACCCCTGTTCGAGCGTGCTCTTGGGGAGCACGGCGCGCACATTTCGAAACTCGAGCGCCGCCGCGCGAATCCCCACGCGCGAGGTGACGCTCACGTCGCGAAATCCCACGAGGCGCGAGTGCGTCGCATCGTCGACGGCCTTGTCGAATACGGCAAAAGTCCCCGTGACGAGCGTGAGATCGCCATCGAGCTTCAACGGGTTCAAGGTACCGGTGAGGGGCGTCGCTTTCAGCTCGTGCACGTCCCACTGCACGTGGGCGTGGTCGCTCACGCCGAGGTCGCGCATGAGCGATGCGAAGCTCAGGTCCCGCGCATCGAGCGAGGTTTTCAGCGGAATACCCTTTGCGAGCGGCTCGACGACCGTATCGGTCAGCGTCGCGGTTCCGTCGGCGATCTTCACCACCGTTCGCGGGCTCGTGACGACGTTCTTGCGAATGACGATGTCGCTCTCGAGCTCCTTTGCGAGACTAAACTGCGTAAGCTTCAAACCGCGACCGGTAATCTTGCCGCTCACGTCGGGTATTTGGGTGTCGCGATCGTGGCGAACATCGACATCGACGCTCACCCAACCGGCGAGCCCATCGATTTTCACGAAGCGCGCGAGGATTGGCAGCGGCGCCCGGGCACGGACGTGACCGCCCGCGCGTTTCGGCAGTTCGCCCGCGTTTTCCGGCAGATCGACGCGCACGTGGGCGAGCGCAACCTCGACGCGCCGCTCGTCGTCCGGCGGCAAGTCGCACGACGGCGTCGTCTCTTCCGATTCGTCCGCGTCGGCCGCACCCGTCGCCGTGAACCGGCGAACGAGAATCGCCTGCGGCTCGACGCGAACGCGCCCTTCGAGCGTGCACAGCACGTCGTCGTCGACCGCGACACGCTCGGCCGTCTCCGCCGTCGCGGCGATCGTTCGTGCGCGCCGAACGCGCGTTCCGCCCACGTTTGCGCCGATTTCGAAGGACGACCCGAGGCGCGGATCGTCGTCCACGGTGACGTCGACGTCGATGTCCTGCGCCACCACGTGGGTGCCGTCGACGTCGAGGTCGACGTCAGCGTCGGTGACCGCAACGACGTTGAACGGCGCGTGAAACGGCGCATGGTCCTTCGTCGTCGACTTGGGGATCTTGAACGCGAGATTCTGAATCTGCCCGTCTTTCACAATCAGGCGCACGCGGGGTGAGTCGACCTCGATTTGGTCGATGGCGAGCTTGCCCGAGAGGAGCGCGAAGAACTTCGGCCGCACGGCGACGCGGTCGGCCGTGACGAGGGGCGGTCCGCCGTCGCTCGACTCGACCTGCAGGGCGACCACGCTCACCGAGACCGGCAAGAGGCTCACCTCGACCTTGTAGGTTGCCGAAATCCCCTGGGCGGCGAGGAGGCGGGAGGTCTCGCGAAGCGCGATCCCGCGGAGCCACTCTGAGCGGACCACAAGCCCAAGCACCACCGGCAACGTGCCGACGAGCGCGAAAAGCACGCACATAAACCGCGCGAAAAGCCGCCCCCAGTCGCGCGACCGCCGCCGCCTTGCGAGGGGCGGGAGATAGGAGTCGCGGTCGGACGGCGGCTGCATGGTCGGCACTCGGAGGGCGCGCGTCGCAACGCGACCCTACGTTCTTACCAACCCTTTACCTGTCGGGGGGCAGACCCCCGGAGTTTTCGCCGATCGATCCTGCGTTTTCGAGGATGAGATCGGCCTGAGCGACCGAGAAATAGAGCCCCCGCGCGTAGAGGCGCCGTGCCGTGACCGGATCGAGGTCGCCCGGCCTTCCGTGGGTGGCGGCGTGGAGGAGAATCGCGAGCGTCACGCTGACGTTGAGGCTTTCCACGAAGCCGCGCATCGGAACGCGAACGCGCTTCGTGCAGGCGAGGTCGACGTCGTCGCGGATGCCGTCACGCTCGTTTCCCAGCACAATCGTCAGGGGGCCGAGGCCCGCCAGGTCTTCCGGCGAGAGCTCGCCTTCGGGGTGGGCGGCCACGAGCGTGCGGTTCAACGCCCCGCCGCGCGCGCCTTCGACGGCCGCGCCGGGCTCGTGGTGGACGTCGAGATCGACCCACTTGTTCGCACCCCGGGCGACGGACGCCGCGGCCAAAAACGGAGTCTTCGTGCGCTCCAAGATGTGCAGCGTCTGAATGCCGAACGCGTCGCAGGACCGCAGCGCCGCCGCGCCGTTGTGCGGATCGTAGGGCGAATCGAACAGCACCGACACACTCGCGAGCCGCTTGCCAATGACTTCGAGAAGCCGCTCGCGTCGTCGCTCGAGCACCATCGGCTCGAGAACGCGAATCAGGTACTCGGGATCGTGCCCTTCGGCCCGCGCGAGGCGCTCGGCAACGAGCTCCTCGACCTTCAAAACACCGGGAGTTCTGCGTCGCACGGGGGCTCTATAGCTCATTGTCCCGTGGTAAGAGCGCGCGGTGGAGCCAAAGCCCGCCGTGCGCAACGCGCTGCCGCCTTGGGCGTTCGTCGTGTTGGCCCTCGCGCTCTCGGCGCTTGCCTGGGGGCCGATGCTCCACGCCTATCCGCGCACGCAAGGCGGCGACGGCCCGGTCTTCCAAAAGGCCCTCGAGGCCGCCCTCGTGAGCGTCACGCGCTACCACGAATTTCCCTTCTGGAACCCCTATGAGTGCGGCGGCCTCCCGCTTTGGGACAACCCTCAATCGCCCGCCGGCGCGCCCCTCGTTTGGACGATGGCGCTCTTCGGAACGACGTTCGCGATGGCGCTCTCGTACGTCGTCCACACGGCGGCGGGCCTCCTCGGAATGGCGCTTTTCGCCCGACGCGAGCTCGCTTTGGGGCGCACCATCGCATTCCTCACGGGGTGCGCCTGGGCCTTTGCCGGCGTTCATGCGCAGCACTACGGCGGCGGCCACTTCGCATTCCTGCCGTTCCTCTACCTCCCCCTCGCGTTTCTCCTCTGGCGCCGCGCCGAGGGGGACGACCGCGCCGTGGTAGGGCTCGGCGTTCTCGTCGCGCTCATGGTCTACGAGGGGGCGGTCTACCCGCTCCCTCATTTTGCGCTCTTTTTAGGCTTCGAAACGCTTCTCCGCATCGGCTTCGCCCGCGGCGTCGGCTCGGCGTCCCGGCGTGCGCGAGCCGTCCGCATCGTCCGCGCGGCGAGCCTCGTCACGCTCCTGGCCGTCACCGTGTCGGCGGCGCGCCTCCTGCCGGTTCTCGATCAGCTCGCCGCCCATAAGCGCGGGCTCCTCGCGGAGCACGACGCGCTTTCGATCACGACGTTGCGCGAGATGTTCCTCGCCCGCGATCACGCCCGCACGGTGCTCGCGCAGGAATACGTCTGGCCTGAATACGGAGCGTACCTCGGGCCTATCGTCCTTGGTTTCGCGGTGATTGGCCTCGTCGAAGGGGCCGTCGAACGCGTCTGGCTCGCGGCCCTCGGGGCCTTCGCCGCGGCGTTGATGCTCGGCCACGTCGCGTCGATTGCACCGTGGTCGCTTCTGAAGGGGCACATTTTCCCCTTCCGCGAGATGCGCGTCCCTTCGCGATTCAACGTCGAGGTCACCTTCGCCCTCTGCGCATTCGCCGGGGTCGCCGCGTCGAAGCTGCCGGCGATCGTGGCGCGGGCAGGCCTCCGAAAGCGTGCGAACACGCCGCCGCCGAGCGCCGCCGCGCTCCGTCGCGCGACCCTCGTCGTCACGTGCGTCTTCGCGTTGGGCGTGGCCGACGTGCTCTACGTCGGCACGCGCACGCTACGCGCGAGCTTCCCCTACGCGCCGCTCAAGGTACTCCCCGCGTCGCCGACGTTTTATTATGGAGGCGCCGATCTTGCGCCGAACCTTGTCTGGCAGCCGCGGCAAAATCGTGGGCGCCTCGCCTGTTGGGAAGAGTGGGCGTGGGGCGATGGCGCGCCGCTTTGGGAGGGAGATTTGCCGCAAGCCCGCGTCGATGCCGCCGCGTCGCCGCCGTCGTTCGCAGTCGCTAACGTGGCGCGCACGCAGAACACGTTCGCGTTCGACGTCGACGCCCCCGACGGCGGCGTCGTGCGGATCAACAGCGCGTTCGATCGGCAGTGGCGCACGACCCTCGGCGACCTCGAGGCGCGGGACCGTCTGCTCGTTCTCGTCATCCCGAAGCTCGCGCCGGGCCCCCACGCCGTCGTCGTTCGCTATGCCCCGCGCCTTTTCGGCCTGGGGCTCGCCCTCACCAGCTTCGGGGTAGCGCTGTCGGTGCTGCTGTCCGTCCGCGCGCGCAGGCTGCTATAACGGCGCCGATTCTCATGGAAGAAACGCCCGATTCCGCGCCGCCTTCGGTCGCGCCCGCCGCGCCGGTCGCGCCCGACGTGCCAGCGCCGCCTGCACCGCCGGCGTCGATAGCCGCGCGCGCGACATCGAAATACGCCCTTTGGCTCTGCCTCGCCGTGCCGGTGGCGGCCATCGTCGAGGTCGTCGCGCACTTCGTGCAGGTTGCACGCGTCGTGTCCGACGCCGACTGGCGCGCGGCCGGCGAAGAGGTCGCACACACGGCCAAGCCCGACGATCTGGTGGCCTTCGCGCCCTACTGGAGCGAGCCCTTGGGGCGGCGATTCTTCGGCGACAAGGTCGCAACCCTCGCCCGCGTCGCGCGCCCCGACGACACGCGTTTCCCCCGCGCAATCGAAGTCTCGATTCGCGGCGCACACCTGAGCGAGCTTTCGACCTGGAAAAAGGTCGACGAGAAAAAGGTCGGCGCCATCACGCTCACGACGCTCGAAAATCCCGCGCCCGCCAAGGTGCTGTTCGACCTGGTCGCCCACGTGAACCCGAACGACGCGCGCTTCTCCGTGGTCGATACGCGAACCCACGCCGAGAAAGACTGCCCCTTCGTCCACACGCCGCCTGGCACCGGTGGCATCGGCTACGGCACCGCAATTCCGGGCGATCGCTTCGCCTGCGCCGAAGGGCCCTTCGCCGGAATCTCGGTGATGTCCGCCCTCGACTATACCGCGCGCCAATGCATCTACGCGCCGCCCCAAGGCGGCTCGATGATCTCGCGGCTTCGCTTCTCGAATGTCGACTTCGGCCACGCGATTCACGGCCACCATGGCCTTTCGGTCTTCTACGAGCGCGAGAAAATAGGCACCCCCGTGAGCCTCACGTTCTCCATCGACGACGCGCCGATCGGCAAGGTGGTCCACCAAGACGGCGACGGCTGGAAGCCCTACGAAATCGGCACGACGGCCTACGCCGGCAAAAAAGGTGAGCTCACGGTCGACGTGCAAACGGCGTCGGGCAACAAGCGCCAATACTGCTTCGAGGCGGATACCCGATGAACGTCAAATCGCTCTTTCGCCTGCCGGCGCAAATTGGATATCGCGACCACGTGATCGGCGGCGCCATCGGCCTCGTGTACGTCGTCTGGCTGCTCGCCACGGCGCGAAGCCTCGGCTTCCCTCGCGACGAAGGGTTCTACTTTCACGCCGCGTCCGACTACGCACGCTGGTTTCGCCTGCTGCTCGAGCAGCCGCGCCAGGCGATGCTTCAAAGCAACGTCGACGGCATGTGGAACTACAACCACGAGCACCCGGCGCTCATGAAGAGCCTCTTCGCCCTTTCGTGGATGTTTCTCCACGAGAAATGGCGCCTCTTTCAAGATGCGAGCACGGCGTTCCGCTTCCCCGCGATGCTCATGGCGGGGATGAGCCTCTACGTGACCTACCTCTTCGGAGCGCGGGCCTACGGGCGCACAGCGGGCGTCGTGGCGGCGATTCTATTTGCCTGTCAGCCGAATGTCTTCTTTCACGCCCATCTCGCCTGTTTCGATATCCCGATCGTCGCGATGTGGCTGCTTTGTATTTACGCCTATTGGCGATCGACCCAAGAGCCGGGCCTCGGCTGGGCGATCGCCTGCGGCTTCATTTACGGGCTCACCCTCGAGACGAAGCACAACGCGTGGATCCTCCCCGCCGTGTTCGTTCCCCACGCGATTTTCATCTCGTGGCGCGCCTTTTCGCGCGGTATTTCGGTGGGGCGCGTCTCGTTCCCCGCGAGCCTCGTGGCGATGGCGATCATCGGCCCCATCGTCTTCTTCGCGCTGTGGCCGTGGATGTGGGCCGACACGCTCCCGCGTTTGCAGGAGTACGTGAACTTCCACCTTCATCACGAGTATTACAATATCGAGTTTCTCCACGAGACAATCTGGGAGCCGCCGGCACCCAAGCTCTTCGTCCCCGTAATGATCCTCGCAACCGTGCCGACGATCACGGTGCTCCTCTTCCTTATCGGTGCGGGCGACCGCATCGTGCTCGGCGTTCGGCGCCTTCGTGCCGCCGTCCTCCGTCGGATGCCGGGTCGCACGGACGAAGGGGTCGCTCTCGCAGCCGAGCTGCCGCGGGATCGCGCCGAGACCGATCTTCTCGTGCTTCTCGCCGTGGGCGCCGCCATCGGTCCGTTCTTCCTCTCGAAGACGCCGATCTTCGGCGGCACGAAGCACTTCATGACGGCGTTCCCGTTCCTCGCCATCCTCGCTGGGCACGGCTTCTCGCGCGTGGCGACGATCCTGGCGAACGTCGATATCCCGCGCTTGCCTCTCGCGGGGCGCACCGACGCGGTAAAGCAGGCGATCACGGGCGGCCTCGTCGCCATCGTGGGCATTGGCCCGCTCGTGATTACGGCCCATTCACACCCGTTCGGTCTTTGCCATTACGTCCCCATCGTCGGAGGGGTCGCGGGCGGCGCCGACTTGGGGCTCTATCGGCAGTTCTGGGGGTACACGACGCAGTCGCTCGCGCCGTGGCTCGCGGAAAATGCGCCGCCGAACGCGACGATCTTCATCCACGACACCGCCGGCGATAGCTGGACGCGGATGGTCGACGAGAAGCGCATTCGCCCCGACCTACGCCCTGTCTGGAGCCCCACCGACGCGACGTTCTCGATTGTCCACTACGAGCAGCACATGCTCGAGCAGGATTACCAAAATTGGATGGGCTCGGGCACGTCGTCCCCCGCAGACGTGCTCACGCACGATGGCGTTCCCATCATTAGCGTCTATCGCAAGCAGCGTTGAACCGCGTGGCTCACCAGGCCGGTAAGCCGCGCGCCGAGATTCAATTCGCGTGGGAAAGGAGCAGCGCGCCGTCGAGGGCGAGCTCTTGCATCGCGCGCTCGGCGTCGCGGAGAAACACGTACTGCCTCAGCGTGTACCAGCGGCGCTCGTCCGGATCGACGGCGCCGCTCTTGAGCGCGCCGAGCACTTCGACGATGCCGTCGTCGATGGTGCGTGCCGTGCGGTAGTCGAGAACGCGCTCGGCCTTTTCGAAGGCCACGTTGTAGTCGCGCAAATCGGGGTCGGTCGCCGCGTGGACGATCTCCGTCCCCGGAATCGCGTCGCGGACGCGGAACGCGAGATTCAAAATCTGCACGTTGTTCGACGCGGCGCCGACGTTGAACACTTCACCGGCGACGACCTTCGCATCCGCCGAAGCGGCCATTGTGAACGCGTCGGCGGCGTCGCGCACATGCACGAAGGGGCGCCACTGCCGGCCGCCTCCGTCGACCATGATGCGACGATTCACGTAGGCGTTCTTTGTCATCACGTTCACGGCGAGATCGAACCGCATGCGTGGCGACAGGCCGAAAACGGTCGCGAGGCGCAGCGCGACGACCTCGAAATCGCCCTTCGATCGCCTGCCCATGTCGAACAAGAAGTCCTCGAGGTCGACCTTCGAGCGCGCATAGGCCGACACGGGGTGACGCGGCGACGTCTCGGTGAGGCCGACGCTCTCGCCGTGGCCGTAGACCGAGCACGACGACGAGTAGACGTAGCGCCGCACGCCGCAGGCTCGTGCGAGCTCGGCGAGGCGCTTGCCGCCGTCCAAGTTCACACTTCGCGTCAGCTCGGGCTCGAGCTCGCACGACGGGTCGTTTGAGATTCCGGCGACGTCGATGACCGCGTCGATGCCCTGCATCAACTCTCTCGGGCAAGCGCGCGTATCGCCGCGCACGACGCGAAGCTTGCCGCGCGAGGCGCGCTCTGCCTCGACGAGCGTGTTCCCGAAGAACAGCCGGTCGAGCACGGTCACCGTGTGACCCTTTTCGAGCAGCGTGGGAACGAGCACGGAGCCGACATAGCCGGCCCCACCGGCGACCAGAATTTTCACCCTTCCCCCCTAGCTCAGGAGACTCGCCGCGCAAAGGCGGCCAAAGGCGCCGGGCCCGAGCGCACCCCCGGTGACAGCACCCCCTGGATGATCTAGGGTCGCCGCGCTTTTCGCGTACTACGCGTACGAAAGTGGAGTCACCATGGCGCAAGCATCGAGGTCTCGAACGTCGGCACAAAGCGGTGAAGCAGCACGCATCGGCGGCGGCACCCGCGTGCGCGGCAATGTGACGGGGGAGGGCGATCTGCTCATCGATGGAAACGTCGAAGGGACCATTCGTCTCGACGGCGACGTCACCATCTCGGGCGAAGGCTCGGCGACGAGCGATGTCGCGGCCCACAACGTCAGCGTCTCCGGCAGCCTCGAAGGCGACGTCGAAGCGACGGGCGCCGTGCGCCTGGGCGGCACGGCGAAGGTTCGCGGAAACCTCCGCGGCGCATCCATCGTCATCGACGACGGCGCGAAGTTCACGGGCCGTATCGACTGCGAGTTCGATCTGCCCGCCGAGCTTTCGGGCAGCGCTGCGCGTCGCTGAAACACGTTCTTCTTTTACAAGGGAAGCAAAGACTCATGGCAAGCACGGTCATCGGCGCAGGCATCACCATCGAAGGCGAGATCGTCACGGACGAGGACGTCCTCGTCGAAGGGACCGTTCGCGGCAAGCTGTCCGCGAAAGAGTCGGTCACCGTTGCGAGCGGCGGGATCGTCGAAGCCGACGTCGAGGGGAGCTCCTTCGCCATCGCGGGCGCGGTCACGGGGAACATCTCCGCGAACGATCGCGTCGACTTGCAAGGCGGCGCGAAGGTCGTCGGCAACGTGCGCGCGGCGCGCATCACCATCGCGGACGGCGCCCAGTTCAAGGGCAACGTCGACATGGACGTCTGACGGCGCGAGGCAACGCCCCCGCTTTCGACCGACTCGCGAAGCCCTAGGAGATCACGATGGCAGACGTCACAGTTATTGGTCGCGGTACGCGGGTTCGCGGGCGCGTGTCGCTCGGCGGAGGGCGCGGCGCTTCGACACCTGGCGGATCTGACCTCGAGATTCAAGGTTACCTCGAGGGCGAAGCCGTTCTCGACGGCGAAATCACGGTCGAAGCCACGGGTCTGGTCGCAGCCAACTTGACGGCACGGCGCATCGTCGTGCGCGGCGCCGTTCGCGGTGAGCTCACGGCCGAAGAGGCGATCGTTCTCGAAGAGGGCGCCCGCGTCGTGGGCGATCTCCGCGCGCCGCGCATCGCCGTGGCCGCCGGGGCGTTCGTTCGCGGCGAAGTGCAGGCGGGCGATCTCGACATGCCGAGGCCGCGCGCGCAGCAAGCGCAAGCCCGTACGGCTCCGCGTGGCGTCGCGCCGGTCGCGTCGCAT
>JANXMC010000156.1 GCA_025354825.1 Myxococcales bacterium
GTATTTACGCCGTTGCGCGCGATGCCAAACGGCCGCCGCGTCGAGCGCGCGCTTCAAGACGAGGCTCATGGCGACGCCTCGCCGTGCATGCGCGTCGTCGCCTCGTGACGTACGGGAAAGTTTACCGAGTTGGCAATGAAGCACCCCGCGTGGGCCTTCGTGTGGAGCGACTGCGCGCGCGTGACGTCGGCCGGGGTGGTGCTGGCGGCGAGCGTCACGCGCGGCTTCAAAAGCACGTCTGTGAACTTGAGCGACCCTTCGGCGTGCCCCATCACGCCAAACGCGTCGTCCTCGTAGGCGACAACGGCGATGCGCGCGCGCGCGCAGAGCGCCAAATAGCTCAACATGTGGCAACCGGAGAGCGCCGCGACGAGCAGGTCTTCGGGATTGTGGAGAGCCGCATCGCCCCGAAATACGGGCGACGCCGTGCCGCGCAAAACCGGTTTGCCGTCGAAGGCAACTTCGTATTCGCGCGAATAGGCTTCGTAATCCGACGTAGAACCGCGTTCTGCGCCCGTCCAGACGAGCTTGCACGCAAACGTGTGGTGCGCGTTCGAAATGGCCATGGTGACGACGGAATCTAGCACCGCGCTGGCACTCACGGACCCGCGCGTGCGATCGTGTCGCCGCCGTGCCCGTACCTATGGATTTCAGCAGCTCGCCCTCTCGCCCCCCGTCCCGAGGGTCATCGCTCCTCGGCGTGCCGCGCCACTCGGAAGAGGGTCGGGCGTTTTACCAAGAGCGGGTCGCGCTTTTCAGCCGCGTGGCGTTTGCGCTTTCGGCGAGCTTTTTGGTGCTTTTGACGGCGCTCGGCGCGGCGACGAACGGGCTGATGCACGTCCTCTCGCCGGCCCATCTCGCACACCTCGCGTCGCTCGCCATCGTCGGCGCGGGGTGGTTCTTCGCGCGCCGGGGGCGCATCGAAGCAAACCTGCTCGAGGTGATGGACGCGGCCGTTTTGGTGTTCGCATGCGTGAGCTTCGGCGTCATGGGCTTCCTCCTCGAGAACGAGCCCGACGCCGTCTACGTGACGATCATGGCGATCACGCTCACCACGATTTCCCACGCGATCGCGGTACCGAGCCGGAAGGCGCGCCAGGTCGTGCTCACGGGGATCGCGGTCCTTCCGCCGATCCCCCTCGCGTATCTGCATTCGGCCGCGCAGCCGCTGACGCCGATGCACGGACCGCTGATGGACTCTTTCGTCGCGACGCTCTGGTGCGCGTCCGTCGTGTGCCTCGCAGCCCTCGCATCTCGCGTGATTTACGGCCTCCACGAGCAGGTGCGCGAGGCGAAGAGCTTCGGCCAGTACGTCCTCGAAGAACCGCACAATCGCGGTGGATATGAAGGGGCGCGCGCGGGCTTGAGCCACGCGTGTGCAGTCTATCGCGGCGGTCGCTCCCCCGCGGCCCCGCCCCGGAAGGCCGGGGGACGTTTGCGGAGAGGGCGGGATTCGAACCCGCGGCAGAGTTTAACCCCTGCGTCCGCTTAGCAAGCGGGTACCTTCGGCCACTCGGTCACCTCTCCAGGCTTAGAACGAGCCGACGCGGGCGGGGTTCTAGCCGGCTTCCACGAGGTCCGCAACCGATTGCCGCCCACCCGCCTTGCCGCCGGGAGCGCGTCCGCGTATTTCAAACCTCGTCAGGCTCGATGTCGGGGCCCTCGCGAAGGAAAACTCGCAAGCCCCTATGCGGTCCCGCACGACCTTCGATGCCCTTTTGACCGTCGCCGCGGCCTCCGCGCTGGCCACCGCCCTTTTCGCGCCCCTCGGAGGTTGCGGTCACGTTGGTGCGTCGGCCCCGCCGCCCAAAGTTTACTCGCCCATCGGCGACTTTTTCGACGCCCTGGCTGAGGCCCGCAGCGCGCGTGACCGGGCTTATGCGCTCTCGGCGCCGTCGCCTGCCGAGCTTGCGGTCGCGGGCTCGAACGAGGACGCGGTCGCGGTGATTCTGCGGCGCTGGGCGACGGCGCGGCGCGACGCAACGGTCGAAGCCGAGCGCGCCTACGAACGAGCGCTCCGTGCCGCGCGCGGTCCGGAAGAAGAGGCCGAGACCCGCGGCGAGCTCGCCGAGCTTTGGCTTGGTGTGCAGGAAGACGTCGAAATCGCGCTCCTCGCGGCCGCGCCGACGAGCTACCGCGACGATCCGTCCCTCGTCAGCTACGTGCAGCTCGACATCGTCGAGGCGCTCCGTCCGCTTCGCGACAAGGTCGCCGGCCACCTCGAAAAGTGCCGCTTCTTGCTGCGCGACTTCCCCGGGTTGGGCGCCGCGATGCGCAAATGCGAGACGGCGGGGCAGCGCCTGACGGAGACCGGACTGCCCCACGGCGCGCCCAGCCCCACCCGGGACGCGGGGGCCGGGGCCGCGATGGCCGGCGGACCGCGCACAATCGTCCCGACGACCTACCCCAAGCCGTGCGCCTTCGCGGGGAGCGTCCTCGTGCGCGGCGCCGTCTTCGCCGAGCCCACAGGCGGCGCGCCGCTGCAGACCTTCGACGGCGTGACCCCCATCGAGGTCACCTCCCTCGAGGCGAGCGATGCGCCCGGGGGCCGGTACAAAGTCGCGGTCTCGTGGCCCTATGCCCTCGAAGGGTACCTCGAGTCGGCCGAGCCGCCGTTCGTCTTGAAGCGCCAGGTCGACGTGGTGGTCACCCACGTGTGGCTCGAAAAAGGGGCCCGAGTGAGCGCCGTCGAGGCGCGAGGCCCCACCGCCCGCGCGCTTCGCGACCTTGTGTCTCCTCCCGCGCCCGCCGAGGTCGCGGGTGCGGCCGCACCGAAGATCCCCACGATTTTACGCGCGGATCGCCGCATTTTCTGCCGCGACCTCGAGCTCGCCGCGTCCCCCTCCATGCCGCCCGAGGCCGGCGGCCCGCTCGTGAAGCTGAAGCTCGATGCGGCGGGCGTGGTCCCCCTGTTCCGCGCGTCGGGCGGGCGGGAGGTCGCGCGCGTCCCGGCGTCAGAGGCGCACATCGTCGAGCGAAAGGGGGCGTTCGCCCACGTCGCCGGCACCGTGCCCCTCAGCTTCGACGGGTGGATTCGCGCGAGCAGCCTGCTTCTTGCCGAAGCGCCCGCCCCGAGGTAGTCACTCTCGTATGCGTGACGCACGAGAGCCCGCGGAAAGACTCCAAGGTTCGGACGTTCCTCGCGACGAAGAGAGCGCGCAGATGCTTCGGGGCGCCCCCATGAGCGTTCTGTTTTTCGTGGCCGACGGCGACGAAGAGGCAGCGGCCGAAGAGGCCGACGATCTCTTCGAGCCCAGCGACTCAGCGCGAGCTCACGCGGCGAACGACGCGAGACCCATCGCCCGCTAGCCTCGCGCGGATGCGAGAGCTTCTCCCGGCGCCCACGAGCGCCCTCGACGCGCGCACCTTCGCGCCGAACATCGGTTCGTTCCGCGGCTCCGTCCCGCGCATCGAGCTTTCGCGCCTCGCCCCCAATCCGCTCACGCGCCTCGCGCGTGAAAAGCGGTGGCTCTACGTCGCCATCTCGACGCCGTCGCTCTACCTCGCCTGCGCGGTGGTCGACGTGGGCTATGCGGTCTCGGCGTTTGCCTACGCGTTCGACCGCGACGGCATGAAGCTCCTCGCCGACGCCTCGCTCTTGGGCATTCCGCTTTTTGGCAGTGTGCGGCAGACCGACCAAATGGCCTACGCCGCGCGGTTCGACCACCCGCGGGGCGTTCTACGGATCGAGCAGCGGCGCGGCGACGGCCAAATGCACGTCGCTATGCGCATGCCGGGCCTCGAAGCCCACGCCGTCGTCGCGTGCGATTCGAAAGGCGTTCCCCCCGCGCTCACCGCCATCGCCCCCGTCGAAGGCGGTATTTTGAATACCACCGAGAAGCGTGTGCTTCTGCCGGTTCAAGGTCGCGCAACCCTTGGGGGCACGGCGTTCGATCTCGACGGCGCCCTCGCCGGCTACGACTACACCCACGGCCTCCTCGCGCGCCGAACCGCGTGGAAATGGGCCTTTTTCTGCGGAAACGGCGCGTGCGACGGCAAGCCCGTGCGCGTCGCGATGAACCTGGTCGAAGGGTTCGTTGGCGAGCCCGAATGCGCCATTTGGGTGAACGACGAGCTCTTCCCCGTAGCCGAAGGCCGTATTACGTTCGACAAATCCGACACGATGCGCGATTGGCAAGTTCGCTCCGCCGACGGCGCGGTCGATCTCACCTTCGTTCCCGGCGGCGTTCACGCCGAACGGACGAACCTCGGCGTCGTCGCGTCGCGCTTCATTCAGCCCGTAGGCCTTTATTCAGGCACGATTCGCCTGCCGGGGCGCCCCGAGATCACTCTCGAGAACGTCCCCGGTGTGACGGAAGACCAAGACTCCCTCTGGTGAGAGAGCCTCGGTCGCACGACCTCAGTCCCTGCGGTACATCGTAATCACGCACGCGCCGCCTAGGCCGAGGTTGTGCTGCAGCGCGACCTTCGCCCCTTCGACCTGGCGCTTCTCCGATTGACCGCGAAGTTGCCATACGAGCTCGGTGCACTGGGCGAGGCCCGTCGCGCCGAGCGGGTGGCCTTTCGACAGCAAGCCGCCAGACGGGTTCGTGACGTACTTGCCGCCGTACGTGTTGTCGCCGTCCCAAATGAACTTCTCGGCTTCGCCCTCCTTGCAAAGGCCCAAGCCCTCGTACGTGAGAAGCTCGTTGGCCGTGAAGCAGTCGTGAAGCTCGACGACGTCGACGTCTTCCGGGCCGAGGCCGGCCTGCTCGTAAACCTGCTTCGCGCCGTTGACGGTCATGTCATAACCGACCATTTTAATCATGCTGTCGGAGAAGCTCGACGCATAGTCCGTCGTCATCGACTGCGCGGCGATGTACACGGGATTCGTGATTCCGTGCTTCTTCGCAAACTCGTCGGAGCAGAGCACCGCCGCCGCCGCGCCGCACGTAGGCGGGCAGCACTGGTAGCGCGTGAGCGGATCGAACACCTCGGGCGAGGCCATGATCTGCTCGAGCGTGAGCCGCTCGTTGAAGAGCGCATAGGGGTTGTTCGCCGCATGCACGCGCGCCTTCTCGGAGATCTTCCCGAAGGTCTCTTTCTTCGTGCCGTGCTTCCAGCGGTACTCACGCCCGGCGCCGCCGAACATTTGCGCGGCCGCCGGCGCTTGGTTGAACCCTTGCGCCTTGGCCATCACCGCAACGTGGGATTCGAGCGGGTTCGTGCGGTCGTCGTACTTCGACCCCAACGCGCCCTTCTCCATCTTCTCGAACCCGACGACCAGGACGCACTCGGCCATTCCCCCCTCGATCGCCTGGCGACCGAGGTAGAGCGCCGACGACCCCGTCGAGCAGTTGTTGTTCACGTTGAAAACGGGAATCCCCGTTAGGCCAACGTCGTAAATCGCGC
>JANXMC010000724.1 GCA_025354825.1 Myxococcales bacterium
AGCTAGCCTCGCGTGGGGAGCTGCCGGCGGAAGACTCCGTAGGGACTCGCCAATCCCGCGGTGGCAGCGGTTTCGGCGGCATTCAAATGCGGTCTGCAAAGGGCCCGCACGCTATGCGCCTGGCCGATCCCAATCCGCGCCGCGAACGTTCGCGCGAATCGAACGCCCTCACCCCGACAACAAACTCTACGACGCGGCGCCGACCTCACCCGACGGACGCGACAGGGGAGCCATCGCGACGGCCTCCACCTCGCGAGGCGCGTGGACGCTTCGCACGCGCGACAGGTTTCGCGCGAGCACGTCGACGATGATTTGCAGAAGCACCTCGGCCTGCGGCGACACATCCCCCTGATCGCTCTCCCAACGGAACCGAAGCGCCGAAGACGCGATGTCTTCCCGGCCGAGGGGGAAGCGCGCCGATACGAGCTCCGGGCTCGCCGCGTCGCCCGCGGCCGGCTCGAGGAACGTCAGCACGGGCTCTTCGATTCCGTTCGCCTTGTTCGGGACGGCGCCGTTCAGCACTTCAATCGACGCCAGCTGCGAGCGCGTCTGAATCGCGCGGACAGCGTTCCAAAGCTCCGCCTCGTTCCGTGCGCTTCCGAAGGCGTGGGATACGTCGGGCACAACGGCGCGGAGCAGCTCGGAGTGCCGGCTTCGCAGCCGCGCTTTCTGCCGCGTGAGCGTGTGGAGGTATTCGAAGTAGCCGACGAAGCGCACGAGCCCGATCATGAGAACGCTCACGGCGAGGATCGCGAGGCCGCCCTGCCACGCGCGATCGAGCGAGATGCCGATGGCGGCGATCGTCAGCACGATGCACACGGAATAGAGAATGAGCACAGCACGACGGTGGGTAATCCCCATGTCGAGCAGGCGATGGTGCAGGTGCCCACGGTCGGGCGCGAACAGCGGCCGCTTCTCCAGGAAGCGCCGCACCATCGAGAACAGCGTGTCGAAGATCGGGATCCCGAGCGCGACGATCGGCACGAGCAGCGATACCGCGGTCGACGTCTTCTGCAGGCTTCCTACCAGGCTCGCCGTCGCGATGACGTAGCCGAGGAAGTAGCTCCCCGAGTCGCCCATGAAGATGCGCGCCGGGTTGAAATTGTAGAAGAGGAAGCCGAGCACGGCGCCGAGCATCGCAGCCATGATGAGGGCAGGGAAGAACGCCCCTGTGAGGTATGCGACGACGAAGTTCGTCAGCCCGGCGAAGAAAACGACACCCGCCGCGAGCCCATCGAGGCCGTCGATCAGGTTGATGGCGTTGATGATGCCGACGATCCAAATGACTGTGATGGGGAGGGCGAAGATGCCCATCGACAGCTCACCCAGCAAGGGGAGCTTCACTGCGTGGATTTGAAAACCGCAGCCGAAGGCGATGATCGCAGCGCCGATTTGGAAGTAGAGCTTGTGGAGCGCGCGGATGCGCCGCGTGTCGTCGATGAAGCCGACGGCGCACATCAATGTGCCTCCCGCCAGTACGCCCACCGCACGCATCGAGACCTCGCGGAACTGCGACGCGACCGACGACTCGACGAAGTAAAGCCCGACCAAAGGGGCGCAGAAGGCGACGAAGATGGCCACGCCGCCGAGGCGGGGAATGCGTCGCGCGTGGACGTTGCGGCCGCCGGGATTCGACACGGCGCCGATGCGCAGCGCCCAGAGCCTCACCAGCGGTGTCGCGATCGCCGACACGATCGAGGCGAGAACGAAGGCGACGACGTAGCTCCTCATGTCCTTCTCGTCCTCTTGGAATCGCAACCACGCCGAGTCCGGCTGTTCAGGAGAGGCGTTCCGCTCGCTAAAATTCGCGTGTCAGGTCCGGTGCGCGCGCGCCGCCCCACATTCAGATTCCCGGACGGGACCCATGCGGACGGTTGAAGGGCGCGCCTCCCATGCAGGCAGGAATCGCGAACGGCAGGGCAAGCAAAGGGGTGGTCGTCGAGCCGAAGAATCGGTCGCAGAGCGGAGCCCGGACGGTACCACAGCTTCCGCACGCGCAATCGGCGATTGACCATGCGCGCCCTGCGCCTTAAAACGCCCGGCCGGGCGAGTGCGCCTGCAGGTCTGCGCGCCTGATTGAAGCCGTCCAGTCTGGCAGCGTGCGGCCGAGCCCGCGCGTCACCGACAACCGAAAGGCCGACGAACCCAGGTGACGAACGCTCTTCACGGAACGAAGCCGCGGCTCCTGCTCGTGTACCACTTCTTTCATCCGGACGACGTCGTGAGCGCCCGCATCTTTTCGGACTTGGCGGAGGAGCAGCGCGATCGCGGGTGGGACGTAACGGTGCTTACGAGCAACCGACTTTGGCGCGATCCGAAGGCGGTGCTCGCTGCGCGCGAGCCGTGGAACGGCATCGAGATCCTCCGCGTGCGAAGGCCCGCGTGGGACCAAGCGTCGCCGGTGCAGCGCCTCGCGAACTCCGCGTGGCTCGTCGCGGCGTGGGCTCTTCGTGCGGCAAGCTTCGAGCCGTTCGATGCGGTCATCGTCGGATCGGATCCGGCGTTCGCACCGCTCGTGCTCCCTGCGTTTCGAAAGCTCTGGCCCCACGCGGCGCTCGTGCACTGGTGCTTCGATCTCTACCCCGAAGCCATCGTGGCCGACGGGGGCGGCGCTGCGGTCGGGCGCATCGCGGCGGTGGCGCGCCAGATGATGCGCGCGGCGTACCGCGCCTGCGATGCCGTGGTCGACCTCGGCCCGCGCATGCGGGCGCGCCTGCAAGGCTACGGCTTCGAGGGTCACGCCGAGACGCTCGTCCCGTGGGCCCTCGTCGAGAGGTCGGCGAGCGCATCGCGCAACGCGCGCGTTCGCGAGGTCCGCGCAGAGCTCTTCGGCGACGCAGAGCTCGGCCTCCTCTACTCGGGAACCATGGGGCGCGCCCACGATTACGAGCTGTTTTTGGAGATCGCGCGACGCTGCCGCCTGCGCTCTGGCGGCGCGATTGCGTTCACCTTCGCAGGTCGCGGCAACCGTGCGGATGCCCTGCGCGCGAGTGTCACCGCGGCCGACACGAACATTCGGTTCGCCGCCTTTTGCCCCGAGAGCGAGCTCGAGGCCCGCCTCGAAGCCGCGGACATTCATCTCCTCAGCCTACGCGCCGAGTGGTCTGGCATCGTCGTGCCGTCCAAGTTCTTCGGCTCCCTCGCGATGTCGAAGCCGACGGTCTACGCCGGCCCTCACGACTCGGACATCGCCGCGTGGATCCGCGCGTTCGACATCGGCATGACGGTCTCTCCCGAGAGCGTCGATCCCGCGAGCGTCGATGCCGTCGTCGACGTGCTTCACGAGCTCTGCGAAGATCGCTCGCGCCTCGCCGCATGGCAGGACCGCGCGGGGAATGCGTACCGCGACCACTTCTCGAAGGCGCGCGTCAACGACGCGATGGATACGCTGCTACGCAGGCTCGTCGCGCGCCGCGCATCGCGGTGACGGGCGCACGACGTAGCCGTCGCGGCGCTTACGTGTTGGCGTTCTTCGCGTCAGCGCGGTGCTCGACGAACCATTTGTAGGTCGACGCGATTCCGTCGGCGAGCGAGGTCTTCGCGCGCCAGCCGAGGGCGTGGAGGCGGCTCACGTCGAGGAGCTTGCGCGGCGTGCCGTCGGGCTTGGACGTGTCGAAGCGGAGCTCGCCGCGGAAGCCGACGGCGTCGGTGACGATCCCCGCGACGTCGCGGATCGAGATGTCTTCGCCGACCCCGACGTTGATGATCTCGGGAGCGTCGTAGTGAAGCATCAAGTGCAGCGACGCGTCGGCGAGGTCGTCGACATGGAGGAACTCGCGGCGCGGCGTGCCCGTACCCCAAATCGTCATGTCGGAAGCGCCTTGCGCCTTCGCGTCGTGGGCCTTGCGAACGAGCGCCGGCAGAACGTGTGACGCCTTGAGATCGAAGTTGTCGCCCGGGCCGTAGAGGTTCGTCGGCATGAGGCAGATCGTTCGGAAGCCATACTGTTTTCGATACGCCTGCGCGGCTGCGATGCCGGCAATCTTCGCGATGGCGTACGCCTCGTTCGTCGCTTCGAGCGGGCCGGTGAGCAGGTACTCCTCGCGAATGGGCTGCGCCGCGAGCTTCGGGTAAATGCACGACGAGCCGAGCATGAGGAGCTTCTTCACGCCGACCTGCCGCGCCCCTTCGAGCGCATTGGTCTGAATCAGCAGGTTCTCGCGAATGAAGTCGCCCGAGTACGTGTCGTTCGCGACGATGCCGCCCACCCGCGCGGCCGCGAGCACGACGTAGTCCGGGCGCTCGCGCTCGTAGAACGCGCGCGTCTGCTGCTGGTCGGTGAGATCGAGCTCCTGATGGGAGCGGGTGATGACGTTCGTGAAGCCGCGCTTTGCGAGCAGCCGCGCGATGGCGGAGCCCACCAGGCCGCGATGCCCCGCGAGGAAGATCCGGCTCGCCGCCGTCATCGGCTCGGGCGTAGCGAGGAGACCGAGAGGCGCGTCGCGGCTCACGTGAGACCGCCCCGCGCGACGACGTTGTGGCCCGCGGTGCGCAGCGTCTGCTCTTGCTTCGCGAGCTCCACGTCGTGATCGACCATCATGCGAACGAGCTGTTTGAACCCCACTTTGGGCGCCCACCCGAGGGCCTTGCGCGCTTTCGATGCGTCGCCAAGAAGGTAATCGACTTCGGTCGGGCGGAAGTACCGAGCGTCGACCTCGACGTACTTCTTCCAATCGAGCTCCACGTGACCAAACGCCTCGTCGAGAAACTCGCGAATCGAGTGCGCTTCACCGGTTGCGACGACGTAGTCGTCCGGCTTTTCCTGCTGAAGCATCAGCCACATCGCTTCGACGTAATCGCCCGCGAAACCCCAGTCTCGCTTCGATTCCAGATTGCCGAGATACAGCTTCGTCTGCAATCCGGCTTTGATCCGCCCGAGCGCTCGCGTGATTTTCCGGGTAACGAACGTCTCCCCGCGGCGCGGCGACTCGTGATTGAAGAGAATGCCGTTCGCGATGAAGAGGCCATACGCCTCGCGGTAGTTGATCGAGTACCAGTGCGCCGCGACCTTGCTCACCGCGTAAGGGCTGCGCGGATAGAACGCTGTGGCCTCGCTCTGCGGCGGGTTGGCCGCACCGAACATTTCGGAAGATCCGGCCTGGTAGAAGCGTATCGACTCCTTCGTTCCCGCCGCGAAGTCTCGGATCGCCTCGAGCATGCGCAGCGCGCCGAGGCCGTCGGCGTCGGCCGTGTACTCGGGCTGATCGAACGAGACCTTCACGTGGGATTGCGCGCCCAGATTGTAAACTTCGGCCGGCCGCACCTTTTCGAGGATCACGCGGAGGCTGCTCGCGTCCGTCAGGTCGCCGTAGTGGAGGAAGAGCTTGGCGCCCGTCTCGTGGGGATCTCGGTAGAGATGGTCGAGGCGTTCGGTGTTGAATGAGCTCGAGCGGCGGATGATGCCGTGAACCTCGTACCCCTTCGAGAGCAGGAGCTCCGCGAGGTACGAACCGTCCTGACCCGTAATGCCGGTGATGAGCGCGCGCTTCATGCAGGCACCTTTACGCCGAAACCCTGGCCACCATCCAGCGAGATGTGCATGGGGCGCGGGGTCCTTGTGCAAAAGACTCGGTCGACGGTATGAGTTTTCGGCCCCGCCTTTAAGCTCAGGTCTTCGCCGGAAGGAACTCGCGCCGTATGTCCCGTCTCGTCCTCGGAATCAATTCGGCCCACGCCGATTCGTCCGCCGTTCTCATCGGTGAGCAGGGCATCCTCGCAGCCATCGCCGAGGAGCGGATCAACCGAAAGAAGCACTGCTCCGGCTTCCCCAAGCTCGCCATCGAAGAGGTTCTTCGCATGGCCGGAGCGAGCATCTCGGATGTCACCGACATCGCCGTTGCGCGTGACCCGAAAGCGAACCTCCCCGCGAAGATCGCTTTCGTCGCGCGCGACCCTTTCACCGCCGTGCCGCGCGCCCTCGATCGCCTTCGCGTTCATCGCGAGGTGGCCTCCGCCGCAGACGAAATCGCCGAAGGGCTCGGCACCACGCGCGCTTCCGTACGCGCCGCGTTCCATCAGGTCGAGCACCACGT
>JANXMC010000743.1 GCA_025354825.1 Myxococcales bacterium
GGCTGGTTCCGTGGCGCGCCCGTTGGTGTTGGTGGCCCGTTCACGGCGGTTCGACCCACGGTGACTCTTTGCTCTTCGAGGGCGGAGATCGCGAGGGGTCGTGTGCTCGCCGCTCGGCGTCGTAACCGATGTCGAGCGGCGATTGGGCGTCGAGCGGCACGATCACGCACGTCGCCGGGTTTTCCACTCGGCGCCCGCAGTGACGCTTCCTCGCCGACGCTGCGGGGGCATCTTACGATTTCTTCACGGAACGGGCGCGCGGGGGACACTCCTCGATGTCGCGGGCGTTGCGCTTACAGCTGCGGGCGACGAATCGACGTCGAGTGATGCACGCTGGCACTCCCTCGTCAGCTCCGTCTCTGAGCTGCTCGAAAGCATTTCGGTCAAACATCCTAACGATCACGACGCCGCGAGGAGCCTGGTCGTGCAAGGACTTCCAAAGTTCGTTTACTATTCGAGTTACGGAAATCTCGATTCGGAGATCTACCTCCCACACGTCATCCAGAACATGGAGCGACAACAGGCGGAGCGCGCGAACCTCGGGCAACGCGAGCAAGCCAAGATCCGGACGCTGAAGGTTCTCTTCAACAACGAGACTTCGCTGACCTTATATGCAAGTGCAAAAACTTCGAGAAGCACGTCGCGATTCCCTGATTCGCACTCCGTAGTTTCGACGTAATTAGCAAAACAGCCGGACCGCACTGCGATTCCGGCTATTTTGTTTGGGTCTATTTAGGATTCGTCACGCTGCGCCAAAGCGCCCGGCAAAGCGCGTGCGATCCGGGGTCGATCACGAGAAAGAGCAGCGGCAGCAGGCGAAGAAGCGCGTAAGGCGCAATCGCCGCGGCCGCGAGCGAGAGGACGATCGACGCCGCGGGGACGATCGACGCACCACGCGCGCCGGCTCGCTTGCGTTGTGCGCGCCACACCCAGTTGAAAAGCGTGATTGCGAGAGCCGCGGCGAACAGAACCGCCACCGCGGAAAGTCGAAGCGTATCGCGCGCGGTCATCGTGAGCTCAGTTCGGGCACAGAATGCGTTGACCCCACAGCCCCTTAATCCATTCCCAACCGCTGGGATAGGAGACTTGGCCTCGGAGGACGTAAAGGGTGACCCCGGTGCCCATCTCGTAGCCCGCGCCATATTCGAGAACGCCGGAGAGGAGCCAGTTTCGGAACGTGTTGCCGCCCACCATGACCCAGGGCGACGCCGCGTTCCCCCATTGCGGGACCGCGACGGCGTCGCACTCGATCACGCGTTGCGTGGGGAGCGCCACACGTCGGAGTTGCCCGAACGCATCGTAGTCGTAGGTGGTCGTGCGGGTGCCGCGCGTCGTTGCGAGGAGCTCGCCCTCGCTCGAGTACGCATAGGTCGCGTCGTCCGAGGTGACGAGGCGGTCCTGACCGTCGTAGGTCGAGCGGGTGCTGGCGCTCGCCCTCGTGGATCCGCGGCTGGTTGCGGTCCCACACGATGGTTTCGAGGCCCGCGTTCGTCATCAGGCCATCGGCGTCGTACGCGAACGGCGTGACCTCGCCTCCTCCAACGGTATGCGCCGAGACGCGGAAGTCGTCGTCGTACGTGACATCGACGCCACCGTTCACACGCACGGCGAACGTCGTGCTGGTGAGCAGCGGGCCGTCGTACGTGTAGCCGAGCGTGACCTCGGGAGTCGCGAGCGCCGTCAATCGCCCAGCGGCATCGTGGGTCGACGTGAGCTCGACGCCGGGCCCCGAGACCGTCGCGACGCGACCGGCGGTGTCGCGCGAGATCGACAGCACGCGCCCATCGGCGCGCGTGACCGTTCGGAGCTGGGCGTCGCGGTCGAAGGCGACCGACGCGGAAGCGCCCGGTTCGCTCTGCGTGGCGGCGGGGGGCGTGTAGCTACCCGGCAGATTGCCGCTCGCGACGCCGAACAGGTGCGCCTCGCGCCCTGGCGGCGTGAGCTGAAGGAGATTCCCGTTCGTGTCGTAGTCGAGCGTCGTCGTTCCACCCGTCGCCGAGCGGATCGTCCGTGGCCTACCCACCGCGTCGGGCGTGACGGCCGTCGTGTCGCCGAGCGCATTGGTCATCGACGCGAGCTGCCCGTCCGCGGTGAACGCGACGCTCTGCGTGTGGCCCGCCTGGACGGTCTGCGTAACGCGACCGTGCTCGTCGTAAACCAGCGTGACGTCGTCCTGCCCGGGAACGAGCCAAGTGACGACACGCCCCTTCGCGTCGAGCTTTCACGCAAGTGGTCCGCAATCGCCGTGCGGGCCACTTGATAGACCCACGTCCCGAACCGATCGTCGTCTCGAAGATGCGGAAGCGCGCGCTGCACTTGAAGGAAGATGTTCTGAAGAACGTCGTCCACGTCCGGCTCGGAGACGCGCCACGAAGGGACGCAGACGTGCGACGAGCTCGAGGTGCGATCCGCGCGCTTCCGCCGGGATCACGCGGAGGACTCTTTCGCGCAGCACGTCGGTGCACCGCAGCTCTTTGTACCTGCCTTCTTCGCCTCGATTGTCGCCGACGCGACGAAGTTCTCGGCGCCGGAGCCGGGGAACCATTCGCGAATGAACGCGCGGCTCTCCGGCTTCACGTGAACGGCGATGTTCTCGAATCCGCTCACGCGCAGCAGCGCCGTGATGGTCTCCACGCTTGCCGCGCCTGCGACGCATCCCGAGAACGCCTCGACCTTTCCCTTCAACTCCTCCGGAAGCGCGCCCGTCAACACGACATCCGAAATCGCGAGACGGCCACCCGGCTTCAGAACGCGGAACGCGTCGCGGAAAACCGCCGATTTGTCCGGCGATAGATTGATGACGCAATTCGAAAGAATCACGTCGATCGAATTGTCGACGACGGGAAGATGCTCGATCTCTCCAAGTCGGAATTCGACGTTGGCGGCTCCGAGTGTGCGCGCGTTCGCGCGAGCTTTCGTGACCATCGCCGGCGTCATGTCCACGCCGACGACTCTCCCCATGGGGCCTACTTGTTTCGCTGCGAGAAAGCTGTCGAAGCCGCCTCCGCTTCCGAGGTCGAGGACACTCTCGCCATCACGGAGGGCCGCGATCGCCTGCGGGTTGCCGCATCCGAGGCCCATGTCTGCGCCTTCCGGAACCGCGGCAAGGTCGTCTGCCGAGTACCCGAGCGCGAGACTCGCCGTTGCCGACGGGCCGCACGCGCTCGGACCGCAGCAACCTGTTCCAGGAGCGCGCTCCGCCACCTTGCTGTACTGCTCGCGGACTGTGCTTCGAATCTCGTCGTGCGTCTGATCGTTCATGATGATCCTCCTGCGAGTGAAGACGGCGAGTCGCTTCGAAGGATGCAGAGATAATTCAGAATCGAATCACGAGGCAGTGAGCCGACGCGGGGCAGACGCTCGCGAACTCCGCACTCGCCGCGAGGGCCTTCATCGTCGTCACGCCTTCGCCCAGCCTTCCTCGCTAAGAAGCTTCGCCACGTGCGCTCGCACCTCGTCGCGAATTTCTCGCACGCGCTCCGCGGGCTTGCCCTTGGGATCTTCGAGCGGCCAGTCCATTCGTCGGACGCCAGGAACGACCGGGCACGCTTCTCCGCAGCCCATCGTGATCAGGACGGTCGCCGTTCCGGCGAGGGCGTCCGTGAGTTTTTGGGGCACGACGCCATCGAGCTCGATTCCAACCTCGTGCATCGCGGTGAGCACTTCAGGATGCACGCGGGACCCGGGCTCGGTGCCAGCGGAGATACCGCGCGCCTTCGACGGGTCGGAGAGAGCGTTGAACCACGCGGCGGCCATTTGCGAGCGACCGGCATTGTGAACGCAGGCGAAGAGAACGGTTTTCATGTTGGTCTCCGGACTTCCGGCGAGCTCGTCGCTCGATTTGTCGGCATCGGGAATGCGGTCGACGACGCGCGCAGCGTCCTGTGGAAGCGATGGAACGAGCCACCGAAAGAGCGCCGTAGCGGCGGCCGCGCCGAGGAGCTGCGCGACGATGAAGCCTGGGGCGTCGGCCGGGCGAATGCCGGCGAACGTGTCGCTCGCCGCACGCGCAAGCGTCACGGCGGGGTTCGCGAACGACGTCGACGACGTGAACCAATACGCCGCGGTGATGTACGCGCCGACCGCGAACGGAACGGCCCCGGCGCGACGGCGCGCGCACCCCCAGATGACGGCGAGGAGCCCGAACGTCGCGACGAACTCGCTCACGAGCTGAGCGAGCCCAGAGCGTTCGTGGCGCGAGGCGAAGAAGACGGCCGGCTCCTTGAACATGACATGCGCCACCGCGACGCCGCCGAACGCGCCCGTCACCTGCGCGAGCACGTACGCCGGCACTTCGCGCCACGGAAGGCCACCCTGCGAGGCGTCGGCCAGCGTGACGACAGGGTTGAAGTGCGCGCCGCTGACGGGACCGAAGGTGAGAATCAGCGCGACGAGGCCCGCGCCTGTCGCAATCGTGTTCGCGAGGAGTGCGATGGCGACATTTCCACCGGCGAGCTGCTCGCCCATGATGCCCGAGCCGACCACCGTCGCGAGGAGCATCGCAGTCCCGATGCCTTCGGCGACGAGGCGCTTCGAGAGCGGCGGCGTGCTCACGACGCCCCCTCATTGCGCGACGCCGTCTACGGAATCAGCGCGACGCGCGCGCTGAGCTGGGACACCTCCCGCAGGTACCGCGCCTCGTTCGCGCGACGCTGGCGGAGCACCGGGTCCGAGACCGACAATGGCGTCAGGCACTGGTTCAGAACCCACGCGAAGGGCGTGATCTCGGCCCGCGCGAGATCGCGCTGGAGCGCGGCGGCCTCGTGCACCGGCGTCGCTTCAGGGAGCGTCACGAGCAAGATGCGGGTGAAGCTCGGATCGCGAAGTCGAGGCAGGAGGCGCCGCACGTCTTCCGGCGCGTGCCCCGTCGTCCGCGACACCTCGCGGTGAAACGTCTCGGCCGCGTCGAGCAAGAGGAGCGTGTGCCCTGTGGGCGCCGTGTCGATCACCACGAAGCCGCGCTCGCCTTCGTCGACGACGCGGGCGAAGGCGCGGAAGACGGCGATCTCCTCCGTGCACGGCGAGCGCAGATCTTCTTCGAGCAGCGCGCGGCCGGCGTCGTCGAGCGTCGCGCCTGCGGTACGCATAGCTTCCGCCACGTACGCGCGCGTCTCCACCTCGGGATCGATACGGCTCACGCGAAGATTCGCGGGAGGCGTGCCGAGCGCCTCGCGAACGTGTGCGGCCGGATCGGTCGTTGTGAGATGAAGCTGATGGCCACGCGCGGCCAGCGCGAGAGCAACCGAGACCGCGACACTCGTCTTGCCGACACCGCCTTTGCCCATCGTCATGATCACGCCGTGGCCGGCGCGTTCGAGCTCGGGAAGCAGTGACGAAAGGGCAGGGGACGACGAGGTCGGCTCCTGCGTATCCAACGCACCGGTCTCCGGCTCACGTCGGCCGCCAAAAAGCGCCCGCAGTGCCGGCGCGCCGACGAGGCCAAACGGAAGCAGCCGAAGCTCGGTCCGCGGAAGCTTCGCGAGCTCGCTGGGCATCGCCGACAGCGCATTACGCCCACGCGCTTCCAGCGCACATGCGATCGGATCGTTGCGATCTTCGGCGGTGAACAATCCGTTGAGCACCAACTCTTGGCGACGCACGCCGAGCTCCGCGAGCTCGCCCCGCGTGCGCTCGGCCTCCGCGAGCGAAGCTTGTTCCGGACGGCTCACGAGGATGAGGGCGGTCCCGTCGGCGTCTACAAGGGCTCGACGGGAGCTGTCGTAGAGCCCCTGCTGGGCCTTTAAACCGGTCAGCGGCCCGAGGCAGGACGTTCCCTCCCACGTTGGCTTCCAAAAAGCCCGTCCAGGCCGCAGGGAGCGCGAGGAGCCGAAGCGTGTGGCCCGTCGGCGCCGTATCGAAGATCACATGATCGAAGTCCGCGGTCGTCGCAGCGTCGCCGAGGAGCTTCGAGAACTCGTCGAACGCGGCGATCTCTACCGTGCAAGCGCCGGAGAGTTGCTCTTCGATGCTTCGGACGGCCGCGTCCGGCAGAACGCCGCGGTACGGCCCGACAAGTCGCTCTCGATAGGCGAGCGCCGCCGCCTCGGGGTCGATGTTCAGCGCGAACAGATTCGGAACACCGATCACCTGCGTCGGCGACGCGCCGAGAGGCGTTCCGAGCACCCCGTCGAGGTTCGACGCAGGGTCCGTGCTCACGAGGAGCACGCGGCCTCGCCCGGCCAAAGCGAGCGCCGTCGCGCACGCGACCGACGTCTTTCCAACGCCACCTTTCCCGGTGAAGAACAGGTGTCGCGGCGCGCGATCAACGAGGTTCATGGTGCGCCTAGCAGCAGCCTTTGCCGGTCTTCGGCGCGCCCTGCGGGCTCGGCGCGCAACAAGACGTCGCGGTGGCGGAGGGAGCGGCTTCGAGCTTTCGCACAACGACGCCGGCGAGGGCGGCGAGCGTCTCGCGTGACGGATAGGACGACTCGACGGCAATGCGATCGTCGACGAGCACGAGGGGCAAGCAGTCGTTCCCCTTCGTTTCGAGCGCGTCCTTCACGACGAAGTTCGACGCGAAGGCTCCGGGCTGTTGGGACAGGTTGAAGCGCTCGACCTGGACACCCTGTTTTTTGAGCCAATCGAGATCTGCGCTGAAGCGCGCGAGGTCGGGGTCAATCGCAGGACCGCAAACACCCGTGGAGCAGCACATCGGCGGATCGAAGACACGAAGAACGGCCATGGCGGTTTTCCTTCCGAGATCGAGCGGACGGCGCACAAGAGCCCGCGACGCGAGCGTCCCGCGCGCTCAAACAATGATGAGTTGGCGGAGAGTCAGTGCGCGCGAAGCGTCAGCAGCACGAGCCTTTGCCGCGCTTGCAGCAGTCTTCCCAGAGATAGGACGTGAGCGTCCGAAGAGCGTCGTACTGCGCGGCGTAGAATTGAAACGTGCCTTCGCTGCGCGACGTCAGCATGCCGGCGTCGACGAGCCGCTTCAGGTGATGGCTCAACGTCGACGCGGGAATGTCGATGTGCGCTTGGATGTCGCCGGCAGCAGCTCCGTCCGCGCCCGCCTGCACGACAAAGCGCAGGATCGCGAGCCGGGCGGGGTGCCCGAGAGCCGCGAGCTCTCCGGCATGGCGATCGAGTTTCGTAGTCACGCCCTTGTTCTAGAAAGTTCGAAGCAGTCACGCAAGGCAATCCTTCGAAAAACTTGGAAGCAACGTTAGGCGCCCGCGCGCCTGCGCTCGATCGCGGCGGCAATGACCGCTGTCTCGCGCTTCGTGCCGCGCGTCTTCGCCAACGCGCGCTCATCTTCGGCAATCTCGCTCTGACGGAGATGCTCGAGGATCGATGCGGGGAACTTGTTGTCGGCGACGTCCTGCTGCCGGACTTCACCGGCTTTGCGAAACGGCGCCGCGGGCAACACGACGCCGCCGTGGCGGACCTCCACGGTTCCGTCGAGCAGCTCGTGGATGTCGACCACCTGGCCACGCGCGGCGAGAGCGGCCGGCGAGCTCTCGACGAGTTAAATGGAGCGCTGGTAATGAACGGCGAGGTTGTTCGTGAGCCGGCGCTGCTCCTTCCAATGAAGCACTTCGCAGAGATCGTCTTGCGGGCGAAGCGGCGGATGCGCGTCGTGAGGGCTCGAAGCCGCGCGCCCGAAGCGCCGGTTGTAGTCGACGATGAATTCGGAAGCGAAAGCGTTCGCCGCTCCCGCGTTCGAGATCCCGCGCAGACGAAGCTCTTCACCAAGCGGTCTTGAAGCGTCTGGTGGGCTCGTTCGACACGTCCTTTCGCCTGGCGGCTGTTGGCGCAAATGATGTCGATGTTCAGCTCATTCATCGCGCGCGAGAACTGCGTCGACCGGTCGCCGCCCTTCGGAAGCTTCGCGTTCACGCGGAAGACGCCCGCCTTATCGCTGTAGAATGCGACGGGCCGACCGTGCTCACGCAGATATCCCTTTGTCGCTTCGAAATATTCAAAGGTCGATTCAACCTCGGCGAATCGAAGTTGCATAATCCGCCCCGTGGCGTCGTCACGCGCGCCGGCGGCCTTGTACGCCCGGTACATGCGCTCGACTTGGCGCACGCTCACGCCGAGATGCGAAGCGACCTGCGCCTGCGTCGCGCGTCGCTCGCGAATCCTCAGCATCCATTCCGCCCGATCGATCTCTTGCTGGCTCATGGTCTGGAGCGCGCGGGTCATGGCGGGGACGCTCGCCCGAACCCGACATTTCTCCTTGGCGCGAACCCGACATTCCTACTTGGGCGCTACAGCAGCGGCTTCGTCCAAGACGGTTTATGTAGACCGCATGCGTTTCCGCGCGGTCGACTACGCGCGGCGAATTGGCGCCGGAAGCGGTCGCTTACCTCGAAACGCCCCGCTCGGCGCGGCCCCCCTTCGCACCGCCTCCATCGCCCCCTCGTTCGCCGTATCGAGCCGAATCGTTCCGGGTCATGGAACGCCGCTCTCGGGTTTCTCTTCGGGACGGGCTGGCCTCACGAACTGAGTGCAGCGTTCATCACATGCTCCCATGCGAAGAAAGTTCGCGCGCGATTCGCGCAGGCTGAGTGTGTTGGCGCCACCCCTGTAGTCGGGGTCGTTGAACTGCACGCGGTCGTCCTCCCAGAAGCAGACTGCGCAGATATCGTGGGTGCCGGGTGGCTCTTCGTCGAGTGTGAGGTATCCGCAGCACGGACATGCGAACAGGGTAGCCGCGTCAGCCATCGCGTTAGCGTAGCGCCTCCACGAGCCTGCGCTCGCACTCGCTGCCCAACCGTGATCGCAGCCTCATCACGTGGGCGACGCTCGACGCTCTCGGCAAGACTGAGCAATATGGATTTTCACCTGCGGAACGCATCACAAACGGCGTGGAGCCGGCGGAGGTCGTCGATGCTTTACACTCGCGCTCTCTCACCTGCGATGGCGAAGATTCGGGACCGATGAGTTTTGAGGAACCAACGGTCGCTGCGGGTGTCGGAGAGGGATGATCCTCGACACGGACTGGAAATGCGATTTCGCGAGAGGGCCGTGGGGGCGCGGAGCTCTCGTCGCTGCCACCCTCCTTTCGTTCACCCACTGCGCGGGAGCGCCCGCGAGACGCGACGTCACCGGGGGGACCGTAGTCGCGGCCACGACGGCTCTTCACTTCCGAGATGGGAGCTTGAACGACGCCCGCGCGGAGGCGGAGGAGCGGGGCGTTCCCGTGCTCATAGCCTTCGGCGCTTCCTGGTGCGAACCGTGTCGAGCCATGAAGGCGAGCCTCTTCACGGACCCCCTCGTGTCGACCTTTTCCCAGAAGTTCATCTGGCTCGCCGTGGACGCCGACACCGAGCAGGGCAAGGCGCTGCGCGCGCGCTTCGCCGTAACGGCTGTCCCGGCGGTGCTGGTCCTCGATGCGAAGACGAGCAAGCCACTTCTACGCCTGGAGCAGACGGTCAGTTCCCCGGAGCTGGTCGGCTTTCTTAAACTAGTGATCGAGCCGCCGCGTAAGGACACGCCTTACGACAGCTTCGCGTTGGCCGTTCGTCGAGAGGCGACGGGCGGCGCGAATGCCGACGAGGCTGCGCTTCCACTATTCGAAGAGGCGATGGCGCATGCGCCGAAAGACTGGATCTTGCGGCCTTACGCGACAAATAGAGTTCTCAGATCGCGTGCGAAAAGAGAAGCCTTCGACGAGTGCGTGGAAATCGCGCGAACGCAGTCAGCGAGCCTTCCATTGTCGAGTGAGCATGCCTACGCCCTCGTCAAGGGGATGCAGTGCGCGCGGGCGGCGACGCGGCCGGAAGATGTCAGGCAAATGGGAGAGCGTCTCGGCGAGATGCTCAGAAACGATGCCGTCCCCATGCTTCCGTTCACGCGCGGCATGTGCTTTCACCTGATGGTTCGCGAGCTAAAATCGGTCGTCGACGCATCGACAGCCGTGAGCCTTCGCGCCGAAGAAGTGGCGTTCGCGCAGCAGCTCACCGAACGCGCTCGTACCGAGGCGGAACGGGAAAGCCTCGCAGGAATATCGCGTCGCGCGTCGGGCGCGGAGGCTGACGACGGGGACTAAGTTCCGCGCGCCAAAGCGGCGTCTCGCCGTCACCGAAGCCCGCGAGCCAAGCGGAATGGTTCCATCGCCGCGCTCTCTTCGAAGTGGTCACGGGCATGCGAGCTTTCGACGATGGCGCGAGGAACTACCTTCGCTCGCGTTACGCGCGACCTCTCGATGCGGCTTGGGCCTGGTCGCAGCTCCTCTCCTGCCAGGACGATGCCCTTGGGGCGCGGAGCGCCTTTGACGCGCCCACGAGCTCCTCGCGGCTGTGGTGTCGGGCCGGAGCGGCGCAACCTCGTCCGCACGTCGTCGAGCCGCACCGTCGCGAACGCGGCGCATCCGAGGAGGCGGGCGCGCACGGGAATCGATCCGTGACCGAGAAGAATTAGCGCGTGCTCGGACGCGCGGATTGCGCCACGCCGCCGGCAGCCTGCTACGACACGGGCGATGAACGGCTTCCAATCGTCGACATGGTCGGACGTGGACACGCTTAGGGCGGCGACGATGGCCCGCCCCTTCGACTCGCTCGAGGGCGCCGCGCAAGCGTTTGCAAAGATGATGGCGTCGAGCTCGCCGACGACGGTGCTTTCGCGCGTCTTCGGGGTCCTTCCCTTCGAACACCTGTCGTCGGACGATCAGGCATTCGCGCAACGGCTCGTTCACAACCACAGCTCGCTCTCGCCTCGCACGCCGGTTCTCACGCTCCTCGGCACGGACGGCCGAGCCGAGGCATGGGGTGATCGCGCGAAGTCGGCCGGCCACCGCGCGATCCCTCTCCTGGGCCTCGCC
>JANXMC010000749.1 GCA_025354825.1 Myxococcales bacterium
AGGCGCTCGAGCGCGTCGCCTGTACGACGGATTGCGACGCTTCGGCGCCGTCCGACCAACCCGTGGGGGACGCCTATTCGCAACGAGACGGCGGCAACAGCGGTGCGACGGCCCCCCACGACGCAGGCGCCGACGTCGCGCGGGAGAAGACGTCGGGCAGCGCCGATGCGGGGGCAGGTGCAACGGTCGACGCCACGCTGGACGCGCCGCCTGCGTGCCCTGCGTCGTGCGGAGCGCAGTCCGTCTGCGTCGGCACCAGCTGCGTCGCCGCGCGCCGCGTTTTCGTCTCGAGCGTCGGCTATTCCGCCATGTTCAACGGCGCCGTCGGGGCCGACGTCGCCTGCCAAAGCATCGCAGGTGGCGCGTCTCTCGGCGGCACGTGGCGGGCGTGGGTGTCCGATTCGTCGAGCTCGCCCAGCGCGCGCTTCAGCCAGGCGAGCGTCGCGTACCGAATGATGGACGGCACGCTCGTCGCGTCGAGCTACGCGAGCCTCATCAGCGGCGGCCTCGCCCACGGGATCGATCTCGACGAGAAACGCGCGACGGTGCGGGAAGCGGAAGTCTGGACTGCGACGTCGACCGACGGCACGTACGCGCAGAGCGGCTGCAACGACTTCACGTCGAACACGGCATCGGCCCCCTTCGCGGCCGTGGGGATCAGCGGCCACGGCGATCAGCTCTGGTCCAATGCCTACTTGCAATACTGCGATCGAACGTCGCTGCGAATTTACTGTTTCGAGCAATAGTCGCCCCGCGTTATCCGCGCTGCGCGGGCTGTCTGCCGCGGGGCGTCGCGACCGCCTTGCTTGATACGCAATTGGCGCGATGCAATGCTCCTCGCCCCTCGCGCGAAACCTCCCGCCGAGGTCACGAAAGCCGTTATGGCCATCAGCGTCTTCGATCTCTTCAAAATCGGTATCGGGCCTAGCAGCTCGCACACCGTCGGCCCCATGCGCGCCGCGGCGATGTTCGTGAAGTCTCTCATCGACGACGGGATGCTGAGCCGCGTTCACTCCATCAAAGTCGAGCTCTTCGGCTCCCTCGGCGCGACCGGCCGAGGGCACGGAACCGACAAGGCCGTGCTGTTGGGGCTCATGGGGGAGGCGCCCGAAACGGTCGATCTAACGCTCGCTCACGGCATTCTCGATCAGGTGCGCGCGACGGGGCGCATCATGATCGCACGCACGCACTCGATCGCGTTTTCCGAAAAGGAGCACCTCTCGCTCTTCGGCCGGCGCATGCTGCCCTACCACCCGAACGGCATGCGTATGACCGCCTTGGATGGGGCGCGCAGCGAGCTCACGCAGCGGGTCTACTACTCCGTGGGCGGCGGATTCGTCGTGAACGATCGCGAGACCGATACGTCGAAGGCCCACGACGCGAATGCCAAAATCACGCACGACGACTCGAACGTCCCCTATCCGTTCCACAGCGCCGACGAGCTTTTGCGAAGGTGCGCGGCCGCCAGAATAAGCATCAGCGAGCTTATGATGCGAAACGAGCAGGTGGCGCGGAGCGAATCCGAAATACGCACGAAGCTTCTCGAGATTTGGGAAGTCATGCAGGCGAGCGTTCGCCGGGGCTGCGAGACCGACGGCATTCTCCCCGGCGGCCTCAAAGTCCCGCGTCGCGCGCCGCAGATGCACCGCCGACTTCTGAGCCGACCCGAGGCAGGGCTCTCGGATCCGCTTACGGTCATCGACTGGGTGAACCTGTACGCCCTCGCGGTAAACGAAGAGAACGCTGCCGGTGGCCGCGTCGTCACTGCGCCGACGAACGGCGCCGCCGGCATCATCCCCGCCGTTTTGCACTACTACCGCCGCTTCACGCCAACCGCCTCGGACGACGGCGTCGTCCGCTTTCTGCTCACGGCCGGAGCGATTGGTGCGCTCTACAAGGAGAACGCGAGCATCAGCGGGGCCGAGGTCGGATGCCAAGGCGAAGTCGGCTCTGCCTGCTCGATGGCCGCGGGCGCCCTCGCCGAGCTGATGGGCGGCACGCCCGAGCAGGCCGAGAACGCCGCCGAGATAGGCATGGAGCACAACCTCGGGCTTACTTGCGATCCCATTGGCGGCCTCGTTCAAGTGCCATGCATCGAACGGAATGCGATGGCGTCCGTAAAGGCGATTAACGCCGCACGCCTGTCGCTCTCGGGCAATGGGCTCCACTTCGTCTCCCTCGACAAAGTGATTCAGACGATGCGCGAGACCGGCGCCGACATGAAGCTCAAATACAAAGAAACGTCGCGCGGCGGGCTCGCCCTCACGATGCTCGAGGTGACCGACGCGTCGGTGCCGCTCTCGGTCGGCCTTCCGGAGTGCTAGTCGTCGTACCGGGCCATGACCGGTACGCACGCAACGTCTTCCCTGTCGCTCACGCGCTTCGCGTGGCTCTCCATCGGCGCCGCCGTGGTCACGATCGCGCTCAAGTCGGCCGCCTACGTGCTCACGGGCTCCGTCGGCCTTCTTTCCGACGCGCTCGAATCAGGGGTGAATCTCGTGGCCGCGGTGATTGCGCTCTTCGCGCTCCGCGCCGCGTCGACCCCGCCGGACGACGAGCACGCCTTCGGCCGTAGCAAGGCCGAGTACTTCTCGAGCGGCGCCGAGGGTGCGCTCATTCTCGTCGCCGCCGTCGCCATTCTCATTCCGTCCGTGGCGCGGATTCGCCACCCTCAGCCGATCGAAGCCGTCGGTTTCGGGCTCGTCGTCTCGTCCATCGCATCGGTTGTGAACCTCGTCGTGGCGGGCGTGCTCCTGCGCGCCGGGCGCGCCCATCGCTCGATTACCCTCGAAGCCGATGGCCATCATCTGATGACCGACGTCTGGACGTCGGTCGGCGTCGTCGCGGGTGTTGGGCTGGTAGCGCTCACGGGGATTCAACGCCTCGATCCCATCGTTGCCATTGTCGTCGCGCTCAATATCGTTCGAATCGGGTGGCAGCTCGTTCTCCGCTCGGGGCTGGGGCTGCTGGACGGCGCGCTGCCGAAGGACGAGCGCGATGCCGCCGAAGCCATCCTCACCGGGTTCGTCTCGCGAGAGCTCCAGTGGCACGCCTTGAAGACGCGCCAGGCCGGCGCGCGACGATTTATCGAAGTACATATTCTCGTTCCCGGCGCGTGGACCGTGCAGCAGGGGCACGACACCCTCGAGCGAATCGAGGACGCGCTTCGAAAGCGCTTTCCGATGACAACGGTCACGACGCACCTGGAGCCGCTCGAAGACCAGCGCGCGTGGAACGACGAAGGGCTCGATCGCGAGATTGGTCGTTCGTGAACGATTTCAGGCGTCGATTCTCGACGGCGGCGTGAGTACTCTGGCGTACACGGGGGAGGCCTTTTCCTGAGGACGCGTTCGACAACGATGCTGCTCGCGGATGCGCTCGAAGAGAACGAGGCGCTTAAGCGGCGCGTTGCAGAGCTCGAGGCGCGACCCGAGCCGTTGCCCAAGCCGGGCCTCTCGCCGCGGGAGCGTCTGCTCATCGAGGCCGAGCGCATCGCCCATATGGGGAGCTGGGTCTGGGACACCAAAAGCGAAGACGTCCTCTGGTCCGACGAGCTCTTTCGGATCTTCGGGCGCGATGTACGCGCCGACCGCCCGAGCGTCGCGCTTTTCTTCGAGTGCATTCACCCGGACGACCTCGCCCGCGTTCGCGAGCGCGCCGAAGCGACGCTCACGACGGGCGTGACCGAGGAGATCGAGTTTCGCGTCGTACGTGGAGACGGATCGATTCGCGACGTCGTGATGGCGACCATCGCCACGCACGACGACGCGGGGCGCATCTCGCAGATGATCGGTACCACGATCGACGTGACCGAGAAAAAGCGCCACCGCGACGAGCTCGAACGCGTGGCGAAAGAGCGCGCGCGTCTCGAGTCCGAGCTTCTCGACGCGCAAAAGCTCGAAGCCCTGGGGCGCCTCGCCGGCGGCGTGGCCCACGATTTCAACAACAGCCTCATGGTGATTCTCGCGAACGCCTCCCTTCTGGCGCGTCACCGCGCGAGCGCCGAGCTCACCGCCATCGTCGACGCGGCCCACGGCTCGGCGTCGCTCACGAGGCAGCTCCTAACCTTCGGTCGCCGCGCGCTCGTTGCGCCTGCCGTGATCAGCGTCACCCCTTCCGTCGACGCGGCGGCGGGCCTTGCGCGCCGGGTCCTCGGCGAAGATATCGAGCTTCGCCTCGTGCTCACGGCGAGCCCTTGGAGCGTGCGACTCGACGCCGGCTCGTTGCAGCAGATGCTTCTCAATCTCGCGCTCAACGCCCGGGACGCGATGCCTATCGGCGGCGTGCTCACGCTCGAAGTTGCCAATGTCGTTCTGGGCGCCGAGCACGTGCGTATGCATGCCGGTGCGCGCCTGGGCGAGCACGTTGCGATTACCGTTTCCGATACCGGAATAGGAATGAGCGCCGCCACACGTGCGCGCGCCCTTGAGCCGTTCTTCACGACGAAGCCGAACGGTGAGGGGACCGGGCTCGGCCTCGCCATGGTCTTCGGCGGCGTGAAGCAGAGCGGCGGAAGCCTCACGATCGATTCGGCGCCCGGGGCGGGAACGCGGATTCGCCTCTTTTTCCCCAGGGCCGACGATGCCGAGGCGGACGAAAACGCGCCGCGTCCCGTGTCTCCTGCAACGCTTCGGCGCCACCACGGCGATGCGAAGCTCGCGGCCTCCGGCGCCACCGTCCTCGTCGTGGAGGACGACGCAGCCGTCGCGCGAACGATTGAGCAAATGCTCACCGACGCCGGCTACGACGTGCGCATCGCCCCCTGCCCGAGCATCGCCCTCGCCCTCGCGAGCACGTTGCCCGGCCCTGTCGCGCTCGTGATTGCCGACGTAATTCTTCCCGAGATGAACGGCCCGAGGCTCGCCGAAGAGCTTCGCGCGCGCGGTGCGGCAGGCCGGTTTCTCTTCGTCACGGGCTACGACTACGAGGCGGAAGTGTCCCCCGTATCCCTCGGCCCGACGCTCGCGAAACCGTTCTCGGAAGGCGATTTGCTCGACGCCGTGAGCCGGCTGCTCCACCCGAGCCCGTCGAAGTACGCGGCCGAATCGGCCCTTCCCGCTTCGTAGACGTCGAGCATGACCTCCGGGTCGGGCAGAAAGGCGTCCCTCCGCGCGAACGGTACGGACGGCGTAATCATGGGCCGCGCGCCGGTCGCGACGACGCGCGACCCCGTGGGCGAGACGGTAATCGTATTTGCGTTCAACACGGGCTGATTGTCGGACAGCCCGCCGTCGATGCACGGCCGCGCGCCGACGAGCACCGGTCGCTCGTAATAAAAGGGAATGTAGCAAGACGCCAAAATGGCGTTGATGAGCTCTTTTCGAGAGACGAACGGTGCCGCCGGGAGCCTACGATTCCGCAGCCGAGGCAATTCGGTAATCGAAACGTGGAGTCTGCCGAAAAGCGATTCGTGCGCCTTTTCAGGAATCATCGCTTCGAGGCTGGAGCGGACGAAGTCGCTCATCCGCCCTGCAGGCCCAAGGCGCCGCTGCGCCGAGCTCCGGGCCAGCGTGAGGAGGCGTGCGAAGGCTTCGTCGCAATCGACGCCGGCCGCGAGGACGAGCGCTGCAATCGAGCCCGACGACGCGCCGAGATAGACATGACGCGCGGGGTCGGTGCGGCGCTGAAGCACGTGCCCAACGCCAAAGTGGTAGGCGACGAGCCACGCGCAGCCGGAAAACGAAAATGCGGCGCCAGCAGACGGCGCGGGTGGAACCCGCGTGCCTTCGAGCGTTGACTCTCTTCTGTAGAACATGTTTCATTCCGTCGCCGCGAGGGGCGTCATGACCGAATTCGATTACATCGTCGTAGGTGCCGGGTCGTCGGGATGCATCGTGGCTGCGCGCCTTGCGGAGAGCGCTGCGGACGTGAGCGTTCTGCTTCTCGAGGCCGGCAAGAGTGACAGAAACCGCTTTTGCACGATCCCGGGGATGGTTTCGATCATCCACACCGTGCCGCAGGTGAAAAAGAAGTTCGATTGGGGCTACTACACGGTGCCCCAAAAGCACGCGGCGAATCGCAAGATTCCGACCGTGCGCGGCAAAGTGGTCGGCGGCTCGAGCGCCATCAACGGAATGCTTTTCGTCCGCGGCCACCGCAAGAATTACGATTCATGGCTCGCCGAAGGGTGCACCGGCTGGGGCTTCGACGACGTGCTGCCGTCGTTCAAGCGCCTCGAAGAGTGGGAAGGCGGCGCGACCAACTTCCGCGGAGCCGGCGGCCCCGTCGCCGTCACGAAGCAGAAGGACATCACCCCCGCGTCCCAGGCATTCATCGAGGCGCTCGCGACCGAGTGCGGCGTTCCTATAAACGACGACTACAATGGCGAAGAGCAGCTCGGCGCCGGCGTCTTTCAAATGAGCGCGCGGGGCGGTCTCCGCTTCAGCGCGTCCGAGTCGTACGTTCATCGCCGCAAGAACGCCGGGCTCACCGTGCGCACGGGCGAGACGGTCTCGCGCATCGTCTTCGAGGGGACGCGCGCCGTCGGTGTCGAGGTCATCTCGGGCGACAAAAAGCAGGTTTTCCGCGCGCGCAAAGAGATCGTGCTCTCGGCCGGCGTCATCGGCTCGGCGCAGATCCTCATGCTGTCGGGCATCGGCCCCGCGGCGCACCTTCGCGAGAAGGGGCTCGAGGTGAAGTCCGATCTCCCCGTGGGCGACAACCTCCACGACCACCTTTTCGTCCCCCTCACGTTCCTCGCCCCGTCGGCCGTTCACCGCGGCACCGCGATGCACTTCATGGGCGGCATGATCGCCGAGGCGACGCGCGGCGACACGTGGTTCGGGCGCACGGTCTTCGAGGGCGCGGGCTTCGTGAAGTCGCGCGTGGCGACCAACGGCATTCCCGACTTGCAGATTCACAGTCTCCCGTGGGCCTACCCGTCGCCCAATCAAGACTTGCCCGTTCGCCCCGTCGTCGACACGCGGCCGGCGCTCACGGTGATGCCGACGCTCATCTATCCGAAGAGTCGCGGTGAGGTTCGCCTCAACTCGAGCGACCCCACGGACGCGCCGATGATCGATCCGCACTACCTGGAAGACCCCGCCGATACGCGGTTCCTCCTCGAAGGGATTAAGCTCGTACGCGACGTGATGGCGAGCAAACGGCTCGAAGGCGTCGTGAAGGGCGAGCTTCACCCCGGCCCCGAATTCAAGGACGACGCCGCCATGGCGCGCGAGCTTCCGACGCGCATCCACACGGTTTACCACCCCGTGGGAACCTGCCGAATGGGCACGGACGGCCGCTCCGTCGTCGACCCGATGCTCCGTGTCCGCGGGGTCGAAGGGCTCCGCGTGGCCGATGCGTCGATCATGCCGAGCATCACCGGCGGCAACACGAACGCCCCCGCGCTCATGATCGGCGAACGCTGCGCCGAGCTTATGCTCGCGCAGGCGTAGTTCGGATTCCTCGGCGAATCTCTAGAACGCGTTTCAAACGAAAAGGCCGCTCACCCGAGAAGGGGAGCGGCGTTTTCGCTATTTGGGAATCGTGACGACCGCGTTCAGTGCGGCGGTGGCGGAAGCGCTTCTGCGCAGCCCCACGACTCGACCGTGACCTTGAGCTTCCACGGGTAGTGGAACGCCGACTCGCCGCCGCTGCGCTCGAAGGACCATCGGTGGCCGTTGGTGAGCTCGAGGAGCTGGCTCTTGTCGATGGTCTGCGTGACGTCGAACATGTGCCAATCGCCCTGGCTTTGCGCGGCGGCGACCGCAGCGCCCGCGACGGCGAGGCCAATGGAGCCGAGACCGAAGGCCCACCCGTAAGGGCCGGCGCCGGCGAGGCCGCCCGCCGCCTGGGAGCCCGCCTTGAGCACCGTCTCCCACGTGCTGTCGCCCGTCTCTTTTTGCTGAAAGCAGCTGTATGTGAGCGTCAGGTTGCTGCGTGAGATGCGCGGGCCGGTCTGCCCCCAGAAGATGGAATCGGTAGGCGCGAAGTCGGCGCCTTGGAAGTCGGGAATCGCGGCAGTAGGGCGCGTAATGGCGACTTCCATCGTGCCGTTCGGGCCTGCGTCGGGCGAGGTGGGCGCGACGAAGCCGTCGGACGCTTGCACGATGCAGTAGTACGACGCGGGCGACCCCGAGATAGTCCCCGTGGGGAGCCAAACCTGTTTGCCTTGATGGCCTACGTCGACCCGGGCAATTCGCAATCGAAGTTGCGCGTCGAGGCACAAGTTGGGAATCGGCGCGCCGGCATCCGTCGTGGGCGCGGCGGCAACTTTGGAAAGGTCGTCGAAGTTGAGCTCGGTCGTCTGCGCCGGGAGTGCGAGGCCGTCGGTGCAGGACGGAGCGAGCTCGCACTTGGGGCATTCGCCGCAGTCGCGCGGGCAGGTCTTGCAGCTCTCCGACGCCTCGCAAACGAGGTTATTGCATCGGTCGGCCGATGCGTCGTTCGTGAGGGGAGGCGCCGACGTACACGCGCAGGTGCCGGGCGTTCCGCTCGCCGTGCAGACCTGCGTTCCTGCAGGGCCGCCGTTGCACGCGCACGACGACGTCGCGCCGGGCGGGCATGCCGCCACCGAAGCGTCGGCGCCGTTCGTGTTGGTGAACCCGGAGCCGTCGGCGCCCGAGCCGTTACCGCACGCCAACGAAAGGACGACAACTGCACCCGACCAGCTCGCCGACCGTACAAATCGCATGAGGACCTCCGCCGCGATTTGAATAGTCGGCACGCAAGATTACGTCACGGCAAGACGTCTCCCGATATGCCACGGAGACAGTGTTGCGGAGACGTTTCGGCCGAGCGGATGATTGTCGTCATTCGTCAATTCGGTAGAACATGTTTCACCGACATCGCATCACCTTCACGTGGTCGCCGTCTCGTCGATGATCACACTCGGCTCGTCGTGGAGGTGCACGGGCTCGGTGGTGAGAATGTCGATGGAGAGAAAGTCGCCACTGCTCGCCGGTCGCTCTTTGCGAAGGGGCTGCGAGGGCGGCGGCGCGGCGACCGCTTCGAGAACGTGGGCGTCGACGGGCGCGGGCGCGGGCACTGAAACGCGCATCGGCGGCGGCGACACGGGCGGCAAGGGCGGCGGCGCCGTGCCCATGCGCGCGGTCGGGCGCGACGAGGGCGGCGGCTGAAGCTGCAGCCCCGACGGGATGGGCGGCGGGACGATTTCGATGGTTGCGATAAGCGGGAGAAACCGCTCGCGCGCGCTCTCGGAAAGAGGCGCGAGCTTTTCGAAGAGAGCGCTTTTCGACACGAAGATTTCCTCGCGTCGGTCGCCCGAGACGAGCCGTTTGAGCACGAGCTCCGTGGGCGTCAGCGAGCGCCGCGAGATCTCTTCCGTCGTCTTCGACATCGCCGCGACGAGGCGGTCGACGAGAATGGCGAGGCGGCGGTGCTCGCGAAACGGAATCGTGTCGAGGGTCGCATTGGCGAGGGCCTTGCGGCATCGAGGGAGATCGGCCGTCACCTGCGTGAGCGCCTCGTGAAGCGCAATGAGCTTCGCGGCGTCCTCCGCGCTGATCTCGAAGGGCCCATCCGACGCGGGCCCCGCGGCGTCGGCCGATTCGTTCTCGGACGTTCGAGCGAACGAGACGCGCGGCTCGTCGCGACGAACCGTCACGTCGAAGCCGGCGCCGCGCCCGTCGCTGTCGACGCGAAGGGAGAGGCGCGTCGCTTCGGCGTCGATAACCAGCGACGTGATGAAATAGCGATCGAGCCGTTGCGGCTTGAGCTTTACCTCTTTGCGAATCCACCCCGAGGCTTCCGGCGCCTGCACTTCGAGGTGTGCCGCGATCTTCTCGAGGCGAACGACGTGCGCGAAGACGTGCGGCCCGGGGATTTCGAGCTGAAGGCGCGAGGCGAGCCCGTAGGGCGTCACGGCGTCGAGCGTGGCCGCGTAGCCGCCGTTGGGCTGCAAAACGAGGCGGAGCGTGGTGGCGCTCGCGGGGAGGTCGTGGGCCAAAAGAAGAGTTGCGAGGGCGCCCAAGCACCCCTCGCGGGCAACGGCTTCGTCGGCCTCGAGGGCTTCGAGAACGCTCGCGACGCCGCGGTGAACGGAGGACTCTTGGGCGCGGATCGTGTCGCTCGTCGAATCCAAAATAGCGTTCGCGCCTAGGGCCGTTGCCGACGACGTCATGCCTTTTGGAGTGCCCTCGATACAATGAACGATGGCCGCCTCCATGGCGCGCAGTCTGCGAATCTCTTCGTCGCCCGCGCGCGACTCGCGCTCGCCCCGCGCGCGAAGCCCTGCGACGTGCTCGTCTGCGAGGGCGACGTTTACCGAGAAGTCGAGGGCGTCGCGGAGAAGCTCGATGAAGTTGTGATCGAGCGGGGAGGGGGTCGAGTCACCGAAGAGGTATTTCATGGCGGCCCGCTAAGCGTACGGCCGCGATGCGAACGGGCAAATCTTGGGCAATGAGAATGGGAATTAGCGGGGTACCTACACCACAATTCACCGAGCTTATTTTGGATTCCTCGAGAAGGCTACATAGGCAACGAAGTCGCTCTATGCCTACTTCGCCTGCGGCCGTGCCGCGCTCACCGGATTTCTGAACGACTCGATGGCGCGGCCGCGCGGCGATCAGCGGGGGGGAATCTGGCCCTGAATCATGAGCCTGCGCGCGGCCGCTTCGGAGAGGATGACGACCGTTTCGCGGACCCGTGCCCCCTTCGGCGAGATGACCCGCGAGACGACGCGCGAACGTTCGTCGTTACGTTCGACGGGCTCCCGCGTGGGGGCCGGAACGGGCGCTTCGGCGGGGGCCTGGGGCACGCTGATTCGGGCAGCAGAGGTCATCGAGCTTCTCCCTACCCTCGATAGTAGTGCTCGTCGACCCAAGCCGCTAACCCTTCCGTACCGGCAATCACGAGCGCGGTGGTGCCGTCGTCGAAGAAGTCGGGCGTCCCCGCGTCGAGGTAGACGACGGCGCGAACGGCCGTGACGCCGGGCGATTGAATCGGCACGGCGAGAAATGCGAAGCGATCTCGGCGCGTTGTCTCAGCGGCCTCCTGCGTGAGGCCGTCTTCGACCAGGTAGTGGAGCCACTCGGCGAGGCCCATGTCGGCCGGGCGATCGACGCGCCGAACCTGGCCGACCCGGGCGACGCGGCCGATGAGTCCGGCGTTGATCGAAAAGCGCCGCCCGGCGCCGCCGTCCTCGCTCCCGACGTAGCCGACGCTCTGCTCGAGGGTGTTGCCGTCGAGGCGGTGCACCGTGATGCGAAGCCAACCGTCGCCCGGATTTTCCGCGCTCTTGTAAGCCCGCACGGCGGCGTGGAGCACGTGCAGGCACCCGCGTAGATCGTCGGGAGTCTCTTGCTTTGCTTCTTTTGCATCTTTGCGACGAGCGCGGGCGACGGCGAGCGTGCTGAGGGAAAGCGCGCCAAGGAGCGCGATGCCGAGCGCGTAGACTTGAGGAGTGCTGCGCGTCGCCGACGTGAGCTCTTTCGCAATTGCGAATGTGCCGGCCACCACCGCCGCGACGCCGGCGACGGCTGCAGCAGGCGTCTCGCGGGACCAGCCCGGCGGTGGCGTCGTCGACGGAATCGGCACGGTGGCGACCTTTAGACCGCCACGTGGAGACTCCGTCAACGATTCAGCGGTCGTGTGTGTCGTGGGGCGGCCGGATCCGCGCGAGGGCTCGCTACGGCGCGAAGGTCGCGGAGACGAGGCTCGCGCCGGTGCCTCCCGCACGCTTCACGGCGAAGAACAGCTGGGAGCAGTCGGCGCTGGGGACTGCGCTCTCGCCGGGCGTTTCGGCACGCCAATCGAAGCTCGCGAACGTAAATTGCGTCCGGGTACATCACGAGGGGCGGCGGGGGCTGGCACGTGAGCGTGGCGTCCGCAGACCCGCTCGTGGGGGCGCACTGCGACCCTTGAAGCACGCCGCAGCAGTCGGCCGACGTGCTGTAGGGCTGGCCGACCGCGACGCCACGCATTGGTCGTCAGCGATGCGCACGTGCGGGCGAGGGGCGTCGTCGTGACGATGCGGCAGGCGGCCGTGGGCGAGGCGCCCGTGCCGCCGGCAGGCAGCCCGTCCTTGGCCGCAAGGTAGCGCACGCGAAATGCGCGTGCTCGCAAATTTCCACGACTTCGTACTCGGCAATTGCGGCGCTGGTCGGCTAATTCAATTTTAGAAAATGCTATTTTCGGTAATGCGATTGAGATGAGGGCGACGGCCGACGTCGATAGTCGTTTCTGCCCGAGAGAAGCGCGATTCTCGCGCGTAATTCGGCCCTCTCGGATCCGTCTCGGGGACGGTATGCCGATTACGCACGCGTCTCGAAGCGCGAAGTATCTCGCGGTCGCCAAATGCAAAGAAGCCGCAGCGGTTTGCACCGTTGCGGCTTCGCGCGCGATTGAGAAAGGGGGTTGGTGACGCCGGTGCGGCCGCCCCTCAGAACGTGAGTCGACCGGTAAGTCCGCCGCCCGACGCGCTCATTTGGGGTGAGATTTCGAGGCGCGTTCCGGGGCTCGGCGGCGCGCCCGAGGAGCGGAGTCGCTTCATCAGCTCGCCGTTGTAATTCGCAACGAGCGACTCGGTCTCGCGCGCGGGGAGGGGGCTCTTGCCGAGGCTCAAACCGAAGGAGAGAAGCCCGGTCCCCACCAAGGCGCCTGCGACGATCGACACGCCGCTCAACATGTTGGCGCGTTTGTGATCATCGATGCACTGGTTGTACGCGTTCTGCCCCGACTGCTCGCACGCCGCGCTGTTGATGGTCGGTCCGTTCTCGAAGATGACGAGCCCGGCCACGACACCGGCGACGACGGCAGCTCCTGCGCCGATGAAGAGGTACGTGCGGGCGGTTCGGCGCGACGCGTCGGCGTCGATGAGGTCTTGCCTACCGAGGCGGGCGAAGAGCGTGTCGCGCGCGAGGGGCGCGGTCGAAGACCCCTCGTACGCCTCGCCCGAGCGGGCATCGTAGCGAAGACGGAGCGAGCTGAACGCGCGCAGACGATCGCGTTCGACGGGCGCGATGGGCGGCGCTTCGGGTGCGGCGGCGGCGACCGGTGCTGCAGCGGCGGGCGCATCGGTCGGCGCCGTTGCCGGAGGCGCGGTCTGCGCTGGAGCCGCGGGCGCCGCAGCCGAAGGAAGCGGTGCGACCGGCTCGTCGGCGGCGGCGATGCCAGGCGCGAGGGCAAGGGTAGTAGCCAACAGCGTTCCGCAGACGGTTGCTCGGATCATGACGACTCCTCGGTTCGATGGGGTCAAAAGGTAAGAGCGGCGCCAAGGCGCCCGGGAAGGCAATTGTGCGCTCTAGCGCGCCGGTAAACGAAGAAAACGGGAGACCGGATGGTGCAGCGACGTGGCGCTCAGCGACCGAGGAACACGGCGAGAAGCAGAGCGCGCTCGGCGACGGGGCGGGCCTCGAACGCGGTCGGCAGCGCGAGCTCGGCGCCGGACATGGCGACATCGCAGGAGCGGCGGCCCGTATACCAAACGGCGCCCTTGGGCCGGGCGAGGTCGTATTGGCACGTCCCCACGACGCCCACGAGCTTCTCGGGCGTGAGCTCGATTTCGCCGAGCTTGCCGCCGTAGCTGCCGCGAATCTTCAGGCTGTTGTTCGCCTCTTCGACATAGAGATCCGTGGGGCCGCGGCCGGCGCTTCCAACGATATGGTTATCTTCTATCCGCAAGTCGACAATGCCGATCGGTGCGCGACCTCGGTAGCCGTCGGCCTTCTTCGCGACCTCGGTCTCCGAGCCCGAAAGGCCCTCGGCCGTGAGCTTCGCCTGCTCGGCCGTGCCCGACGCGCGCATCGTGAAATACTGGCCGAAATCCGGGTCTTTCTCGATGTTCGGAAAGAGCCCCGCGCAGCCGGCGACGAGCGTCGCAAGAAGGGCCGCGGCGGCGGCGGGAAACATACGGGCAAGCGTTCGCGTCATGGTGAGTCCGTCCTCCAAGGCTCGAGACTCTCGCATTCTGCGCAGGTTGGGGCGACCTCAATATTTACAAAGAATGAGTGCGTCCTACGAATTGGCGACGAGCCTTTGTTCGCAACTTGGTTCATTCTTGCCGCGCGATGCGTGAGACAACTTCCGCCCTCGACGACCCGTTCCACGCGCTGCGTCGCCTCGAGAAGCGCGCGAGCCACGTGGGCGCGTCCTGTATCGTGCTTGCGCTCGCAATTCATGGGGGTCTCTTCCAAGGGGCGGTCTGGTCGGCGCTCCTCGGGCTCGGCGTTTTCAATGCCCATGCTCAGACCGGCCCTCAGACTGTCGAGCTCGAGGTCGAGCCTCCGCCGCCGCCGCCGGTCGTCCCCGAGGTGCTCCCCGACCCTCCGGAGGAGAAGCCCACCCCCACGGCGCCGAAGTACGCCGCCGAACTGATCCCCGCCGCCGCCCGCGCCGGCGCGGCCCTCGTCGCCGAGCCCGAGGAAGAGCCGAAGCCCGACGACGAGAACGCGCTCGTGACGGCCGACAACGAGACGTACGCGGGCGGCGAGACCGACCACGACGGCACGGGCGACGTGGCGACCGTCGGCGGTCACGGCGCCGGCGCCGCGCCGAACGTCGTGCCCGGCCCGCCCGCGCCGCCTCCGCCGCCCCCTCCACCGCCCCCGCCGGATCTCTCCCGCACGGCGAAATGCCCTACGGATGTCGACTGGGAGTGCGAGCCACCGAGTTACGCGAAGGAGGATCGCGTCGTGATCCTGCAGCTCGCCGTACTCGAGAACGGCCGCGTGGGAAACGTCATGGTGCTCGCCTCGCCGGGTGGTGATTACGACGCCGAGGCGCGCAAGTGCTCTGCGCGTCAGAAGTGCATCGCTGCGCTCGATCGCAACGGCGTCGCCATTCGTGGCGAGACAAAGCCGATCCGCGTCCGCTTCACGCACTGAACCGCAGGCACGACGGCCGCGCGCCGGCTTCGTGGCGAATTCGAGCCCGATCGCCGCGCCCCGAGTCCGCGCGATTCTCCGCGCTCACGCGAATCGGCGAGGTCGGCGTAGACTCCGCGCTCGCACGCAAAGCATACCTCTCGTGGAGTGGAGCCCGGCATGGAAGCTCAAGGCGACATCGCGCTCATCGGTCTGGCCGTCATGGGTCAAAACCTGATCATGAATATGAACGACCACGGTTTCACCGTCGTCGCGTTTAACCGCTCTACCCAGAAGGTCGACGACTTCCTCGCGAAGGAGGCCAAGGGCAGCAAGGTCATCGGCGCTCACTCGATCGAAGAGATGGTCTCGAAGCTGAAGAAGCCGAGGCGCGTGATGATGCTCGTGAAGGCGGGCAAGCCGGTCGACGAGCTGATCGAGCAGATCGTGCCGCACCTCGAGAAGGGCGACATCATCATCGACGGCGGAAACTCGCTCTACCAAGACACATCGCGCCGCGTGACAGAGCTCGAGGCCAAGGGTTTCCTCTTCGTCGGCACGGGCGTTTCGGGCGGCGAAGAAGGCGCGCGTCGCGGCCCCAGCATCATGCCGGGCGGCTCGCCGGCGGCGTGGCCCCACGTGAAAGACATCTTCCAGTCCGTCTCGGCCAAGGTCGACGACGGGTCGCCGTGCTGCGACTGGGTCGGCGAAGGCGGCGCCGGGCACTACGTGAAGATGGTGCACAACGGCATCGAGTACGGCGATATGCAGCTCATTTGCGAGGCGTACCACCTGCTCAAAGTGGGGCTCGGAATGAGCCACGCCGAGATGCGCGACGTGTTCGACGAGTGGAACACGGGCGTGCTCGACAGCTACCTCATCGAGATCACGCGCGACATTCTCGCGTTCAACGACAAGGACGGAACGCCCTTGGTCGAGAAGATCCTCGACGCCGCCGGCCAAAAGGGGACTGGTAAATGGACCGTGCAAGACTCCCTCGAGCACGGAATCCCCATTACGCTCATCTCGGAAGCCGTTTACGCGCGCTGCGTTTCGGCCCTCAAAGACGAACGCGTGACCGCCTCGAAAGTGCTGAAAGGGCCGAGCGAGGGTAAAATTCGGGGCGATCGCAAACAGATCGTCGATGCCATTCGCGACGCGCTCTATGCATCGAAGATCATCAGCTATGCACAGGGCTACATGCTTATGCGCACGGCGGCGAAGGCCTACGGCTGGAAGCTCAATTACGGCGGAATCGCGCTGATGTGGCGTGGGGGCTGCATCATCCGAAGCCGTTTCCTCGGTAAGATCAAAGAGGCTTTCGACAAAGACGAAGGGCTCACAAACTTGCTGTTGGCGCCGTACTTCACGGGCGAAATCGAGAAGGCGCAGGCCGGTTGGCGCACCGCGATTGCCAACGCGGTCATCGCGGGGATTCCCGTTCCCGCGTTCAGCACGGCGCTCGCCTTCTACGACTCCTACCGGTCCGATCGCCTGCCGGCGAACCTGCTTCAGGCGCAGCGCGACTACTTCGGCGCGCACACCTACGAGCGCGTCGATGCGCCTCGCGGGGAGTTCCACCACACGAACTGGACCGGTCGCGGCGGCGAGACGGCGAGCACCAGCTACTCCGTCTGATTTTCGGAGCAGGCCTCGTGCTACCTCGACATGCTACGCATCGCGCATGTCCGAAGGTATTCTCCTCTCCGCCGTAGCACGGGGCACGCTCCTTCCCGATTACGTACGCGTCGAGCGCCTCGCCGAGGCGATTCCGCAAATGCGCGCCGTCCTCGAGGGTGAGACCGACGCGGTCGCCATCCAAGCGACCCTCGCGTGCCTGCTTTACGAGACCTTCGCGCAGGCCAATTGGTGCGGTTTTTACCGCCGAATTGCGCCGTCCATGCTCGCCGTAGGCCCCTACCAAGGGACCATGGGGTGCCTTCGCATCGACTTCGCCCGCGGGGTTTGCGGCGCGGCGGCGCGCACACGCAAGGTGCAACGGGTCGACGACGTTCACGCGTTTCCCGGCCACATCGCGTGCGACGACCGCACGCGCTCCGAGCTCGTCGTGCCCGTCGTCGTTGCAGGTGAGCTGCACGCGGTGCTCGATCTCGACGCGACCGACGTGGGAGGCTTCTGCCAAGGCGAGGCCGACCTGCTCGTGAAGCTCGTGAACGACGTTTTCGGCGCCCCGGGGATTACCTTTTAGCGCGCGATGCCGTGCGCGTGATTGGCATTTAGAGCGCGCCGCGGATCGTCATACCGCCGCCGCCACTGCGGTCGAACCACGGGGAGAGCGCCACAGTCGGGGGGCGCCCTTCGCCGCCGCCCGTGCTCGTTGGGAGTGCGAAGTACCAGGTGAGCCCGGCAATCGCGGCGACGGCGCCGGTGAGGCCCACGGCGAGCCCCGCATTGCTCATCGAGACCGCAGAATGGGCACGATCGAAGCTATCATCGCCGGGCGCCGAGGCGCAGGTGTGGTTCGAGACGCTGCATTCGGTCGGGACGCGCCCGATTCCGACGACGAACATCGCCGACCCGGCGACGAAGCCCGCAGCTCCGACGCCGGCCAGCACCAGGGGCCACGCCGAGCGTGCCGAGCGCGGCTCGTACGCAGGCGTTGGCGCGGGCCGTTGGGTCGCCGCGGCGGCGGGGCTGGTGAAGAGGCCGATGAGCGCGCGCCCTTTGTCGCCGGGCGTGAGAACGACGCGCATGTTCACCTCGCGCCCCGCGTGGACGAAGCGCACGGCGTGGGGCCCCGGGTCGGCTTCGACGAGCTTTGCATCGTCGAGGCGCGACGCGACCGGTGAGCCGTCGAAGTAGACTTGGGTATCGGGCAAATCGCGCTTTTCGTCGTCACGCGCGCCGAAGCTCACCGTGGGAATCACCGAGTCGACCTGCTCCATGAAGCGCACGCAATCGGCCTGAATGGGGCCGGGGCACGACGACTGATTGCATAAGAGAAATTGCTCTTTGGCGCGCACGAAGCGCTTCTGCTCGCGCAAATCTTGTCCGCGGCTATGGGCGTCGATGCACTGGTCTTTGGTCGGCCCGGACGACGCTGGCGGGGCCGCCGCTGCGGGAAGTGCAGCGAGCGCCCAGGCGATAGAGCTTGCGGCGTAGATCCCCGTACGAAGCGGTGTGCGATTGCGATTCATGGCCTTCTCCGAGTCTCGCCGTCAAAGACAGTTCGGTTTGTAAACCTTCTTAGGCCCGTCCCAGTAGTAAGGAGTCGTGCAGTCGGCCGAGGCCGCCGGCGTGGGCGACGACGCTGCCGTACTTGCGCCGTCGCCGCGGGTGGACTCGGCCCGTGCTTCCGGCGCGGGTCGCGGGCGCTCCGGTGGGTGAGGGCGCGGCGGAGGCGAGGGGCGCGCCGTCGCCGTGGCGGGGGCGCGCGGCGGGGGCACGGCGCCGCTATTTGCCATATCGCCGGCATCGGCGACGCCCGGCGACGATGGGGCGCGAACCCCGAGATCTTGAGGAATCACGCGCTGCAGGTCGGCGCCGAGGTCGAGGGGGGACGGCACGGACACGACGCCGGCGCCGGCTTGGGACGCTGCGTTCTCGGGGGTGCTCGGCCTCACGAATGCGACGAGGCAGAACGCGAGAATGCCAAGGAGCGCCGCGGCGCCGAGGATCATCGCGCGTCGCCGCCCATCGCCCGTGCGGCCGCCGCTGAGGGGCGGAATCGAAATAGCGATCGGCGCGCGCGAGGGGCCGAAGCTCGGCGGAGGGCGCGATACGAAGACGCGGCTCGCCGATTCGGGCCCACGGCCGCGTTCCATGCGGAGATGCCGGGACGCCTCTTCGCTTTCGACGATCGCCTGCTGCTTCGACTCGAGGAACGACGCGCCCACGACGCGGATCCACGCGGCGACCTCTTGGGGCGTCGCGGCGCGGCTCACCGCCGTAATCGCCGCGAGCATGTCGTGGGCGCTTGCGAAGCGCGCTTCCGCGTCGGGCGACAGCGCCCTTGCGACGACGGGCTCGATGGCGACAATGAGCCGTTGCCGCTCGGGGGGGAGGCACGACCACTGGGCATCGAGGCTTTCGCGGAGGCTCGGAATCGAGCCGCCGACGACCGCCGCCATGATGCGCGCAGCGTCCATCTTTTCGCTCGCGAAGAGGCGACGGTTGGCGAGCATCTCCCAGAGGACGACCGCCGCGCCGTACACGTCGGCGCGTCTGGTGATGTTGGAGCCGCCCAGCTGCTCGGGGGCGAGGTACGAAAGCTTCCCCTTGAAAACGCCTTCGCGCGTGACGTGGGAGCTCGAACGCGCCTTGGCAATCCCAAAGTCGAGAACGCGCGCGACGCCGTCGACGGTGACCATCACGTTATGCGGTGATACGTCGCGGTGGACGACGTTGAGCGGCTCGCCGCGTTCGTCCTTCGCTTCGTGCGCCGCGTGGAGCCCCGACAGGATCCCGGAGATGATCGCAAGGACGACCCCCTCGGGAATCGGCGCGCCGCGCGCCGTGATCTTCGCGATTTGATCGAGGGGGACGCCGTGAACGTACTCTTGGACGAGTATGACCTCCCGGTCCGAATAGACGATATCGATGACGGGGACGACGTTGGGGTGATGGATCTTCGATGCGATTTTCGCTTCGTCGAGAAACATCGCAATGAAGTCTTCGTCCTCCACGTATTGCGGTAAGAGCCGCTTCGCCGCGACGACCCTGCTAAAGCCTTCGGGCCCCAGGATGCGCGCCAAATGGACGACCGCCATTCCCCCTTTGGCGATGGGGGCGTGAAGGGCGTAGCGCCCAATCACTTCAACCAAATCCGTAGGTGTCGCCATGGGTTGAGGCACGTGAGGTTCGCCTTCCGCTACTCGTAAACCTGAATGGTTTGCCCTTCGCTCCAGTAATACTTATTCGCGAAACTGCCATTTGCCGTGATGGCCGTTCCCCAGACGGACTTCGAGTAGGTGTGGCTCGTCGCAGAGAACCCGGCCGACGCACCGAGGCCCAAATTTTGGGGCGGTAGGCCCTCGAAAGCGCCGATCAACGTGTCGGGGGAGAGTGCGCCCGTGTTCGCCACGAGCCCCGCGATGAAGACGCGTGCCGTGAGGTACCCCTCGAGGGAGGTGAACGACGGCGCGCTTCCCGCGGCTTGAATTTGCGTCATGTACGTCCGCACGCCGTCGCTCTGGTCGTCGTTGAAGTTCGGGACGACCTGGGAAACGAGCACGCCGTCGCCGTAGCTTCTCGGGCCGTTGGGCGTGCTGTAGGCGCCCGCGCTCTTCAAGCGATCGGCGAGGGTGTCCGGCCCGACGAAGGATACGTTGCTGAAGACCAACGTGAGGCGCGAGGCTTTCTTGAGGGTCGTCTGCTCGGCGTCGTTGGCATATTGCCAATCACGAACCGCGGTAATGAACTTCGCCGCCGCACCATAGGTGTCGGTCATGAAGATGCCGACGGTATGCGGTGCGCTGTCGTTCGCGAGGAGGCTCGAGAGGTAGCGCGTCGTGTTGTCGATTTGCGGCGCGACGCTCGACGGGTCGTCGCGCGTATACCGAAAGCGTTTAATGGCGTCGCCGCTGGGGAGATCGGTCTTGAGCGCCTGGTACGCGGCGACGAGGCCGTCAAAGCCGGCCTGTCCGAAGGTGTCGTTCTGATCGAAGCTCACGAGGTGGCGGTAGTCGGGAACGCCCGTCTGAAAGTAGTATTCGAGCGTTGCGCGCGCCTCGTCGGCGTAGCTCGCGCGCACGTTGAAAACGTAGCGCGCGCAGGGGCCGGCGCTGCCGTCGCGAAGGAACTTCGCGGCGCCCGTGAAGGCGCCGAAAAAGAGCGACCCCGTCTCGACGGCGATGGGCGCGGCTCGAACCATCGTGGGCGTTCCCACGTTCCCCAAAAGCGCGATGACGGCGTTCGGGCCACGGGCGAGGGCGCTGTCGGAAACGGCGCTTTGCCCTGTTACCACCGGGCTCGAGGTCGTCGGGCACCGCGCGGGGACGCCTTTTTCGGACACGACGTCGAGCAGCTCGCGCGACGCAGCCTCGGCGAGCTCGGGGACGTAGCTGTCGTCGCGGAACTCGAGCTCGAGCTTTCTTCCCGCGACACCACCGGCCGCGTTCTGCGCATCGAAGGCCATGAGAATGCCGCGTCGCATTTCGATCCCCAAGTCTTGGCTCGGGCCCGACGCGGGCGCGCTCATTCCTACTCGGATCGGCTCTTCGCCCGCGGGCGCGCAGTAGGAGGCCGATTCCTTTTTTGCGCAGACGTGGGCGCTCGGGCAGTCGCCATCAACCGCGCACGCGAGGGGCGCGAATGCCGTGGAGCACGCGAATGCGAGCGTCGCCGAAAGGACGACGACCGCGGTAGCCGAGGTGACGGGCTTCATCGTCGAGGAGACTGAGAGTCTGGCGGACGAGTGTCAACGCACGTGCCGAGTGCCAATTCAATTAGCGCGGACATGGAGACCGCGGGGCTCTACGCAGGCTACATCGTGGCAAGTCCGCGACAGCCGCCGTGAATGGCAAATTCTTCGGTAAAAGCTTGAATGCTACGGCGCCTATCGAAAAATCGAAGTGAGGATTCGCGGCGCGTATCCATCGCGCCGAGGGCCACGGCATGCGGGCCACGCCACGCAGTCGCATGCGCGTCTCGGAGCCGTTGAGACGCAGCTGGCACGCGAGCTGCTGAGGGATCCGCTCGCAGACGAAAAATGATGTCGCGAGGTGAAGTCATGAAACGGGTCGCTATGATTGTGAGCAGCGTCGGATACCACTGGGAAGAGGTCTTTGGCGGCTATTGGGCATTCAAGGATGCCGCCTATGACGTGGAGCTTTATACGGTTCACGGCGCAGCGCCGCGGCCCGATCAGATGAGCCTCACGAAAACCGGCCCGTTGTCGTCGTTCGGATTGGGCCTTCCGAGCGCCATTGCCCCGGAGACCGAGCGCGGCCGCGCGCTCGAGGAGGCGCTGCGAGGTGCGCGCACACTTGCCGCAATCGAGCCAGATCGCCTCGACACACTATTTCTTCCAGGCGGCCACGGCTGCCTGTTCGACGTCAACCGCAGCGCCGCGGTGCACGACGTGATTCGCTCCTTGTATCTGCGGGGCTGCCTCCTTGGAGGCGTATGCCACGCGACATCGACCTTCGCATTCGTCACCTCTCCGCAGCTTCCGGGCGAGAGCATCGTTCGCGGGCATGCGATGACGGGCTTTCCCCACGCTCTCGATCGCACCCTCATCCCGCTCGGACTCGTTCGACCCGAGTTCCTGCCGCTCCCCCTCGTGAACGACGACGAGCTCCGTCGCGCGGGCGCGCGGCTCACGCATCTCGACGAAGTTCGCGCGTATGTCGACCCGCACTTCATTCAGGTCTCGCGCCCGTTCGTCACGGGCGTAGGGCCCAAAGCAGCGGCCAAAGTGGCAAAGACGATGGTGCGGCTCATCGCGCAGGGCAGCCGCGCACTCCCCACGATGGGGGCCGCGGCGTGAAGGATGTCGGCACGGGGCGTCGCGCGCCCCGGTGCTAATGCGGTTTCAGCTCTTTCGCGTGGGCGCAATCGTCGACGAACGCCTCCGCGAGAGCCCGAGCGACGCCGACGTCTTGCGCGACGAGCGCCCCCTCGTCGAGACGGTTCAGCGAAAGTGGGTCGAGGTTGATCGAGCCGACGACGATTCGGTCGTCGTCGATGACCATCGTCTTCGCGTGAATCATCACGGGCTGATACTCGAATACGCGTACGCCTCGGTCGAGGAGACTGCCGTATTCGCGCTTCTGGGCAAAGAGCGACGTCTTCGAATCGCTCTTCGTTCCGGGGGTGAGGAGCCGCACGTCGACCCCCGCTTTTGCCTTTTCCTCAAGGAGCGCGAGAAGGGCATCCGAAGGGACGAAGTAGGCATTCGTGATCCAGAGTCGTGAGCGGGCCGAAGCAATGGCAACTTGGGTGAGTCGCTCTGCGCGGGTCACCACGGGGGACCCGGTGCTCGCGACGAACGCTGCACGCACCGTGGACGAATCACCCTTTGCTCCGGCATCTACGGCGCCCGCGGGGCTGAAGGACGCTTTCGGGAGCAGTGGGCCGCCGGCTTCCTGCCAGCTCTCGGCGAACGCGCGTTGCATGTCGGCAACGGCAGGCCCTTCGACGCGAACGTTGGTATCGCGCCACGCGAGCGCATCGTTACCCGTACCTCCGCCCAACCACGAATCGCGAATACCGAAGCCTCCCGTGAATCCGACGCGCCCGTCGACGACGACGAGTTTTCGATGGCTTCGCGCCGTGTCGTCGCGCCCGCCGGGTACCGGCCGAAAAATGCGAACGTCGCAGCCCGATGCGACGAGGGCAGGGCGGAGATCGTCCGCGAACGCCGAGCTGCCGAAGGCGTCGACGAGCACACGGCAGGTCACGCCGGCGCGCGCGCGGGCGGTGAGCGCCGCTACGATCCGATCGGAGGCCGCCCCTTTTTCCCAAATGTAGATAAGAACATTGACGCTCGATGTCGCCGATTCGATGTCGCGCGCCAGAGCGTCGAAAATGCGTGCGTCGTTTGCAAATGTGACGTTGTGCCCCGGCTCCAGGCGGACGCCGAGGGTTTGATCGAGCGCTTCGGAGAGGCCCGCATCGCCGAGCGCGTCACGGGACAGGGACAGCCCACGCACCCCGTGCCGCTCGCAGCCCTCGAGAGCCGCGAGAATTGCCAAGAAGGCGACGAGTCGGGCGCCGCCCGTGGGCCTGGTTCGTGGCGCGACGCGTGAGAGCGAGCTCAAGGCGACGAGGGTCATCCGTGCGCGCTCTGCAGCTCTAGTGCCGTCGACCGCCACGGAGCGGGGCATCGCCGCACGAGGTGAATCGCCACAGGGCGTGGCGCCGGAGCGCGCGACGCGGGCGCACCCGCCTTGGTGCGCGGGCGGTCTTCGCCGCAATTCGCGGTCGCGGCCAACTCAGCCTGCCCCGGCCGCTGGGATGGCCTCGTGATTGCAATTCACGGGATGCGTAAAAAGGAGATATCCAAAATGGGACAAGCAAGTACGTGGCATCCGACCTGGTGGAAAGAAGAGCAGCACGGAAGCGCATGGACCCGCGTCAAAGACGCCCTAAAGCGTGACTGGGAGCAGACGAAGCACGACGTTAAGGCCGGTGGCCAAGAGCTCCGCCAAGACGTTGGCGACACTGTAAAGCAGGCTGCTGGGAAAGAGCCCGTGCCGCCTCCCACGCAGGCGAATCCTCCGGGCAAGGGTGAGACGTGGAACGACGTCGAAGGGCCCCTCGGCTACGGTGTCGCCGCTCGCCAACAGTACGGTTCGCAGCACACCGCCTGGTCGAGCGATCTCGAAACGCGCCTGCAGAGCGAGTGGGACGAGACGAAGGCCGGTCGCGGCTGGAACGACGTAAAGAGCTACGTAAAGCGCGGCTACGACTACCGAGCCTAGCTCCCCGACGACGAGCACCGAGTACGCTTTTGCGTGCCGGTGACGTGCAGCGCGCGCCTGACCAAAAAAGGTCACGGCGCGCGCAACGCGTTTGTGGCGTGGCTGAGTGCGTGGCTCCAGTCATCGTTTTAGGACGCCCCCGCGGCAACGTCACGTGCGGCGCCTCGCGAGCCTTGTGGGGCCCGCCGCGTGTACGCTCAATTCCTCGCGTGGGGGTCATGGCTGACGAGAGCTCGCTCGGGTCTGCGCGCGATCCGCTTCGTTTTTTGAACGGTGGCGGCGCGCTGGGCGATCTCATTCGCTCCAGGGACTGGTCAGGTTCGCCGTTGGGGCTACCCCACACGTGGCCCCAGAGCCTCCGAACGACGCTCAGCTTGTGCCTGGCGTCGAGCTTCCCCCTGTGTTTCGCGTGGGGGGAAGGTCGAATCCAATTTTACAACGACGGCTACTTGCCCCTTTGCGGCGCCAAACACCCCCACTCCCTGGGTCAGGACTTTCGCGAGTGCTGGCTGTCGGCTTGGCCCGTGATTGGCCCCGCGTTCGAGCACTGTGTTCGCACCGGAGAGGCGTCGTACCTCAAAGATTCGCGGATGTTCATCGATCGAAATGGCTACTTGGAGGAGACGTTCTTCACCTTTTCGTTCAGCCCCATTCGCGACGAATCCGGCGAGATTGCAGGCGTGTTCCACCCTGTCGTCGAGAGCACGCATCTCGTGCTGTCCGAGCGTCGCCTCGGCCTCTTGCGCGACGTCGCCTCTCGAGCGTCCGAGGCGAAACAGGCGAGCAGCTGCCTGCAGATGGTGGCGAACGCGCTTTCGGCCCACGGCGTGGATGTCCCCTTCGCGCTCTTCTACGCGCTCGAGGACGACGTCACGGCGGGCGACGGCGCAAAGGTGCCCACTCTCGTTGCAAGCGTTGGGGTCGATGCCGATGCGCTCGAAGATAGGCTCTCGAAGTTGCCACTCGAGCGCGCGGCTGAAATGCCAACGACCGAAGTGGACGACCCTCGTGGCCTGCTCGGCGACATGGTCTGCGACCCCTATCCCGAGCCGATTCGCACCATCGTTACGCATCGCGTGATGCTCGGCAGCACCGGATTTCCGCTCATCGTGATGGTGGTGGGAGCGAGCCCGAGGCTCTCCTTCGACGACGGCTACCGAGGCTTCCTCGAGATGCTGGGGGCGGCGGTGACGACGGCCGTTTCGAAGGCCCACACCTACGCCGAAGAGCGGAGACGCGCCGAGAAGCTCGCCGACATCGACGACCGAGTGCGTGCGGACGACGCGCTTCGTACGAGCGAGCAGCGATTTCGTAGCATGTTCGAGCTCGCCGCCGTGGGTATCGCGCAGTCCGACGCGCGCACCGGGCGTCTCCTTTTGTGCAACGACAAGCTCTGCAAGATATCGGGCTATTCGCGCGAGGAGCTGTCCGCGATCTCGCAGGCCGAGGTCGCCGCGACCGCGACCGCCAGCGCAGGCGATGAACATCTCACGCTGTTCGCCAAGGCGGTCGTTGCCGACGCTCGCGCGTCGATTCACGAGAAGCTCTTTTTGAGAAAAGACGGCGCGCCCGTCTGCGTGCGTATCAACGCGGCCGTGATGCGCGACGCCGCCGGCATTGCGATCACGGTCATGTACGTGATCGAGGACGTCACCGCCCGCAAGCAGGCGGAGGAGAAGCTTCAGCGGTTCAACGCCGTGCTCGAAGGGCTCGTTCGCGGGCGCACCGTCGAGCTCGAGGCGGCCAACAAGGAGCTCGAGGCATTTGCCTATTCGGTCTCTCACGATTTGCGCGCGCCGCTCCGCGCCATCGAGGGATTTTCGAAGATCCTGTCCGAGCGATTCGCGAGCGAGATTCCCGAGGCGGCCCGCGAGTACCTGGACGAGGTGCGCTCTAACACCACGTATATGGGCAGGCTGGTGAGCGACCTTCTCGCCTTTTCGCGCCTCGGCCGGCAGCCCGTTCGCAAGATCAAAGTAGATACGAACGAGGTCGTTCGAGGCTGCCTGAGCGATCTTCAGTATGCGCGCGAGGGTCGCGAGGTAGACGTCGTGATTGCCGATTTGCCGCCCTGTGAGGCCGACCCTTTTCTCTTGAAACAGGTATTTGTGAATCTGCTTTCGAACGCGTTCAAGTACACTTCCAAACGTCCGCACGCACGTATCGAAGTGGGCTATCGGGCGAGCCGCGAGCCGTCCGCGGCAGGCGTAGGGGGCGGGCCGCCGTCGGCTACCAATGTCACTGCCGAGAACGACGACATCACGTTCTTCGTGCGAGACGACGGCGTAGGCTTCGATATGAGATATGCCCACAAGCTCTTCGCTGTTTTTAGGCGCCTACACAGTGCCGAAGAGTACGAGGGGACAGGCGTGGGGCTCGCGATCGTGCAGCGGATCGTGCAAAAACATGGCGGCCGCGTGTGGGCCGATGCCGCCCCGGGCAGGGGGGCAACATTAAACTTCACCCTCCCTCGTGCGGGAGTGGCACATGATGGGCAATAGCACGCAGCTCTCTGGCACCCCGTGAGGCGCAGCTCGATGTCGAAGCCGTTTCTCCGTATCTTGCTCGTCGAGGACAGCTCCTCGGACGCAAGTCTATTGCTCCACGAGCTTCGGGAGGCGGGATACGAGACCGATGCCGTGCGCGTCGAATGCGAGAGCGACTACATCGCGAATCTCGACCCTCCGCCCGACGTCGTCCTCTGCGACTACAACCTTCCGCAGTTCGATGCGCTGCGGGCACTCGAGCTTCTGCGGGCCCGGGAGTTCGATGTGCCGTTCATCGTCGTCTCCGGCGCGATTGGCGAAGAGACGGCCATTCAGGCGATGCGCCACGGCGCGACGGATTATCTCCTGAAAGACCGATTGGGTCGCCTCGCGCCCGCGGTGAAACAGGCGTTGGAGCAGCAGAAGCTCCGTGGGGCAGAAAGGCGAACGCGCGAGGAGCTCCGCGCGGCCGCCGTGCAGTACCGCGCCCTCGCAGAGAGCATTCCGCAGCTCGTGTGGACGGCTCGCGCCGACGGCGCGCTCGATTACGTCAACCAACGAATGCGCGAGTACACTGGCCTCGCGACCTCCGATCTCCTCGACTGGGGGTGGGCGTCCACCGTGCATCCCGACGAGCAGCTTCAGACGGTCGAGCGTTGGAAGCGCGTCGCGGCAACGCAAACACCTGCGGAGCTCGAATTTCGTATTCGACGGTGGGACGGCGAAGCGCGCTGGCACATCATGCGGCAAGTCGCCGTTCGCGACGAGTCGGGTGCCCTCGTTCGTTGGTTTGGAACCTGCACCGACGTCCACGACCAGAAGACGGTCGCCTTCCAGCTCGCCCGCGATGCGCGGCTCCTCGCCAACGTTCGCGATTCGGTCATCGTGACCAACCCCGAAGGCGTCGTGACCTACTGGAACGAAGGGGCCCATCAGCTTTTTGGCTGGTCTGCGGAGGAGGCCGTCGGTCGCCCTTACCTTGAACGGTTCCCGCCCGAAGCGCAGCAGGCCCTCGCGGATCAGCTTTCCAGACGAGCAGGCGGCAGCGAGTGGAATGGCGAATACGAGGATTACCGAAAAGACGGCTCGCGTGTCTGGATCCACGCCCGCGTCGGCCCCTTCACCGACGCCTCGGGTGCCTACGCAGGCGTCTTGGGCGTGGCCTACGACATCTCGGACAGGAAGCGCGCCGAAGCCGCCCTCGAGCTGCGCGAGCGCGCCATTCAGGCGGTGGCGCAGGGGATTCTCATCACCGACGCGACCCACGCAGAGAACCCTGTCGTCTACGCGAGCTCGGGGTTCGAACGCCTCACGGGCTACACGGCCGACGAGGTTCTCGGGAGAAGCTGCCGAATGCTGCAGGGCAAGGACACCGATGCCCACTCGATTGCACTCATTCGAGACGCCCTACGAAACGGTCGGAAGTGCGATGTCGAGATTCTCAATTACCGAAAAGATGGCTCACAGTTCTGGAATGGCCTGACGATCGTTCCGCTGTCGGACGGCGGGAAGATTACCCACTACGTCGGAGTGCAGACAGACGTGAGCGAGCGGCGAAAGCTCGAAGCGCAGTTTCGCCAGGCCCACAAGATGGACGCCTTCGGCCAGCTGGCCGGCGGCGTCGCCCACGACTTCAACAATCTGCTCACGGTCATCAACGGTGAGGCCGAGATGCTACTCGCCGAGCTCCCCCACGCGGGCGACGCGCGCGATTCCGTGGTTGCCATTCGTGAGGCGGGCGAGCGCGCGGCGGGCTTCACGGCGCAGCTTTTGGCCTTCAGCCGGAAGACGATCGTCGAGCCGAAGCTGCTGGATCTGAACGAAGTCGTCGACCAGATCGGGCGCATGCTGCGGCGCCTCTTGGGAGAAGACATTTCCCTCGTCGCGTCGCTCGCGCCCGGCGTCCGCCGTGTGAAAGTCGACCCGGGGCAGCTCGAGCAGGTCCTCATGAACCTCGCCGTCAACGCGCGCGACGCGATGCCCACCGGGGGGCGACTCACCATCGCCACGGAAGAAATCCAAGTCGTCGATGGCGATCCAAAGGCACCACCCGACTGCCGCCCGGGGAGCTACGCGCGCCTCAACGTGACCGACACGGGATGCGGCATGTCCGAGCTCGTGAAAGCGAAAGTCTTCGAGCCGTTCTTCACA
>JANXMC010000818.1 GCA_025354825.1 Myxococcales bacterium
CCGCAAAGGCCAAGTTGCGTCCGCCGTAGGCCCAGCCCGACTTTCGGAGGCCGAGACCTTCTACAGGCTGGCCGCGTAGCTCACGAGGCTCCTACCAAGAGGCTCGGCTTCCCTTTCGAATCGCCAACGCAACACAACCCGTTTGAGACCGTCGTCAATTTGATCGGAAACACGACCAACCGCGGAGGGCTCGTCGTGCGAGCGCGGCTCGATCGTGGTCGGTACCCAACGCGCAAGAAGATCTCCGCCAAACAACTCCGCGCGCTAAAGATCGAGCGAGACGACTTTCATGGCGATTGGGACTACGTGATCAGGCCTCGAGGGGAACAGGCATGATCGGTCGACTTAGCTATTCGCGGGCCCTTACCGTCATCGGCCCTCGTCCCGTGCCCCGTCGTGGGGAGGTTGACGCTTTCGGTCTCGACGGTGACGGTTCCGGCGAATCCCACATCGTCTGGTACGCGTCGAACAGCCCAACAAGCGCGAACTTACCAGTGCGACCGGACCTTCGGTTGCTTGCTCCGTCGCGGGCGGGCCGTACCCGATCAGCTACGCGAAGAACTGCGGCGAGAACTCGAGCGTCGGTATCGGTGGCCAAAGCAACATGGCAGCGGAAGCGACGCTGGTGCGGCCAACGCCATCACGCTCACCAACTGCAGCTACCGCTGAGGGCGGCCCGTCAGGGGGGGCTCACGGGCCGGCACGTCGTCGTGTCCGCGTGCGAGACGCACCTACGCTGAGGATGTGGTCAGCCAAGGCTCGCACGCGGACTGGACGAACCCTTCCGCGTGTGGGCCCTCCATTGGAACAACTTTGTCGTCCGGCGGCGGCTCGCCGGGCGTACACGGAGCGTCCCGTCCCTGTCGTCATCGCGCTCGCGCGTGAGTACAGGTGGAGGTGATGAGTCACCCACCGACCACGCCCGCACCCGCCGCTCGCGTGAGCACGGGCGAATCCGAGCCGGCGGAGCGCCCTTCCTCAGTCGTATCCCACGCGCCGACGGGAAAGCTCGGACCGCTGGCGCTCGGAGCGTTGGGGATCGTCTTCGGCGACATTGGCACCAGTCCCCTCTACACGCTCAGCGAGTGCACCAACCCCGCGCATGGCGTGCCGCCCACGCCGGACAATGTGCTCGGCGTCCTGTCGCTCATCTTCTGGGCGCTGGTGATGGTCGTCACCGTCAAGTACCTCGCGTTCATCATGCGCGCGGACAACCACGGCGAGGGGGGCATCCTCGCGCTGCTCGCGCTCATCCCGGAGCGCATGCGCGCCGATCGCGGGTCGGGCAAGATCGGCTGGGTTGCCATCCTCGTCATCATCGGCGCAGCGCTTCTCTACGGCGACGGGATGATCACGCCGGCCATCTCTGTGCTCAGCGCGATGGAGGGGCTCGGGGTTGCGGCCCACTCGCTCACCCCGCTTGTCATCCCGCTCACCTGCGCGGTCCTGATCGCGCTCTTTGCGATCCAGAGCCGCGGAACTGCCCACGTCGGGAAGCTCTTCGGACCGGTGATGGCGGTGTGGTTCATCACGATCGGCGGGCTAGGCGCCTACCACGTGACCCGGAACCCCGCGGTGCTCCACGCGCTGAGTCCCGTCCACGCGGTGCGTTTCTTCCTCGCGCACGGCTGGCACGGCTTTCTCGTCCTCGGCGCCGTGGTGCTCGCGGTCACGGGGGGCGAGGCGCTCTACGCCGACATGGGGCACTTCGGCCGTCGCCCCATCCGCGTTGCGTGGCTATGCCTCGTCATGCCGGCGCTGATCCTGAATTATTTCGGGCAGGGGGCGCTCATGCTCGTCGATGAGCAGGCGCGCGCGAACCCCTTCTACGCCATGGTCCCGAGCGGCGCGTGGACGTACGCCCTCGTGGCGCTCGCCGCGATGGCCACCGTTATCGCGTCGCAGGCGCTGATCTCTGGGGCCTTCTCGCTTACCCACCAGGCGGTGCAGCTCGGCTTCTTCCCGCGCGTGACGATCACCCACACCTCCAGCGAGGCAGAGGGGCAAATCTACGCCCCCGCCGTCAACTGGGGGATTGCCATCGTGTGCATCACGCTGGTCCTCAGCTTCGAGCACTCAAGCCGCCTGGCCGCAGCGTACGGGATCGCCGTCACGGGCACGATGGGCATCACCTCCATCGTCTTCTTCGAGGTGACGCGCACCGCGTGGCGCTGGCCGCTCTGGAAAGGGGTCCCCCTCCTAGTCCTCTTCCTCTCGTTCGACATCCCTTTCTTCGTCGCTAACCTCTTCAAGTTCCTCGACGGCGGGTACGTCCCCATCCTGGTGGGCGCTGCTTTCTTCACCGTGATGGTCACGTGGAAGTACGGGCGGCGCGTCTACCGCGAGTACACCGCGTCAGTCGCCCCCCCGCTCGACACGTTCATCGAGAACGTCGACAAGCACTGCCGTGCGCGCATCCCGGGGGCGGGCGTCTTCATGTCAACGACACCCGACGGCGTGCCGCCCGTCATGATGCACCAGGTCCAGCGCATCCACGTCCTCCCCGAAACGGTCGTCCTTTTGACCGTGCGCATCGCCCACGCCCCGCACATCGCCGCGGACGCGATCCGTGTGGAGTCGCTGGGGAATGGCTTTCACCGGGCGATCGTGGAGTACGGATTCATGGATCGCCCGGATGTACCTGCGGCGCTGGACCTAGCGCGCGAGTGCTTCTCCCCCCAACTGGTAATGCCTGAGCTTACGTATTATTTCGGACGCGAGACGTTCCTCGCCACGTCGAAGGGGCGGATGGGGCTCTGGACGGAGGGGCTATTCGCGTTCCTGTCACGGAACGCGAGCTCCGCTACGCATCAGTTCAACATCCCGCCAGAGCAGGTGGTCGAGCTCGGGTCGCAGATTGATCTGTAGCGGTCCAGGGACGGTCCGCCTGAGCCGATTATGCGCTCTCCTCGTGCTCGTGCGGGACGAAGCGCCGCCTCGATCTCATCGAGCGAATAGCAGGCCCGAAGCGCGCCCCAGAGCGCGGGCCACGGGCCTGAATTGCGCGACGAACTCGTGGGCCGCCTGCGGTTTCCGCGACTGAGGTAAGAGGAGATGCCGAAACTCGACGCTGCGTACGAGGGTGACGATGGCGCTCCTTGCTGTCGCAGTACACCTAGCTCCGCGCTTACGCCCTGCTGCTGCGGCGCCGGATCACGGCGTGGTAGAGCACCACAAGAACGACGGCACCGAGGAACGACATGACGAAGCCTGCCGTGTCACCGTCCTGGTAAAGACCGAGCGCACGCCCTGCCATGCCGGCAAGGAAGGCACCGCCAACGCCAAGGCCCATTGATACGAGCCACCCGCCCGGTTCTTTGCCCGGGACGACCGCGCGAGCGAGGGCACCTACGACGAGACCGAACACGAGGAACAGGAGGAAGTGCATGGACGGCCGCCCCTGCAGGACGTGTACCTAAATCGGTGAGTCGCGCTGATAGCGAGCACACCCCGATTTGGGGCGCTTCGCCAATCGACGGACGGCGGGCGCGCCGTAAGACTGTGTGTCTCGCTGGTTGGTCCGACCGTTTCGCCTCGACCCCTCTTAACCCACCATCCCTCCCCGCAAGCCGGGCGTGCTCAGTGCACGCCAACGCGGCCGTAAGCGCCCGACGTGGTCGCTTCGGCACTCTAGGCATGCGGTCCCCCTCGCGTGCCAACCGCGCTGCCCCTCGCGGGCGGCGAGATCGCAGGCCACTGAGTAAACGCGAAGCTTCGGTGGACGAGCGTACTCGGTCAGCGAATGCCGCTCAGCGGCCCGCAAAGGGGACGAGGGCGACAAGGCAACGGTCCATGACGTGCCGATGCGGATGCCGCGGGGGGCCCACGTAGGGGCGTGCGGCGGCGGGGCTCCCCCGAAGTGCGCCGAACGTAGGGGCCTTTGCGGCGGCGGCCGACCCTAGACACGGCGTCGACGGGGAGCGTTCAGGCGGGCGAGGACCTGGTCGATGGGTTGCGAGGTCGAGGGGCCGCGAATGGCGTGGGTTTCATCGACCGACGGCGCGTCAAGTCGCGCGGCGGAACGACGAAGCCGCCCGGACTATCTGAAGTCCGGCGCGTAGCGACCCCGCGTGGAACAGACAGGCACCGCTGCGTGGCGTGAAACGGACGACCGCTCGAATGCCGTCGCGCGGCGGCTGCGTTCCCGTTCCCTTTCTCGGGCGTTGCGCCCGCGCGGCGCGTGACGTGACGCCTCCATCCCGAAAGAGCAGGGGAGTGGGCGTTCGGTATTGACGGTCGTGCCTGCACATGACGAAGCTCACATTGAGCAATAACATTGGCCGTGTGATAGGCGAATACGAATAGGGTGGCAGCCAAAGCGCATCGCCTAAACCTGCGTGGAGCGACGAGGCCGGCGAACCGTAAACGTGGTGCCGCCCGCGTCGGACGACGTTACTTCGATATCGCCGCCATGCGTCGTCGCGAGCTGCTTCGCGATCTGGAAACCTAGACCAAGCCCCGCGGACGCCGTTCGCAAGCCCGCCCATGCTCAACCTCTTCAGGTTCGAGGAGCGGGTGAGTGCTTCGTCGAACCCGTGCCGCACCGCTCGGCGACGTTCGCGAGGCCTAGGAAATCCTGCCACAGGAGCCCAAATGACTGCTGAGGTTTCCATGACGTGAGATGCACCGGCTCAGGCGGTTGAGGGCTTTGTGGACGGATACCTATCCACTAGGAATTGCGCCTCACCCTCGTAAGGAGAAAAAGCAATGGCGACAACGACCAAGCACGCATCGACGAAGCACCACAACGACGCAGCTGCTTCGCACGAGGCAGCGGCGCACCATCATCGTCAGGCGGCACACCATCACGAGACGGACAGCCACGCCGAGGCGAAGAAGCACGCGACCTCCGCTCACGACCATTCGACGCAAGCGCACGGCCACAGCAAGGCCGCGCACGACCACTCGCAGAAGTAGCTTCCGACTCAGCAGCGACGCGTGCCATCCCTAGTGGCGGGTTAGGACGACATGCAGAGCTCGAGACGAGGGCGGGGGGCGTTCCTCCCGCCTTCGGGCTCCGGGCTACTCTGCAGCTCGCGGGTCTGCCGCCAGCTCCGAAGGGCGCGAGGAGACCTCGGTCGCGTGCGCATCGCCTCCACGTATCCCGCAGCAGTGGAGGGCTTATCACAGGCGCCCGTGCGGGTCTGCGCTGCCGGAATCGTGAGCCCGCTAGCTCCGAACCTACGCCGTGTAGTTTGCTTAAGGGACGTCCCGGCGAGCGCCTCGACGGGCATAAAGTCCGGGCTGTAGGCGGGCAGGCGCGTGAGCGGGATTCGCAGTCGCTTGGCCTCGGCGGCGACGTACGCGGAGCGGTGGTAGGAAGCTCCGTCCCAGACAACCCGAAGGCGGTCATTGGGATATGCCTCCCGGAGCGACTCCAGCATCTCGATGGTCGTGGTGCCGTTTGCGCGCTCCGCGGGCCGGAGGTGGACGCGTACGTCGCTCGGGATGTAGGCGCCGAAGAAAGACACTCGCTTGGAGAGTCCCGGACTCGACGACGCGACGCAGAAGGGCTCGCCACGTCGCGTCCAGGTCCGACCAAGATTGGCATCCTGGTGGACGTGCGCTTGTCACGGCGAACTACAGCGCGTTCCTCTCGTCCCTCCTCGCCCCGATCGGGGCGCCCGCATCAGGGCGCGCCCGTCGCCATGTCGTCGATGAAGATGGGCGAGCCGCTCGTGAGACAACGGGACTGCATCGACGGGCCTGCGCGGCAACCGACCCGCGGGGCGGGCTCCGCTACCCTATGCGTCAACTGCGGCTCGCGTCGGTGACGCCGTCGTGAATCTGCGCCCTGCGACAAGCTCGAGGATGGCGGCCTTGCTAAGCTCCGGCGCGTTTTGAACCCCTTCGCGCGCACCCTGGTCGGTTTCTTCGCCCTCGTTCCTCTTGTCTGCGCACAGGGGAGCGGCCTCGACGATGGTGCGGGGGGGGGAGCTGGTCGAGCGTCGACGCGCGCACACCTCACGAGGCGAGCACGGTCGAGGGGGCACCACGTGAGGGCAACCCAGATGGCGGCGGTGACGACGGCGGGCGGTCGACGGATTCGGCGGTGACGCTGGACGCTTCGGCTACTCTCGATGCCGCGCTGACGGACAGCGGCGCGGTTCACGACAGCGGCCTCGGACGGCAACGGCGCGACCTGTGCCGCGGCAGGATTTTCCGGCGCCCTCGTAACGTTTGATGTGAAGACGCAGCCAGGCAACGAGGCGAGTGTGGTGGCCAGCGTGGTGGCGGCAGGCGTCCACGTGAGCGTATTGGCTCGAAGCGCCGTGCTTGTACCCGGGAGCGGGAGCGGGTCTCTCAACGCGAGCAATTGGGCAAAGGGCGCGAGCGCCGATCCCTCAGCGTACTTCGCGTTCACGGTGACGCCCGTGTCGGGGTGCACTCTTCAGCGGATGACGCTCGCTCTCGACGTTCGCGCGTCGTCAACCGGCCCAAGCGCAGTCGACGTTGCCACGAGCGCCGATGGGTTCCAGACGCGCTTCGGTGCGTTCGCCACCGGCTCGCCAACGACGGTAACGCTTCCGACCGCGAGCAGTTCCGGCCCGCTCGAGGTGCGCGTCTATGGGTATGGCGCGGCGAGCACGTTGGGCACGCTTCGCATTCAAAATGCGATGACGCTCTCGGGCGACGTTCATTGAGAGAGAGGCGCGCGAGTAGCCGCACGGTCTTACTTTGTGTCGCGGGTGGCGCATCGCTCTTCTCTGGCGCCGGAGGCGTCACGCCTGATCTTGGGCTACGTGAGGGACAGGATGTTGTTTCGTTCAACCGTCGCCGCCGCGTTTCATCGCGGCTCCATGCGTTCCGCGTTGGTCATTCCGGTGCTAGCCTTCGTCCTGAGCGGATGTGGGTCGGCCCCTTCGGCGGTGCGGGCTTCGGATGAAGGCACCATGGACGGCGGCGTCTCGTCTACGACGTTAGGCGGCGCCGATTTCGACCCGCTCGAACCAAGCGACGCGTCGACGGCGACGCGGGTCACGGTGCTGTTTCGCTCGACCTGCGCGGGCGGCCCCGAGACAAGCTGCCACGGAAGCCATGCGGGCGACCTGTGGCTTCGCCTTCGAGGCCCTAGCGCCGACGTCGTCAATGCGGCGTCGTGGGAGGTGCCTACCATGCTGCGCGTCGCGCCCTACGACGTGGCGGGGAGTTATCTGGACACGAAGCTTCTGGAAGACAGCGGCGCTCTCGGTAGGCGGATGCCGCTTGGGGGTCCGTACGATCCGCGAATCGAAGCCCTCGTGCGCGCGTGGATTAACGAAGGCGCGCCCGTGCAGTAGCGGCCTCGCACGCGCGATTCTGTCTTCGCCTGGAGTCGGGCCCTGATGACGGGCTCCGGCGGGAGCATGTGCTCGCCGCGAGGGTCGGCGATTTCGGGTGAGATTAGCCGTTAGCGGGAGCGCCTTTCGACGCGTCCATAGCGGCGTCATGCGCTGCAGCGTCGATGACCGAGGCGTCATGCTTCGCCGCTCGCCTTCGCGCATGGACGTGAAGCGTGGTGCTGCCGTCCGATGTTGGAACCGTCGAGCCGCCGAAGCAGCGGTTAGCGTGCCGCTCGGCTACCGCGCCACGAGTGGCAGCAGTACGGCGGCCTTTTCCAACTGGGCCTCTGCGTCGGCCCGTTGACGCTCCAAATCGAGCTCCTGCAGCCGGGCGTCCCACATCGTCTGGTAGGCGTCGAACAGCTCCGTGATGCTGAACTTTCCAGCTTGATAAGTGACCTCGGCGCGTCCGAGGAGCGCGGTTGCGGCCGCCATGCTCCGCGAGCGGAACAGGTCTAGGGCCTCGCGGCTGTGCTTGCGCGCGCGGTAGAAGGAGGAGACCTCCCGACGTATGCGGGTCTCAAGGGCGCTCACGAGAAACTCTTGCCCCTGCGCGTCGCTGAGCGCGCGCCCCACGAGCCCCTGGTTGCGATCGGCTACAGGGAGTGGAATCGAGAGGCCTCCGGTCACCATGAGGCCGTAGGGGCCGCCCGTAAGCGTTCCGCCGGCGATGAGGCTCGGTGTGGGGACGGCGTCCTTGCGGTACCGGCGCGCCGAGGCTTCGAAGGCGAGGGCGCCTCGTTTCGCGAGGTTGAAGTCGGGGCGGCGCGCCAGCGCTATCTCGATGAGCGCGCTCTCGCTGTCCGGGCCGTGAAACGTCGCGAGGCCGTCGCGGCCGATATTGGCCGCGGTGAGCGTCGGGTCGGCGACGAGGCTCAACACGTTCGCCTCGGCCTTGTCGCGCTCGATGAGGGCATTGTCGAGCGCCGCGCGCGCCGTTCCCGACGCGGTCTCGACGCGAAGGACGTCGTATTCACTGCTGGCGCCCGCGGACATGCGCGTCTGGACAATCTTCTGGATGCGTTCGAGCTCTCCCAGGTTTCGCTCCAACATTGCGACGCGGCTCGCGGCGAAGGCGCGCGCCACCATCACGTCTTGAATATCCGCCGCGCGCTCCCAAATCGTCGCGAACACGTTCATCTCCGCGACGCTCACGAGCGACGTCGCCGCCTCGCGCCGCGCCGCCAGCTGCCCAAAGATCGGCAGGGGGACGGACACCTGCGCCGTGTAGCTTCCGTATCCGCCGGTCGGCGCCCCGTCGACCAAGAACGTGCCGAAGACCTGGAGCTCGGGGTTCGGCCAGAGCTTCGCTGTGAGCACATCGAACCGGGCGCTACCGATCTGCGTTCGCCAGGATGCGATCTCGGGACTGCTTCGGAGCCACCGCTCGAAGACCTCTTGCTCCGTCATGGGAGGCGATGCGGTCGGCATGCTGACCGTAGGCGCCGCCGTCGGTGTTTCCGCGCGGGCTGCGTGGCACACCGTCATCGCCGAGGTTAGGGCGATCACTGCGGCGGCGCAGCGGCGGGGACGCTCACGGCTCATGCGCCGCCCCTCCGTGGGGAGCGTGTGCCGCTGCCGGCGCGAGGACGGAGCTCGGAGGTGCGAAGAGTTTGTACAACATTGGGAGCATGAAGAGCGACAGCGACAAGGAGGAGAAGAGGCCGCCGACCACGACGATTGCAAGCGGCTTCTGCGAGTCGGACCCGATGCCGTTGCTAAGAGCGGCAGGTATAAGACCGAGCGTTGCGACCAGGGCCGTCATCATGATGGGGCGGAGACGAAGGTCGGCCCCCTTCTCGATGGCCTGGTCGAGGGGGAGCCCGGTGGCGCGCTCCTCTTCGATGTAGGAGACGAGAATGACGCCGGTTTGTACGGAGACGCCGAAGAGCGCGAGGAACCCGACGCCCGACGAGACCGAGAAGTTCGTGCCCGTTGCGAGGAGCGCGGCGAGCCCTCCGAGCGGTGATGTGAGGAGCACGTTGACGAGGATGATCACGGCCTCGCGCGGGCGGCGGAACATCGCGAAGAGGAGGACGAAGATCGCGAGGAGCGTGATGGGTATGACGATCGCGAGGCGCCTGCCGGCGCGGCGCGCGCTCTCGAACTCGCCGCCCCAGCTCACCGTGTAGCCGGGGGGGACTTTCACCTGCGCCGCGACCCGCGCCTGGGCGTCGTCTACCGTCGAGCCGAGGTCGCGGTCGCGGACCCCGAACTTGATGGCAATGTAGCGACGGTTGGCCTCACGGTAGATGCGCGATGCGCCGGCGATGATGCTTACGTCCGCCACTTGGGAGAGGGGGACGACGCTCCCCCCCGCGACGGGAATTAGGAGGCGCCGGATGGCGTCGACGTTGTCGCGCACGTCGGCTTCGAACCTCACGACGAGTTCGTGGCGCCGCTCCCCCTCGATGACCTGCGTCACCGCGTGGCCGCCAATTCCCTTCTCGATGGCCGCCTCGACGTCTGCGACCGTGAGCCCGTACCGCTGCGCGCGCTCGCGGGCGATTTGGACGTGGACGTTCGACTGACCGAGCTCGCGGAAGATCCCGAGGTCCACGACCCCGTCGATCCCCTTGATGCTCCGTGCGATATGCTCGGCGATGTCCTCGAGGGCGTTGAGGTCATCGCCGACGATCTTCACGGCGAGCTGCCCCTTCACACCCGTGAGGGCCTCTTCGACGTTGTCCGAAATGGGCTGTGAGAAGCCGAACGAGATGCCGGGAATGGCGGCAAGCTCGGCGCTCAGGGTGTTGATGAGGTTGTCCTTCTTCTCGTGAAACTCCGCGCGCCACGTCGCACGGTCGTTCAAAATCAGCAGAAACTCGGCGTTGTAGAATCCGGTCGGATCCGTCCCGTCATCGGGGCGGCCGATTTGTACCGCCATCGTGCGGATTTCGGGGTACTTTGCGAGGATCGCGCGGATGCCCGGAGTGTCGCGTTCTTTGGTGTGAACGCCGTCCACCATCGCCTCCGCCTCGACGAAGGAGATGGTCGAAGGCATAGAGGCGCGAAGCCAAATGGCCCCCTCGTCGAGGTGCGGGAGGAACTCGCTGCCGATGGCGTTGACCATCGCGACGTCCGCCGCGACGATGCCGAGCGCCACGAGGAGCACGAGGCGCGGACGGAGGAGCGCGCGGGCGAGGCTTGGTAGATAAAACCTTCGCGTCACCTCGAGGATAGGGTTACGAAACTCTTTGATCTTTCTGTTGAACAGGAAGGTCGTGAGGACCGGGACCACCGTGATGGAGAGAAGGAGCGCGCCGAACAGCGCGAAGGCGACCGTCCACGCCATGGGGCTGAATAGCTTCCCCTCTACTCGCTGCAGCGTGAAGATCGGCATGTAGGCCGTCACGATGATGGCGATTGCGAAGACGACGGGGCGGGCCACTTCGCGGCTCGCTTGCAGAACGATCTCACGGAGATCGTACGACTCGCCGCGCTCCTGCTTCTCGGCGAGCTGGCGGAAGATGTTCTCGACCATGACGATCGACCCGTCGACGATCATGCCGAAGTCGACCGCACCGATGGAGAGCAAGTTGGCGGGGATTTTCGCGGCATCCATGAAGATGAACGCGATGAGCAGCGAAAGTGGGATCGTAATGCCCACGATGAGCGCGGCCCGCGGGTTCCCCAAGAAGAGGAAGAGGACGACCGTGACGAGCGCGATCCCCTCGATGAGGTTGTGCGTCACCGTGTGGGTGGTGTTGTGCATTAAATCGGTGCGGTCGTGATGCGGGCTCAACTTCACGCCGCGCGGGAGGACGCGCGAATTGATGTCCCGAATCCGCTCGTGCACGCGCTCGAGCACGGTCTCCGCCTGCTCCCCCTTGCGAAGGAGGACCGTCGCCGAGACCACGTCGAGATCGTCGTTTACCGACACGCGACCGAGGCGCGGTTGGTAGCCGACCTGCACCTTCGCCACGTGCTTCACAAGAACCGGCGTGCCCTCACGCACGGCCACCGCGACGTCTCCGATCTGCTCCGGGCGAAGGAGGCCGATGCCACGAACGTTGAGCGATGAGCGCCCGAAGGCGACCACGCCGCCACCCGCGTTGCCGTTCGCCGCGGCGAGCGCCAACTCCACGTCGTCGAGGGAGATCTTGCGCGCGGCGAGGAGCGTCGGATCGACGAGCACCTGGAACTGCTTCACTGTCCCACCGAAGCTCACGACGTCGGCGACCCCCTGGGCGCCGAGGAGTTCGCGCTCCACGACGTACTCCTCCAGATCCTTCAGCTCGCTCAGTGGCTTGGGCGCGACGGTTGCGTCCTCCTCCGCACACTCCGCGGTGCGCGTTGTGGCGCAGTTCACGAGCCGATAGCGAAGGATCTCGCCTACCGGGCTCGCCAGTGGGCCGAGCGTGGCGGTCACGCCGTCCGGGAGATCGATTTGGCCAAGGCGCTCCAAGGCCTGTTGCCGGGCGAAGTAGCTATCGGTCCCCTCGTCGAAAATCAGCGTGACGACACTAAGCCCAGCAATCGAGGTCGAACGGACCGCGATGCGCTTCGATACGCCGTTCATGACCCGCTCGGTCGGAATCGTGATTTGCCGCTCGACCTCTTCGGAGGCATGGCCTGGCCACTGGGTGATGATCTGCACCCATGTATCGGCGACGTCGGGATAGGCCTCGATGGGCAGGCGGGTGAAGGCGTTGACCCCGAGCGCCATGAGCAGGCCCGCCGCAACGAGGATCACGGCGCGCTGGCGAAGCGCGAATTCGACGAGACGTTCGATCATGGCTCAGAGCGCTTCGTTCGCTTCGGCGTCGAGCAGGATGGCCCCTTCGGTCACGACGAGATCCCCCGTCTTAACACCGGAGAGGATCGTCGTGTGCTGCCCGTGCTGCTCGCCGACGTGCACCTCCCGCTGCGCGTACGCGCCGTCCGGGTTGGCGACGAAGACGAAGAATTGATCGCGCCGCGCCAAGAGCGCGCTCGTCGGCACTTCGGCGGCGCCGATGCCGAGCCCCTTGACCTCGACGCTCGCGAACATGCCGGGTCGGAGCACGAGGTCTGAGTTCGTCAGCTCTACGCGGGCCCGCGCGGCGCGTGCCTGCGAATCGACGATGTCGCCGAGGTGCGTGACTTTCCCATTGAACGTGCGCCCTGGATAGGCCGTGACGCGCACGATGGCTTCATCACCGACATGAACCAGCGGGAGGTCTTGCTCGTAGACGTCCGCCGTCACCCAGACCGTCGAGAGGTCCGCGACGGTGACGAGGGGCAAGTCTTGATCGGCGTGCACTTGCGTGCCGACGGAGACGTTCCGCTCTACGACAGTCCCGGCAATCGGAGAGTGGAGCTGGTATCCGCTGGCGCCGTGGGCGCCCCCGATGGCCGTCAATGCCGCGACGGCCCGTTGCTCTTCCGTCTTCGCTTGGACGAGCGCCGCATCGGCCTGTTGGCGTTCGGCGTCCGTCCCCGCGCCCTGTTGGACGAGCACGGTCGCGCGTTCGGCAACGCGCTCTGCGAGCAATCGTGCCGTGTGGGCCTGGGCGACCTGCGCCTGCGTCCCCGCGATGTCGGGCGACGTCAGCGTTAGTAGCACGGCCCCCGCCTTCACATGGTCACCGGTTATCACGCCGATGCTGGCGACACGCCCTTGCACCGGCGGTCCGATGCGAGCGAGGTGGCGCTCGTCGTAGCTGACGCGCGCGACGAAGGAGTGGGACTGCTCACGGTCGGCGGGGGCGGCGGGCTCCGTTCGCACGTAGGCGGCGCTCGCGCCCGAGAGGACGATCGAGCGGTCTGGCCGCCGCTCGTGGGTGAGAGCTGGCGGCTCTTCCTTGTGTTTACACTCGGCGAGAGCCAGCGCTCCGAGCGCCAGGGCGACGACGAGCAACGGGCGGGCGGAGGTTTCGGGAGGGAGACGATGGGGAACTTCAGCTCGTTTCATGGGCGCTCGCAGCGCGAGGTATTAGTCAACGCGGACGCGCAGTCCAAGAAGTTGCCATTAACTCTTCTTCATTAGTCGAAGGGGAAAAAACCACTATAATCAATGAAATAGGTGACTGCGTGGAGCGAATGATCTACCGCCCACGGCGCCGTTAAGCGCCTTTCCATGAGCGTCGCGATGATGTGGATCGCCATCCCTGCCTACAAGGTTACGTTTCAATTTTCGATACGAAAGGGCAAATCGTGGAGCGGAGAGGAGCGGTTCATTTTGTCGTCTATTGTAAAGTCCGCGAACACGCTGACTGCATTGGCGAGCGAGTGCTCCGGAAGCCGACCTCAGGTCTCGGCCTCTCTCGATCGCATGATGCGCTACGGCTTGGTTGAATCGTCGCTAGCGCTGGGTGGGCTCCTGTACCGCGCAACGTGCAAGGGGGCGGAGCTCATCGCGGACGGCAGGCCCCTTCCGTTCTTCCCCGTGGTGCAAGCGCGGCGAGTCCGCTTCCTCATTGAGGGCGCGACGCTCCGCTCGTTCCTCTCCCGTGAAGTTCCGCTCATACCCGCCACATGGCTCGATGAGCTGCAACGCCGAGGCGACGACGTCCGCCAGATCCCGTTGAAGCGACGTGGGCGCGAGGGGTTCGTGTCGGAGGAGCAGCTCGAAAGGCTCTGCGGTCTCGCCGCCCGCGCCCGCGATGAGGTGGTGACGAACGGATATGTGGTCCACGATCTTCCGCGCGAATCGGGGTTCATGATGGTCGCGGCCGACGCGGTCGGTCAGCTCCCCCGCGACGCTGGCGAGGCGCTCCGCAAGCTTCTTTCCGACGCTGCCGCACCGACGCCGAGCCCACGGGCACCGTCTGTGAAACGGGCGTAACGCGATGTGCGGTATATTCGGCTTCGTTTACCGCGAACGAGCACCGAGGCCTAACCTGGGTGCCGCTGTCGCTGCGCTCCTTCATCGCGGTCCCGATGATCACGGAACGATATTGGACGAGTCGGGCGAGTGGGTGTGCGGTCTCGCGCATACGCGGCTGTCGGTCGTCGACCTCTCCAAAGCGGGCCATCAGCCGATGGCGTCGAAGAGGACGCCTCGTCACGTCATTTTCAACGGAGAGATCTACAACTTCCGCGAGCTTCGCGATGAGCTGCGGACCCTCGGCCACGTCTTCACGTCGGACACAGATACCGAAGTCATCCTCGCCGCGTACGACGCCTGGGGCCCGGCTTCCGTCGAGCGGATGCTGGGCATGTTCGCGTTCGCCCTATGGGATGCGCGCGACAGGTCGCTCTTCCTGGCGCGCGACCGCCTCGGGGTGAAACCGCTTTACGTCGCGACGTCCCCCCACGGGATCGCGTTCGCGTCCGAGGTCCGGGCGCTCATGCTCACGGGCTGTGTCGACCGGCGCCTCTCGATCGACGGCGTGGCGACCTTCCTCGCATCCGGCGCGGTCCGTGAGCCATACTCAATCATCGAAAACGTCCGCTCGCTCGAGCCGGGGACGTACCTCGAAGTGCGCGCAGGCGAGCAGTCCACGAAGCGGTATTGGGACCTGAGCCTCAAGCTCGATCGCACGCTCCGCCGCGAGGACGCGGTGGCTCGGGTCGCCGAGTTGATGAGTGACTCGGTCCGCCTTCGCCTGCGCACCGACGTTCCCACGGGCGTATTTCTCTCGAGCGGCATCGACAGCGCGGCGCTCGTCGCCACCGCGTCCAAGCACTCTGCGCAGCCGCTTCGGACGTTCACCGTGGTGCTCTCCGAAAAGGGGTACGACGAAGGCCCAGCGGCTGCCCGCATCGCAAAAACTTTTGGTTGTGAGCACACGGAAGTGCGCATTGCGCCAGATGAGGTCGTCGCCCGCGTCGGGCGCGCCGTGGCGGCGATGGACCAGCCGACCGCCGACGGCGTGAACACGTACATCGTGAGCGAATCCGCTCGCGCCAGCGGCCTCGTGGTCGCGCTCTCGGGTGTCGGTGCAGACGAGGCGTTCGGCGGCTACTTGAACTTCCGAAGGTTCCCGTGGACGTGGTGGCTCTCGGGTCTCGCGACGTTGCCGCCGGGTGCGAGGCGCGGCCTCACGCGCATGTCAGGTTTGGCGCGGCTTTCGCCCGAGGTCCGTCGCGCTGCGGCGCTCATCGTGACGGCGGGTGATCCGGGCGCGGTCTACGGCACGCTCCGTTCGATGTTCGTTCCGGGGCAGGTTGAACGCCTGATGGCCCGCCACGCGGCCAATTCCGACGCCTCTTCGCCGGTGCGGCGCGCGGTCAGGGTGGCCGACGCACTCGCACGAGGCGACCTCGACGCCGAAGGGGCCTATGGCGCCCTCGATATGTCGAACTACTTATTGAATACGATTCTCCACGACACGGATGTGATGAGCATGGCGCACTCCCTCGAGATTCGAGAGCCCTTCCTCGATCACCGTCTCGTCGAGTTCGTCATGAGCGTCCCCTTCTCCGTAAAGGCGCGGGGGCAGGGCAACAAGCCGCTCCTCACATCTGCGATCCCCGATGTGCCGATGGGGACGCGCCTGCGAAAAAAGATTGGGTTCACGCTCCCCTTCGACCCGTGGCTGCGGGGGCCGCTCCGCGCGTTCGCCGACGATCGGCTGAGCGCGTCGACTCTCGACCGCATCGGCCTGCTCGATAGGGGTGCCGTACAAGACATTGCGTCGGCGTTCTACGCAGGCAGCCGCAGCGTCTCCTGGTCGCGCATCTGGTCGCTCGTCGTCCTGAGCGACTGGTGCACGCGCAACAACGTCACGGCGTAACCGACACGATGATGAACGCCCGGGACGTGCCTGCTTTCCTCCCCGATGCCGAGACGGTTGCGAGCACGCGCGAGAATCCGAAGGGCCGCCTCCTCGAGTTCTGCCAACGCACGCGATCGCGCCAGCCGAAGCTGACGGTCACGAAGAATGGCGAGGCGGCCGGCATCGAGATGCATCCGGCTCGAGGGGCGCACGCTCGCGAGCGGCGCGCGGTGGGCGCGGACGCGCGATCATTCGGAGCAGCTCGCTGTCCGCGCGCCGCTCGCGGCGCCAGCCACCGGTGAGCGCCCGGGCGAGGTCGACGAGGAGCTGACGGCGGAGGAAAGAGGCGACGCCTGCCGGCAAAAGGGCCGCCTCCTCGAGCTGTGCGTCCTGCGGCGTCTCGTGCCGGTGTTCGAGGTGCGGCCGATCGTCACGACGGCGCGGGCGCGGTTCGAGGGAAACGCGAACATGGTGCTCGAGGACGGCGAAGAGGTGTTGTCGCCGCCGGTCTCCATCCGCTCAAATCTGACGAACATCCCCGCTCGTGATCGATCGAGCTCGTCGTCGCGGTCGATGGCGATGACGACGTAGAACGCAGTCGTCGGAAAGGTGAAGGCCCGGGTGAGTCAGACCCGAGCCTTCGTTGTGACCGCGTCGGAAAAGACGCTCAGCGAAGGAGTGGCGTGTTGCTTGGTCGCCTTCTCGAGAAAACGCAGGGCCGCATGGCGATCACGCCGAGCGGTGAAGAGGAAGTCGACCGTGTCGCCGTTCTTGTCGACGGCGCGGTAAAGGTAGCGATCTTCGCCACGG
>JANXMC010000184.1 GCA_025354825.1 Myxococcales bacterium
CCCTCAATTCTCGAGGCCGTTTATGCCCTTGCGACGGCAGGGGCCTCGCCCTCCGTCGAATCGCTGCGTGAGAGCGTCCGCGAGAGCGCGTCACAGAGCCCCATTCCGCACCTATTGGCTCGCACGATGATTGAACCGAAGACCGGACGCGTGACCGGGAACCGGGGTCCCACGCTGGGCGCCGCGAACGAAAAAGGCGTCGAGGACGCTATGTTCGAGCACGCGCAAACCGTGCAGCATCTCACGGCGTCGATACTCGACCCCGCACGTCAGTTGATTCTCGAGGAGCATGGCGCCCGTCACCGCGATTTCCTTCCACTCGCTTGGAGCAGCCCCTTCGTGCCGCCGGGACGTGAGCATCGTTTCTCCTGCGGACTTGCCGCAGGACTGCGAGGCGACTTCATGCTCGCCAGCGCACTATTGCTCCCGCAAATCGAGAGCTCGCTTCGCTTCCTCGTCCAACAGAGCGGGGGTCAGGCCTTTGGCCTTGACGATCACGGCGTGCAGGACGCACACCAACTCGATCACCTACTCAAGCTCGAGGTGGTGAGGCGGGCACTCGGAGCGGACGTCGTGTTCGACCTCCGAGGTCTCCTGATCGAGCGCTTCGGTTCCAATCTTCGACATCAGGAGGCACACGGCCTTCTCGATGATGCGCAATTCGAGACGACGACGGCTTTCTACTTCTGGTGGCTTACTCTTCGACTCTGCGTTGGCTTCGCCGCTGTGGCAGTGCGTGGTGATGGCACGCCGGTAGACGAGAACGCTTCAGCGACCGCTGCCGGAAATGTGGATGGAGGTGGCGGCGAGAGTTGTGGGACCAAAGTGAAAATGTCGGGTTTGCGCAAAGTGAAAATGTCGGGTCGCGACGACCGTAGCCGACATGCCTTCCGCCGCGCTCCTGACCATGAGCCAGCAAGAGTTCGATTGCGCCGAGTGGATGTTGAGGATTCGCGAGCGACGCGCCACGCAGGCGCACGTCGCGGTGCACCTTGGCGTGAGCGTGCGGCAGGTCGAGCGCATGTACCGCGCGTACAAGGCATCGGGCGCCGCCGGGCTGGCGTCGAAGAAGCGCGGTCAGCCGAGCACGCACCGGTTGCCCGACGCATTGCGGGCGGCCGCCCTGGGGCTCGTACGGGCGCTTTACGGTGACTTCCGACCGACGTTGGCCTGCGAGAAGCTCGCCGAGGTCCACGGCGTTCTGGTGTCCGTCGAGACGCTTCGCAAGTGGATGATCGCCGACGGCATGTGGCTGCCGCGAGCTGCACGCCGCGCACGACCGCACCCGCCGCGCTACCGTCGGCCGTGCCTCGGTGAGCTCGTGCAAATCGACGGCTGCGACCACGAGTGGTTCGAAGAGCGCGCCCCGCGGTGCACGCTGCTCGTGTTCGTCGACGATGGGGGAAAAGAGTTCGCGAAGTGCATCGAAAAGCGTTCGATGGGCGACTACGTCTTTGTGAAGGTCTCCCATTTTTGGGATTCACATGGATATTATGATTGGGACATTTACGAAGTAGACGGGTGCCCTCGGCCGATCGAGCTCGACTCGCCGGGCTCTTACGAGAAGTCGCAGGAGTGCCGTCCGACAGCAGAATTTGGCCGCCCCAACGGGTTCACGTGCAACCTGCGGCCGGAGTATAAGCTCGTCGACGTTTGCCCATGGACCGCGAGCGACTGACTGTGAATTGGCAAATACGTCGTACGGCCGTTTCGCACCGACACACGACAATGCAGAGAGCGAGGGGGTCGACGGTGCGAGGCAGCTCTAGGCCGCCAACCGGAGGTTGCCGGCTCCGCGCTGCGCGGGGTTCAGAAAGAGCTGAATTCACACGCCGCCGGGATGTAACCCCGACATTTTCGCTTTGCAGGGAACCCGACATTTCCACTTCGCGTTGACACGCGAAGATCGCATAAGATGATTTATGCAATCTACACGCATTTCGCCGCCGAAAACTCGGCGTGGCGTGGGCTTATGGAAACGGGTGATCGGTCAACTCGTCGCGCTTCGCTCTACCCCGTCGTCACGCCGCAGGGTGTCGAGAATGCGCTCGCAGTTGCGTTTCGCAGTGGCCGGACGGCTTGCGAAGCGAGCTCGCTTTGACGATCTAACTCAAGGTCCGTGCGTATCAAAGGTCAAGCTGAATGCCGATTTCGATGACCTGGCGGGGCGGTATTCGGAAGTGGAGGTCAGCGGCGACTGCGTTCCGCGAGAGATAGCCGAAGAGACCCTCCGCGAAGCGCCCCATGACGCCCGCATCTCGCCCGAGCACGCGCTCGCGGCCGAGGAAGTACGTCACGGTCGCGTCGTCGATGCGAAGTCCCGCGCGCTCACACGCCGCGTGCACGACGGCCGGCACATCGGGATCCTCCATGAAGCCGTAGCGCGCGACGACGCGGTAGAAGCCGCCGCCCAAGTCGCTCACCTCGCACCGACTGCCGGTCGCAACCGTCGGCTCATTCGCGACGGATACCGTGAAGAGCAGCACCTGGTCCTGAAGCGTGTGAAGGCGCTCGACGAGGTGAACGAGCACGGGCGGCATGTGCTCGACGGACGACGCCATGAAGACCGCCGTACCGGGCACCCGCGCCACGATGCTTTCGTGCAGGCGTGGGAGCGCTTCCTCCACCGCACCGAAGCGCCGCGCGTACTCCTCGACGACAAGGGTGCGCCCCTTGCTCCAGATGAGCATCGCCGCGACAACCCCCACGCCGATGAGCACGGGCACCCATCCCCCGTCGAGGATCTTCACACTGTTCGACGCGAAGAACGCCACGTCGACGACGAGGAACAAGGCGAGGAGAGGAAGCGCGCGAAGACGCGACCAATGCCACGTGTGGCGCACGACGACGTAGTATACGATCGACGTCAGCATCATCGTGCCGGTGACAGCGATGCCGTACGCCGACGCCAGCCGCTCGGACGTCTGAAAGCCCACGACGAGTCGGGCCGCGGCCGAAGTGCCCCATGTCCGCGTAGAGCGCCTCGCCCCCCGTGACCGCGAGCACGACGGAGCCGAGGATCAGAAACCCCGGCATCCCGTGCGCTGCAAAGTACGTGACCGCGTGGTGCGGCGAAAGCGCGAGAAGCACCTCCGGCCGGCGCACGATCTGCCGCAGTCCGAGAGCCGCGATCGTGATGAACCAGACGGCCATGATTGGGCCGAAGAGCGCGCCGACCGCGCCCGTGCCGCGCTTCTGAACTGCAAAGAGCGCCACGAGGACGGCGCACGTTAGCGGCACGACGGCGTGCTCGAACGATGGGCTGACCACGGTGAGCCCCTCCATCGCGCTGAGGACGGAGATGGCGGGCGTGATGGCGCCGTCGCCATAGAGGAGCGACGCGCCGATGACGACGAGCAGAGCCACGACCGAGATTCGCTTGCCGCCAGTGGGGCGACGCAGCCGCTCCGGCACGATGGCAAGGAGAGCAAAGATGCCCCCTTCGCCGCGGCTGTCGGCACGCATGATAAACGTCAGGTACTTCACGGTGACGACCATCGTGAGTGACCAGAAGATGAGCGACAGCAAGCCGAAGACGTCCTCGCGGACGACGCCGTGGCCTTGGCTCGTCTGGCGAAGGCACTCGCGCAGCGTGTAGAGCGGGCTCGTTCCGATGTCGCCGAAGACGACGCCGAGCGCGCCGAGGATGAGCGCCGACTTCGACGCATGGTGCCCGGGTGCGGAGACAACCGTGGGCGAGGGGCTCGCGATGTTCGTCATTTCATGTTCCAGGGAGGGCGCGCGTTTGAGCGCTCAATCTCGCGGTGCAGGCGACGGCCGTTGGCCAACGCGAGCCCGAGGAGCAGCACCGCCAAGCCCAGGTTCGCGGAGTGCAAGGTGCGAAACGGCCGCGCGTCGAAGGGCGAATTAGAGCCAGCGTTCAGTGCGACCCATCCGAGCTCGACGGCGCCGACGAACGCGAGAAACCGCAGCCGTCCCACAACCGACGCAGCGCGCGCGATCCACGCGCGCGGTCGCATGTTTGACGGGGGCGCCGAGGACTGTGCGTCGAGCCTGGCGCCTGCATCGCGCGCGTTTCGGGACGCCATGTGGAACGCGCTCCTCGTCGCCTCTCCACGTGAGGGCGCACACAGAGAGGATAGGAACTTCGATGTAAAGATTTCGGAAAGATTGCCGACTTGGGCGCCATAGCGTGCGGCAGCGCCCGTTCGAAGCGGTGCTCATTTAGAGCTTCTTTATCTCCATGACGGGTCTCTTCACGCCGTCTTGATCCCGCCGTACTTACGGTTTTGGGCATGACATGCAGGCACTCGGACGTTCGGGCCATCATCGCGGCACGGCGCAGCGTTCGCCTCGCCGTGAACGAGCCGCCGACGCGCATGGAGCGGCTCGCGGCGCGCATCTCGAGCCCCACGGCCATCTACGCGTTTGCGGCCATTTCCATCGCGTGGGCGTTGCTCAACGCACGGCTTGCGAGCAACGGCACGGCGCTCGACCCCTACCCTTTCCGATGGCTCCAGCGCTCGTGCCTCGTCGTCGGCGGCATCGTCGTCCTTATCGCTGCCCGCGCCAGCAAGGCGCGGCGCGAACGCGCGGTGAGGAGAACGCACCTATGCCAGGAGCTTGTCGACGCGTTCGCCGCAACGCGCGCGGGGGAGCCCGACCTAACTCGGCATTGATGCGTTCGTGAGCGCCGACCGCATCGTCAATCGTTGGGACGGCGCCGTTGACGACGAATAGTCAGAAATGAATCCACGATTGGGAACGGTAGAAAGCACGCCACAGCCATGGCCAGCGATGCTTCGGCGTTGAGCTCTTGCCCCAGCGCGCACGGCACGATGGCTCGGATGAAGCTCGCGAACCAAAGCAGCGTGAGGCCTGCCAGCGCCGGGCGTTCGTCCCAAATCGGATCCTCCGCGGCGTCGCGCGCGGGCTCACGTTCGGGCGGCGACGACGTTCGGTACATCGAGCAGGACCTCCATGCTCGACGCTAGCTTCTTCCCTATAAAGATTGCGTCAATATCCTAATACAAAACGAGCTCGTCATCGACGTATATCCAATTTTGTCATCATTTTTATTCCCCTTCCAACACACTCGTCGTGAGGAGTTGCCATGCAAACCGCGGTGTCGATGGGCGCGACGAACGCCTTCCCTCCCTTTCTGAAACAGTTCCTGCGGCTCGAGCTCGAGGCCATCGAGCTCTACAAGCTCGCGATCGTGCGCGTTCAACGGTGCGAGGACATCGCGCTGCTCGGAGCCGTCCGCGAGGCGCACGACGAGCTCGCCGAGCTCCTGTCCTCCGGGCGGGACGGCAGGCATGCCCGCGGCGAAACGGACGAGAGGCCGACCGTCGGCCACGACTGGGCACTCCTCGGCGGGTTAACGACCGATGCGCAGATCTTCGCATTTCTCGAAGCCGCCGAAGAGCTACGCGAACGCGCCTACCGGGCGGCGCTGCGCTCCGATGCCGTCTTCGGGACCGCGCGCGAGCTCCTCAACGCTGCCCTGGAGGTCGCGCAGAAGCGTCGTCTCGCGCTCGGTGCAAGGGCGACAGAGCTTTCAGTCGAGGCGTTGCAACCGGAGGCGGTATGCCCGCCCACACCGCGACGGCGTCGGCGCTAAGCGGCCCCAGCAAGGCGCCGACGCGATCGCCACGCCACGCAGCACTGTCGCCGCGCCGCTGGCGACGGTTCGCGTGCGTAGTGAAGCTGCGACCGGCGCCATAGCGGGGAGGCATCCGGATCAAACCCGTCGCTGCGTCCGAGGTCTAGTCGGACGTGCAGACGCGAATCGTCGGCTCCTCGTCCACGCTCGCCTTCGTCGGCGGGATGAAGGGCAAACGAAGCGTAACGCACGTCCCGTGTTCCTCGGCCCCTACCCGACTCTGGACGTCGAGGTGGCCGCCGTGGGCGGAAACGACGTCGCGCACCAGCAAGAGCGCAAGGCCCGTCGCGTGGAATGCGCGGTTCGCGCGACGGAACATCGTGGCCAGCGTGTCATCGGGAATACCCGGCCCGTCGTCGTGCACGGAGATCCACAGCTCGCCCCTCCCTTCGTCCTGGCCAACCTGGACGAGGACGCTTCCTCCTCCGCTGTCGGGCGTAGCTGCGTTCACGTACCTCAACGCGCTGCCGACGAGCGTGGCCACCGCCCATGCCGTCTTGTCGGGGTCGAGCAACGCAGGTGGCAACCTGGCGTCCAGCACCGAGATGCGGACCTCGATGCCCCGCTCCTGCGCTTGTACGACGAGCGCGGAGAGGCTCGAGGCGAGCAGCTCCGCCACGTCGACGTGTTCGCGACGAAGGGGGATGACGTGGGTCGAATGATCAGACACGGGGTTTGCCCTTTCTCAATTAAAGGCCGGAGAGAGCGCGCGCGCGTTCAAAGACCGAGAGCGCTCGGTCGCGATCAGGAGCGGTAATCTCCACGCGAAAGCCAACCCGGTCAGAGGCGACCGCGAACTGCGCACCCACGAAGGCGCGGCTCCGAGCCGCCAGCGGAAGCGCAGCGGCGTACGCCTCGTGACACACAATCACCCGACCAAGCCACTGTTCCGTGACGCCCGGCATCGCCCGCAGGGAGACGCCAGCCCCGACGAGCTGCGCCGGTGACTTGGACGACGCCGCGCGCCGTATGCGGTCCACGGCCACGATTCGCTCAGGGTAGGCAAAGAGCCCGCCGTCACGCTCCGCGTTCGGAACGCCGGCACACGCTTCGGCGGCGCTTCGGAGGGGCGCCTCTGCGTCGCCGGACCTCGCGTCGTTCGCGGCCGTCACCCAAGGCGTCGCGCAACCCGGCATCATCATCGACGCTACGATGCACGCCACTGCCGCGTAACCTCTCCAATACATGGCGCTTCTCCTCGTGCCCTGGACCTTTCGCCGTGCCCCAAGAAGCTAATACGCCCGACATTAAGGAACTGCAAAGATGACTATACTTGGCATTAACATGTTCTTCACGACATGAGACGCATTGCGATATGCACGCGTCAATTCAAAATATTACGGAACCTTTATACGGTTCGCTCCACTCTTATGGGGTCTTTGCGCGCGGGCACGTTTGGCCACTTTCGCTCGCATTTTCCGGAGATCCCCATGACCGCCGTTCGTTCTTTTCCGCGTCGTCTCGCTCTGATCGCCGTTTTCTCCTCCATGCCGATGACCTCGCTCGCGTTCGCTCAGGCCGAGCCGGTCGCCGCCCCGCCCGCCTCGCCAGCGCCCGCAACCGAACCCCCGCCCGATCTGCCCGCCCCACCGTCCTCGGCGACGGCCCTTCCCACGGCAGCCGCGCCGTCTGCCGCGGCGGAATCTCCGGCGTCGGAGCCCTTCGCTTTCGCCGATTTTTCGTGGATACCCGGCAACGGAGGATCGAGCGACAGGCCCCTGAAGGCCGGCCCGTTCACCGGTGAAGTCCGTCTTGATGCGGCGTACCACTACAGCTTTGCGCACCCTAAGGACAACACCATCTCTGGGTCGAGCGAGGTGTTCCGCCATAACGAGCTCCAGGTGACACAAATCGGATTTGGCGGCGATTTTCTCTACAAGAACGTCCAGGCGCGCCTGATGACGCAGTTCGGAATGTACTCGCAAACCACGCCGCGAAACGATTCGAGCCCGTCACGCGGCCAATGGAAGCTCGACGACGCATACCGCTATATCTCGGAAGCCTACGGCGGCTACCACATCGACGTGATGCACGGAATCAACGTGCAAGCGGGCATCTTCATGTCGTACGTCGGTCTTTGGAGCTATTACAACTTCGATAACTGGACGTACCAGCCGTCTTACGTTTCATCGAATACGCCCTGGTTTTTCAACGGCGCGCGGGTGCAAATTTTCCCCACGGAAAACCTCAAAATCGAGCCGTGGTTCGTGAACGGCTGGCAGTCCTATGGCAAATTCAACCAAGCCCCGGGCGGCGGTCTCCAGATTCAATACCGACCTTCAGCCTCCGTAGCGCTCTTAGGCAACCAATACTTCGGCACCGACACCCTCAATACGCCCGGCCGGAAGCGTTTCCACACCGACGACAGCGTCATGGTGAAATACTACGACCGGCCTGACGGCGTCTTGAGCCGTGCCGCGGCGTCGCTGACGCTTGATGCCGGCTGCGAAGAGGGCGGTGGCGTGTCTTGCTCATCGCAATACTTCCTCGGATTCATGGCGTATTCGCGGTTCTGGTTCTTGAAGAACCACTTCGGGGCGACCATCGGCGGCGGCGCCATCACCAACCCCGGTCGCTACCTTGTGCTCATCCCGCCTATAAATGGTGCGACGGCCGCATCGGGCACGCCGTACTTCACGGCCGCCCCAGGTGATTCCTACAAAGCGTGGGATATGCAAGTTGCCGCCGACTACATGCCCCAGGAGTTCATCACGTTTCGCGCGGAGTTTAATCACCGCGCGGCGAACGTCCCGTACTTCACCGGCCCGGGTGGCGTGACGCCGGACGGCGGAAATCAGGGGGCGCCGGGCTCGGCGGTCTCCGGCTGGACACCGGATCTCATCAAGAGCGAAGACCGGCTCACGTTCGCCCTCATGGTCAAGTACTAGGACGCCAACACGTCGAGGTGGAGCGATGGGCACGGAGAGCATGCTCGTCGTCGAGGACGACGCCGCCATACAAGGCGTGCTGACCGCCACGTTGCGGAGCGGCGTCTTCCGGACGCACTGCGTGGCGAGCGCCGCCGAGGCGCTCGCGGCGGTCGTCGCGCGGTCGCCGGCGCTCGTCCTCACGGACCTCGGCCTGCCGGACATGAACGGCATTGCGCTTACCCGTCTTCTTCGAGCGCGCTCGGCCATCCCGATTCTCGTGATGACCGGCAGCCACGACGAAGAGGATAAAATCAACGCCTTCGAGGCAGGCGCGAACGACTACGTCACCAAGCCATTCAGCTCGCGCGAGCTGCATGCGCGCATCCGGGTGTGGCTCTCCCCGGCAGCTCCCAATGGGGCGAGC
>JANXMC010000024.1 GCA_025354825.1 Myxococcales bacterium
ACCAGTGGCGCTTCGTCGACGGCCGCCAGAAGACCAATTCGTGGAGCGGCCGGGGCCAGGTGCCGGCGAGCACGCCCGAGTCGGACGCGTTGAGCAAAGACTTGAAAAAACGAGGGTTCACCTTCGTGGGGACGACCATCATGTACGCGCACATGCAGGCCGTCGGCATGGTGAACGATCACATCCTCGAGTGCTTTCGACACCGCGAAGTAAAACGCCTCGCCAAGCCGGCGTGAGGGCGCGCGTTTGGCGCCGTCACATTCCCGACTGCACTTCGGTGAACGTATCCCCTTCGTCAGGCATCTCGAGCCCGTCGATGTCCGTCCATTCGTAGACGTACCAACGCTTCGTCCGCGTGGCACGCGAAGGGACGAGGACGTTTGCGAAGTACCAGGCGGCGGCCCGCGTTCCGTTGGCCAAGAATCCGTAGGATGCCACGATGGCGGTGCCGCTTTGAGGCTCCGTCGTCATCGCGACGAGGAAGTAGTCGTGCCCCGTCGTGACGCTCGCCGCCGGCATGCGAACGATGTCTGCGCCAGCGCGATCGATGAACGCGTAGGTCGTGGCGTCGCCCCACGGCACGACGGGCATATCCCCTTGATCGAGATAGGCAATCATCGGCTGGCCGAAGGGGCCGCCCGCGGCGACGCACGTGGTGCCCACGCCCGCGATCGGTCGCTGGGTCGAGGGGTCGAGCGCGTCGGGAAGCGCGGTCGCGAGCGCGAACGGAAGCGGACACGCCGCGAGCCCCGTCGCGAGAACGGCGGCGGCCGCGTCGTCGTCCGGAATGCCGTCGAGAACGAGGAGCGCTTTTGCATTGACGCAAAGGTTGTCGAGCGTCGCCGACGCACAGGCGGTGCCCGTGCACAGCTGCGACGCGGAGCACGCGTTTCCGCATGCGCCGCAGTTGCGCGGATCGCGCGTGACGTCGAGGCAACGGCCGGAGCAGCACGCGAGGCCAGCGCCGCAGAGATTCGTGGCGGAGCACGGTGGCGTGCACGCGCCGCTGTCGGCGTCGCAGCTGCCGCTCGCGCATTGCGTGGGGTCGCACGTCGCGACCGCCGTGTCGGGTACGTCTGCATCGGTCGCGTCGCTGGCGTCGTCAGGACTGCCGTCCGCTGCGCCGCCGCCGTCGCCCGAATCGTCCTGGCCGCCCGCGTCGACCCGCGCGTCTCCGCCTGCATCGGCACCGCTCACAGTGCCGTCCGGCTCGCTCGCGTCGGGCGACGGCGTCGAGCCGCTCCCGTCGGCCAGGCTCGCATCTGCCGACGGAGTCGATGCGTCGACGGGCGTGTCCGCGGGCGAGCTGCAGCCGATGCCCACGAGAGCCATGGCCCCCGCGATCGTGACGCCCATCTTCGGGAGATAAAACGCCATTGCTCTCAAGGTATCGCGCGCCAGCTCGGTCTGTCGAGGCGGCTTCTCGGCGCATCCGCACGGAGTCGAGCGCGCACGAACGCTCGCACCTCCGCCTCTATCCGTCAGGTGTATCCTGCGGCCAGCGCGCTCGACCGCGCCAATCACCTCAGCCCTTTTGCGGACGGAGAACGACGATGAAGCCTCTTTATACCGCCGTAGCAACTGCCCACGGTGGCCGCGACGGCCACGTTAAATCGTCCGATGGCGCGTTGGAGGTCGATCTCAAGACACCCAAAGAGATGGGCGGCCCCGGGGGGCACGCCACGAATCCCGAGCAACTCTTCGCGGCCGGCTACGCCGCGTGTTTCGAGAGCGCGCTACGCCTCGTCATGCGTCTTCAGAAGAAGTCGACGGCAGACGTCGTCATCACGGCGCACGTCACGCTCAATACGACGGACGATCATAAATACGTTCTGTCCGTCGAGCTTCACGGCAACATCGCGGGCATCTCGTCGGAGGAGACGCTCACGTTAATGCACGCGGCCCACGGCGTGTGCCCCTATTCGAACGCCACGCGTGGCAATATCGACGTAAAGTTGGTGAGCGTCCCGTAACCCGTATTTCGTATTAGAGCGGCGCAGACGTCACGGAAACTTCGACGACGCCTGCGCCGGTCACCGTCATGGCGCCCGCGCTGGCGCCCGGCTTCGCGGCGGCGGTCACGGGACCTTTGAGCACCATTGCGCGGAGGGTCGACGTCGCCGTGCTCACGGTCATGACGCCTTCGAGGTTCGTCGCGAAGCGCACGGGCCCTTCGTCGCGCCACAGCGTGAAGCTCACGTCGAACAGCGCCGCATCGGCGCTCGCCTCGCGGTAGCGCACGAGGCCGTTCCCCACCGTCATGCCGTGGGCGTTGCGCGCCATCTCCTCTTCGAACGCTTTCGAGAGCGCCGCGACGGGCTCGCCTCGGCGCGGCGCGGTGCCCGGCATCGCCGCGAAAATCGCATCGGCGTGGCCTAAGGACGCATATTCGGTTTCGACTTCGCGCGCTTCGACCGGCGGCGCCGCCGTACCGCTCGCGCCCGTGACCGCGAGCTTTCCACCCACGGATTCGACGACGTACGTCTTCCCCACGATGGGGCTTTTCGGCGGCGCGACGCCGCCATCGCGATCGCTCGTGCGCGGCTCTCCGAGCGTGGTCACCTTTTCGATGTAGCTCACCTTCACGCGCGTGCGCGCATCCCCTTCCACCGCGAGCGTCTCCTCGATGCGGCGCTCGGACTCGGTGCTGAGCACCTCGCTCGTCTCGGGCTTCCCCATTCCGGGCGCTTGAATGGTGAGCACGAGCTTGATGCGCATCAACGACGCGTCCGCGGTTCGCGCTCCCACCTGCGGGGCGCGCTTCGCGAGCACGAGAGGCAGCTCTCGCGTCGCCTCGCCAGGCGCGGCGCTCGCCGGAACGGGCGGTTCGGTGCGCTTCTCCTTTCGGCAGCCGAGCGCGAGAACCGCGCCTCCGAGCAGCGCCAGGGCGAGCAGGCTCACGCGGAGCGCGGACGCACGGAGAGCGCATCGAGGAGACGCGGACGGCACTCTTCAGATCTCTCCGTAGGCGCGCGAGACGAGGCGACGGCAGACGGTCTGAATGCCGGTGTGCTCGAAGTAGCTCGTCGTGATGTCGAGCCCCGCGGCCACGTAATCGAGCTTGTCGTCGGCGATTTCGAGCCCTTGCTGAATGCGCTGAAGCACCGACTCGCGCGTCATCCCTTTGCCGTCGACGAACTGCTGGAGCGAGCTTCCCGCGCTCTCCACATTACGAAGAATGAGCGAGCGCTTCTCTTCGATATCGCCACCAGGCAAGTACGACGCAATCTTCGAAAACCGACTGTGCTCGCGGAAGGCGTCCGTCGTCCGTGCGGAGAGCTGCTCGGTGAGCTTCGCGAGAAAGTCGGGACCGAGCGGAAGGAGGCAATCGCAGGCGAGGTACGCCGCGAGGCGAATGGCGTCTTCTTTGCCATACGTCAAAAGCGACTCCGCGAAGTCGCCGACGCTGTCTCCGGGGAGACCGTTGCAGTAGCAAAACGCCGCGAGCTCGCCGACGAGCTTCACGCCGGCATCGATCGCCTGCGTCGTATCGGCTTTGGGGGTGACGCGATCGAGAAAGCTCATGAGCTCGAACGAGCTTCCGACCTTGTTCGCCAGCGAAACGGCGCCCGCGAGGCCGCCCGTATCGTCGATCAGTCGAAAAATCTGCACCGCGCGCTGGTAGCCGTTCGACGCGTCGGCATAGAGCGCAATGGCGCGTTCGCCAACCTGCTGAACAATCGCCTGATCGTCCTCGCCGGTGACACTCTTGATCATCGCCTCGAAGCTCGTGATGTTTTCCCACTCGCCCGGAACGATGTAATCCAGCGCCGAGAGAAGGCGCGTCGTGAGGCTCGACTCGGGGAGCTCTTGGAGAACGTTCTGAATCAGGATTTCGCTCATGGTGACCTCGGCGTCGTTCGAACGTTTCGAAGGGAGCTCAGAGCGCCGAGAGGCCGCTCAAATCGAACTTGTCGAGCCACGCTTTGCGCGCGTCGGCGTCGAGGGATTGCGACGAGACTTTCACCTGGTACTTGTTTTTCACGAGCACCGCCGTCTGGTTCTTTCCCACCGTGACGATCGGGTTCCCTTTGAACGAGTCGGCGACGCCGGTGAATTTGGCTTTCACGGCGTCGTCGTTCACGGCGTCGGAGATCGAAAGCGTCGCGACGTCTTTCCCCTCTCTCGAGAGGCGCGCCTCGGCGAACCCCGTTTTCTCCTGCGTGAAGACGCGCTTCGTGCCGTCCGTTCCGTCGGCGGGGAAGAACTTGTTGAGCGCGCCACCTTCCGTCTTGGGCACGGCCGGTGCGTCGGGCGGCGGCGTGGGCGCCTTCGCGGCAGAAGAAGCCTGATCCCACCGGGTGGGCTCGTCCTTCTTGCAGCCGGCGAGCGGGCTCAACATCGCGACGAAAGCGACGACCGAGACAGCTCCAAGAAAGACCAGTGGCGATTCGTGCTTCCGTTTCATGGTGGGGTCAGACGCTAGCGCCTTTCGAAAAGTCGTCCCAGCGTTGGATTCGTGGGCTCGCGCGCGTGTCACTCCACGCCGAGCGCCGCGAACGACGCGTCGAGGAGAGCGACGCCTTCTTCGATATCAGCCCTGGCGACGTTGAGCGCGGGCGCGATGCGAATCGTATTTGCGTAGAGGCCACCTTTACCGATCAGAAGGCCGCGCTCCTTCGTCTCTTCGAACAGGCGGAGGGCGACGTCGGGGGCGGGCGTTCGATCTTTTCGTGTCTCGTCCCGAACGAGCTCCATCCCCTGCATCAATCCGCGACCGCGTACGTCGCCAATCGTTTTCGGGAATTTTGCTTTGAGGGCGTCGAGACCGTCGCGCAAGACGCGCCCCATGGCGGCCGCGTGGGCGGGAAGGTTCTCCTCGAGAATGATGTCGAGCGTCTCGTTGGCGGCTGCCGTGGAGAGCGGATTGCCGCCAAACGTCGAGATGTTGCCTCCGCGCCACGCATCGGCGATCTCGGCCGTGGCGAGGGTCGCGCCGAGCGGAAGACCGTTCGCGATTCCCTTCGCCATCGTCATGATATCGGGGTCGACGCCGTGGTGCTCGATCCCCCACATCTTGTCGCCGGTGCGACCAAAGCCGGTCTGCACTTCGTCGCAAATGAAGAGTCCGCCGTATTTTCGAATGATGTCGACGGCAATTTTGAAGTAGCCATTGGGAGCGTCGATGAAGCCGCCCACGC
>JANXMC010000033.1 GCA_025354825.1 Myxococcales bacterium
GCGTGGGCGGCATCCCCGACGTCGGCGACGCTCGGTGCGGAATCCTCGACGCGCCCCACGACGCCGCAGCGCTCGCGAGCGCCCTCGAGCGTGCGCTCACGCAGCCGTGGGACCCTCACGTGATCGCCGCATGCGGTCCGCGTTCGTGGCGCGAAAGCGCGGCGTCGCTCTACGCCGTGCTCGAGCGCGTGGTGGCCGTCAGCGCGCGGTGCTGAGCAGCACGTCGTTGATCTCGGCGGGGACGAGCCCGTACGCCTCCGCCGCCGAAATGAGCCCCGCGTTGGCGCTCAAAAGCGTGAGAAAGCCCCGCGCGTAGGGCGTGGCCGCGAGCCCTTGGAGCCGTGTCACGAGGCGCGGCGTGCCGCGACCGATGGCGGCGCGCGCTTCGCTCAGCTTGCCGAGATCGACACACGCGTCGTGGAGCGCGAGGAAGACCGGCGCCTCGTTCAAGAGACTCGGCGAGCCTTCGTCGAGGAGAGCCGCGGCCTCGCTCGCGAGCTCGCGTGCACGTTCGGGCTGCCCCGATCGCCGTTCGGCTTCGGCCCACATGCCGAGGGCCACGGGGACGACGTCGAGCATCTTCGTCGCGCGGTACCCTTGCGCGGCCGTCTTGAGCAGCGTGCGCGCCTGCGTTGCGGCGACCGAGCCCTCGGTACGAAGAAGCTCGCAACCGCGGTAGTAGAGCACGCCGAGGGTTGCGCGATCGTGGGGCACCCAACTGCCGGTGATGGCGGCGTCGGCGATGGCGCGAGGTTCGGCGAGGAGCGCGTCGAGAGGCGGATCGGTGCCGAAGGTCGCCGTCCAACACAAGAGGATCATCTTGCCGTGGCGCTCGGTCCCCGGCGATCCGATGGCCTGCGCGAGGGCGATGCCGGCTTCGATGGCGGCGCGCGCTTCTGCCCGAGCTCCCAACGTGGTGAGGGCGAAACCGACGTTGATGGTGAGCGTGGCCTCGCGCGTTTTGAGGCCGGCTTCGCTGGCGGCACGCGCGGCGGAGCGGCGTGCATCGAGGGCCGCACCGACTTGCCCACGCGCTTGGCGAACGACGGCGAGCGTCTGCCATGCATCGACGGCGGCGCCTGCAACGGCGTGGCGCTGCGCGAGAGACAGAAGGTGATCGGCGACTTCGGCGGCCGCGTCGAGATCGCCGGCGAACGCGTGGCGTGCGGCGAGGGCAGCGGCGCAGCGTGCCTCTTCGTCGATGAGCCCCGCGGCTTGGGCGTCTTTGCGAACCTGGTCGAGGCGTGAGCTCGTGTCGGGGTCACCGCCGCACGCGTCTTCGTACCGAACGCGAGCTCCTCGCGCGCGGATGTCGCTCGGCCCGTCGTAAATCGACTCTTCCATCGCGAGAATCGCCGTCTCGCGCTCACCCGCGCGGGCGTCGAGGCGGTTCCACGCTTCGTCCAAAATTTGTGCTCGGGCAAACGCCGTGGGCTTGTCCTCCGCGAAGGCCAGGGCCTTTTCGGACATCGACACGGCTTCGGCGAGGGCGTTCGCGGCGAGGGCGCGGCGCGACGCCTTTTCGAGATACCCCGCGGCGGCCAAGCTCTCGCCCCCGAGCTCCAAGTGCCGCGCGACGATGGCGTCGTCCTCCGACATTTTCGCGAGCCAGCGACCGGCCTTCGCGTGCATCTCTTTGAGCGGGTCTTCGCCCATCGACGCGTAGGCCACCTCGCGCATGAGGGCGTGCTTGAAGGCCCATTCGCGCGTGTCTTTGAAGCGCGACGACGCCTGCTCGACGAGCACTTCGGACCCTCCGAGGCCACGCAGAACGTCCCCCGCGTCTTGAACGCCCAGCGCGCCCAAGCCCGAGTCCCACCCCGACAAACCGAAGACCGATAGCTTCGCCGCGGCCTCGCGCGACGGATCGTCGAGGGCGTCGAGGTGCACCTGCATCGCGGCTTCGATCGTTGCCGCCGTGGTGGCGTCACGACCCTGGGCCGCGAGGCGTGCGAGCTCTTCGGCGAAGAGCGGCGAGCCGCCCGCCTGCTGCGCAATGGATTCCGCGAGGTCTTCGCCGGTCGCCGACGCCGCGCGGTCGCCGAGCATCGCCTTCGCGATGGCGCGCACGGTTTTTTTCGCGAGGGGCCGAAGCTCCATCCGCACGTGATCGCGGCCGCTGAAGCGTTCGGGGTCGTCGCGGAAGAACGACGGGCGCGTCGTGGCGAGGACCCACAACGGCCGTGCGGCGGCGCGGGCGAGCAGGTGATCGAGCCACGAGAGGCTCTCTTGATCGGCCCACTGCGCGTCTTCGACGCCAATGACCAACGGCGAGCTCTTCGCGATGCTCACAGCGATCTCGGTGAGGGAAATCCATAGGGCGTCGCGAGCGCCGCGCGCGTCGTCGAGCTCGGGGAGCGTTTCGCTCGCGATGAGGCGCGCGATGAGGTCGCGTGCGCTGTCGGCGACCACGGCTTCGCTCGTGGCGATAAGCAGGTCGGTCGCGTCGAGGGCGTCGTCGAGGGTTGCTCCTTTGCCGACGCCGGAGAGGCCGCGCGCGAGGTCGGCCACGAGGCCGAGGGCGTGGCTCTTCGCGAAGGTCTCACAGCGGGCGAGGACGACTCGGGGCGCGCTCGGGTGTGAGCCGATGCGGGAGATGACCTCGCGTCGGAGCCTTGTTTTTCCGATACCCGGCGCGCCTGTGACCGTGACGATGACGGGCGTGCGGTCTTCGATGCAGCGCTCGAAGGCGCTCGTGATCTGCGCAAGCTCGGCTTCGCGACCGACGAACGGCGCGCCGCCGACGAAGTCCTTTTTGTTCTTCACCGCGCTGCCGACGACGGCGGCGCCGTCGTTGCGCTGCTGGAACTCGTAGCGGCCGCGGGCAAGCTCGCTGGTCGTCGTGTCGGCGAGCACCTGTCCGCGCTGGGCGTCCCGCGCGAGCGCGGCGGCGCGGTCGACGACCTCGCCCGTGGGGCGCGTGCGGTCGATGCGCGTGCGCCCGGTTGCGACGCCGACGGCGGCGTTCATGCGGGCCAGACGAATGCTCAAGTCGAGGGCGCGGGCGGCTTCGTCGCCGAGGGCGCGGCGGACGCCGAGGTGCGCGACGATCGCGTCGCCCCCGAGCTCGGTCGCGTCGGCACCGCGTGCGCGCAAATGGGTCAAAAGACGCTGCCGCGGCGCGCCCTTGGGGACGTGCGTGGCGAGGATCGACGTCACCAAGCGCGAGCCGCCGGAGTTGCGTGTGGTGGTGACCCCGGCGCTCCCGACGCTCGTCGGCCCGCCGTCGTCGGTGTAGCCGTTGCGCGTGAGGGCGTCGGTCTTCGCGGTCTCTTCGGCGATGCGCCGGAGCTCGCGCGCGACGTAGCCGGCGCTCGCAGGTCTGTCGGCGGGGCTCGTCGCAAGGAGCTGCGCCATCAGCTCGTCGAGGGCAGGGGGCGCGTTCGAGAACACGTCCGAAAGACGCGGCGCGGGCGTTGTGACGAGACGAGCCAGAATCGCAATCGGCGTCGGCCCCATGTGCGGCGGTCGGCCGGCGATCATCTCGAAAAGCGTCGCGCCCAGGGCGTACATATCGGCGCGCGAATCCACCTCGCCGTCGCCACGGGCCTGCTCGGGCGCCATGTACGCGGGCGTTCCGACGATGGCGCCGGTGCGTGTGAGCTTCGCGTCGTCGGCGCTCGCCACGCCGAAATCGACGAGCTTGGCGACGAACTCCGCGCCGGGCGTGCTCGGCCCGCTCCCCACGAGAAATACGTTCGACGGCTTCACGTCGCGATGGACGATCCCCGCCTGGTGCGCGAACGCGAGGGCATCGGCGACGAGCGCGCCGACGCGCAGGCTCTCGGCGAGAGTGAGCGGCGTACGCCTCTGACGCTGCGCCACATCTTCGCCTTCGAGCCATTCCATCGCGACGTAGGGCGCCCCTTCGTCGAGCTGCCCGAACGCCACGAGACGCACGATCCCCGGGTGGTTGAGCCCCGCGAGCACGCGCCCCTCGCGACGAAACCGCGCCTCTTCGCCGGCGTCGATGCCGGGGATCGCGATGACTTTGAGAGCGACGGCCTGTTCGGTGAGCTTGTCGAAGGCCCGGTACACAATCCCCACGCCTCCGCGGCCGACCTCGCGCTCAACCGCGAATCTGCCGCCGAGAATCTCTTGCCTGGGAAACGTACCGGGGACGACGGTCATGATAGGTGCGGCCTAGCTGCGACGTCCCTGGCCGATGACGAAGATTTCGTAGCTCACGCTCCGCGTCCCCTCCGGGCGAATCAGCCGCTCGCTCGTGAAGTGCTTTCGCACCTCTGCGCGCGCCAAGGGGAAGTCTTCGCCCATGAAAATCTTACCCACGAACGCCCCGCCGGGCTTCGAAAGAGTACTCGCTACCGTGAGCGCTCGCATGAAAAGCTCGAAGCTTCGCGCTTGGTCGGCGTTCCGATTGCCGGTTGTGTTGGGCGCCATGTCGCTCAAGACGACATCGTAGGGGGCGAAGGTCGCGAGCTGCTCGTTCGTGAGGCTGAGCGCGTCGCCGACGAAGAACGTCGCCTGGGGCGGAAGGCCGGTGCGGAGCTCTTGAAGGTCCATGGCCAAGAGATGCCCCTTCGGTCCGACCTTGTTGGCGGCATAGAGGCTCCAGCTGCCGGGAGCGGCGCCGAGATCCAGAACGCTCATGCCGGGCTTCAAAAGCTTTGCGCGGTGGTCGATCTCTTCGAGCTTGAAGACGCTGCGTGCGGGGTAGCCCGCCTTTTTCGCATCGGCCGTGCGCGAGTCTTGCCCTTTGTAGGGGTTTTTTCCGGATGCCATGCCCGTCTGCTTACTCGCTCGCTCTTCGTACGCGAGGGGTCGCGCGATCAAATCGTCGCCGGCCCCTTCCGCGTTTCATGAACCCGGCTCGATGGCGAGCGTCGCACGCGGTGGTGGCGCCGCGAGGGTCCACCGAAGGGATCCCTTAGGATCCAGGATGTCTGGTCGCGGGGAAAAAGGGCGGGACAATGCGCGGGTCCGCAGCGTGGTGCGACGATTGCTGGGTGTAGGCCGAAGAGGACAGGCCGCACCATGGTGATCGAACGCCCCGAGAGTCAGGAGCCGCGCTTCGCGAGCGCGCTCGACCGGCGTTCGCCGATCCCTCCTCCCATGCGCGCGCCAATGCCGACGATCAGCATCGACGTCGACGTCGAATGGGAGAGAGAGACCCAGGAGATCCCGGCGGCGCTTCCCGCCAGCCTTCGCGTAAAGCTCGAATCGCGGGACAGCTACGACGCGCTCCGATGGCGCCGCGTCCCGCCCGACCCCGCGAGCCGTATTCGCCGCTGGCTGAGCGACGACGAATAGCGGCGACAAAAACGAAAAACGCGGCGGCGCTAGATGCGCAGCCGCGTTCGTCGCGAGGGCTTTCGAGAAGCCCGAGGGGGTTAGACCTTCTTGCGAAGCTCGCCGCCCTTGGCGCGCGGGGCTTTCACCGCGTGACGGACGAGGATGAGGCCGTTCTTCGCGCCGGGGACGCCGCCGCGAACCATGACCTGGTGGTTCTCTGCGTCGACGCGAACGACGACGAGGTTCAGCATCGAGACGGTCTCGTCGCCGTAGTGCCCACCCATCTTGATGTTGGGGAGCGTGCGACCCGGCGTCATGTTGGTACCGATCGATCCGCCGTGGCGGCGGTACTCGTGCGTACCGTGCGTCTGCACGTTACCGGCGAAGCTCCAACGGCGCATAACGCCCGTGAAGCCGCGGCCGCGCGTCGTGCCCTGGGCATCGACCTTCTGGCCGACCGTGAAGATCTCGTCGAGCTTCATGACCTGACCGGGCTCGTACTTCGCGGCGAAGTCCGGCTCGCAACGGAGCTCGCGGAGGACCTTCTTCGGCGTGGTTCCGAGCTTCTTGTACAGACCAAGCTGCGGCTTCGGCGTGTGCTTCTCTTTCTTCTCCTCGAGGCCGAGGACGAGAGCCGTGTAGCCGTCTTTCTCCTGCGACTTCTTCGCGAGGACCGTGACCGGGCCGGCTCCGATGACCGTCACGCGCTCGACCGTGCCGTCGTCGAGGAAGATCTGCGTGCAACCGAGCTTACGACCGAAAATGCCTGCTTTTTTGCTCATGAGAGTCGTTCC
>JANXMC010000102.1 GCA_025354825.1 Myxococcales bacterium
CAGATTTCGCCCTTTTTTCTCGATCGCTTCGAGGTCTCCGTCGCGCGGTTTCGGGCCGCGATGCGCGCCCCCGTTTTCCCCTTCGTCCCCCCCGTCGAGCCCCATGCCGGCGGGTCGCCGCTCACGTGCGGCGAGGCGTTCGCTTTCCACTACTGCACGTGGCGTGGTGTCGATGCTCTGGGCGATCCGGCGCTCGACGAGCTGCCGCTCAACTGCGTCACCTTCGAGACGGCGCAGGCCTACTGCACGTGGGCGGGGGGCGATCTCCCGAGCGAAGCCCAGTGGGAGTACGCCGCGACGCGCGCTTTCAAAAATGAGAAGAGCCCGTACCCGTGGCTTGGGACGAGCCCCACCTGCGGCGTCTCGTCGTTCGGGCGATGGACGGCGCAGACGAGCGAGTGTGGCCACGAAACCACCTGCGGGCCGCTCCCCGTGGGCGCGCCTTTCGGCGCTGGGCCGCGCCCCGCAGACTGCGTGGGCGATGCGTGCACGCGCGACGAGACGCCCGGCCCCTACGGCAAAGGGGTCGTGGGGCTCGCGGGGAACATCGCGGAGTGGGTGCGCGATCTCCAGGTTTCCTACAAGGCCGACTGCTGGAGGGCGGCGCCGCGGATCGACCCCGCATGCGAATCGTCTGTCGACCCGACGAGCGGCAAACCGGTTACGACGCACATGTTTCGTGGCGGCTCGTGGTCGCTCGCGAGCTGGCTGATGAACGTCGTGCTGCGAACGGGCGGGGTCGAGCAGAATCCCCTCCTCGCGCAGTACGGCTCGGTGGGGTTCCGATGCATGCGAAAAGGGGACGCGCGATGAACGTGCAGCGGTCACGGCAGCGGGCGACGGGGCGACGTTGGACGAAGCGCGTGCGCGAGGTCGCGGCCCTGGCGACCACGCTCGCGACCTTTGGCGCGGCCCTCGTTGGCGCTCCGCGCGACGCCCACGCGGAAGACCCCGTCGCGAGCACGGTGTCGCCCGAGAATGCGACGACGGCCCACGCGCGCGAGCTTTTCGCCCACGCGACGGGGCTCTCGAAGCGGATGCAGTGGGCCGATGCGCTCTCGACCTTCGAGGAGGTCGCGCGCCTCCACCCGCACCCCATCGTCACGATGAACATCGCGATCTGCGAGCGCGCCCTCGGCCGCTACACGAGGGCTCGCGCGATGTTCAACGCGTTCCTCGAGGAGACCGCGAAGCTCGATGCGAAGAGCGCCCGAACGGTGTCCGAAGGATTTATGCAAGATGCACGTAACTATGTCGCCGAGATCGACGCGCTCCTCGTGCATCTCGACGTGACTGTGAAGCCTGCGGGGGTTCGCATCGCGGTCGACGGCCGTCCGCTCACCCTCGAAGGCGGTGACGTTGCTGCGGGCGAGAGCGCGAGCACGACGGGCCGGCGCGTCGCTGGCCTGGCCCCGCCGGGTGCCGGCACCTCGGTGAGCGTGACGTCCTTCGAGCTGATTCTCGATCCGGGCGCGCATCTCATTCTCGCGTCGCGCTCCGGGCACAGCGACGTTCTGGTGAACCGCTCGTTCACGCCGGGAATGCACGCCACGCTCGGCCTCGAGCTCGAGAAGCTCCAAGGGCACCTCGTGGTCGACAGCTCCGTGCCGCGGGCGCGCGTCGTCCTCGACGGCCGCGATGTCGGCCTCACGCCGATCGATCTCACGCGCCCGGCCGGTCGCTATTCGCTGGCGGTGGATGCGAAGGGGCACAACCCGTACACGACGACGGTCGTCGTCGAGCCCGGGCAGACCGCGACGACCAACGCGATCCTCGTGCCGACGTCGCGCGCGCTCACGACGCGCTGGTGGTTCTGGGCCGGCGCGGCGTCCGTCGTCGCGGGGGGCGTGCTCCTCACGTATGCCGTGACGCGCCCGACGCCCGCCGACGTCCCCTACGACGGTGGCGGCACGGGTTGGGTCGCCGTCGTGAAGTAGGCGCCGGCGCGCCGTGGCGACGCGCGCTTACCCCTTTGCCGACGCCATTTTCTCGAGGTGCGACTTGAACGCGAGAAGTGTCGCGCTCTTCGGATCGTGGAACAGCGCGAGGTTTAGATAGAGCTTGGCCTGGCCGTACTCGTGGCCCTGCGCGAGCTCCTGCGCACGCCGGGCGAACGGGCGCGCGCTGATCGACACGAGCTCTTCGCGAAACGTGTCGTCGCGCGCGGGGGGCGGAGGCGGGCGCATCGACGAGAGCGCTTTCGGCCGCACGTCGCCTTCGCCCAGCGCTTCGTCGTAGGCCGCGCGCGACGGAGGATCGAGCAGCACGCGGTACGCCTCGACGCCGCGCTTGAAAATCTCGTGGGCGGCGCGCTGCTCGTGCCCCGCCGACATCGCATGGAGATCGGGGTGAAACGCTTCGGCGAAGACGTGGAACGCCGCCTTGATCTCATCGTGCTCGGCGGAAAAATCCACCCCGAGAATCTGGTAGTAGGTGACGCTATCGAGAACGTCTAGCCACGCGAGGAGCTCGTGATGCACGCACCCGCGGCCTAGCACGTGACCGGCGCGATCACCCGTTTACCGGACGTATGCCGCCGTCGCCGTCGCGGAGTGCGACCGGCATCGTCGCGTGCCGCCGCGTCATCTCGGCGATCGCGGCCTCTTCGGCGATCCCCACGAGCTGCAGGACGGCGCGCGTTTCGCGCCCCGTCGCGACGTCGGCGGCCTGCACGCGAAGCGTGCCGTTGGCGTCGAGCTCGAAGGTCACCGAGATCGTTACCTCGCCACGGGGCGCCGCGCGAATGCCGCTCAGCTCGAGCTCGCCCAAGAACGTGTTGCGCGCGAAGATTTCGTCTTCGCCTTGCGCGACGCGAACGCGCACGAGGCTTTGCATGTCGGAGACCGTTGCGAAGACGCGCGTGCAGTCGCACGGAATGCGAGCATTGCGCGGGATGACCGTGTCGCAAAAGCCGGCGACGGTTTCGACGACCAACGCGCGGGGCGTCACGTCGATGAGCACGGGCGCGGGCGGCGGCGGCGATTGCGACGGCGACGGCGACGACGAAAACGCACGCGCTGACGGCCGCTGAAAGGCAGGGGGCGGCGTGCTCGATTCGCGCGCTCCCGAAGCGCCGGGCTGACCCTGAGGCAGCGGGGGAGGCGTCGACGAAGTGATCGTCGACCGCCCGATCATCGGCGGCGCGAGGGGCGCAATCCGCTGAAGCTCGATGTTCCCGGTGGTGGCGAGTGGCGACGTCGACTGCCGCGGCGGCGGCACCGGCGTCACGCGCGTCGTGAAGACCGGCGGGGTCGCCGGCGGTGAAAAGAGCGGCTGCGCGAGGGGCACGACCGACGTGGACGCGAGCGGGCTCGTCCAGACGTGCGTAGGGTCGGGCGTCTCCTCGACCTCGGTCGACTCGGCGGCGCGCTTGAACGCATTGATATCCGTCGCCGTGGGGATCGACGACGACTCGGCATCCAGCGGTTCGAGCGTCGGAAGCTTGGGTCGCGGCGCGGGCGGCGTCTGCCGAACCGGCTGGGTGGGCGGAAACGGCGGCTCGTCGTACGCCGACGCCGGCGGCGCAACGAGCGAGCGCGCGGTGATCGACGGGACGCTCGGCATGCGCGCCGTCGTCGTCGGTACCGGGCGAACGTCGAGGGTTGGCGGACGGGAGCTCGCCGAGCGCGAGTACGTGCGGTCGCCGACATCGGTGAGCGCGTCGTCGGCCGGGATCGACGGCATGCGTTCGCGCATCACGCCGGGGACTGTCGACACGCGGCGGTTGCTCGGAATGCCCGCGGGCGTCGGCGCCGACGGAATCGAGCGTCGACGGGCGGCGTCGGTTAAGGCCGCCGCTTGAATCGCCGCGCCGATAGCGACGACCTCGTCGGGATTCAGGTGGTCCATCGGCTTCTGGCTAAAGAGCCCTTCGACGCGGTTCGCCACGAGGGGAATGCGCGTCGAGCCGCCCACGAGAATTACTTTGCCGAAAGAGCTCGCCTGAAGCCCCGCGAGGGAGAGCGCGTCTTCCGTTACGTGCAGCGAGCGCGCGACCAGCGGCTCGATGATCGTCTCGAGCTCGTGGCGTGAGAGGCCGAAGTTCAAGTCGAGGTGCGCGCCGCCGAGCCCGAAAGCGACCTCGCGCAACCGCGCCGTCGCCTGCAGCCCCGTGGAGAGATCGACCTTCACCTGCTCGGCGGCGACGCGAAGGCGCTCGAACGCCTGCGTGTCGGCGCGCGGATCGTACCGGTGCTTGATGAGAAACGCTTCGGCCATGCGCTCGGCGATCGCGTTGTCAATGTCGTCGCCGCCCAAGAACGAATCGCCCGCCGTGGCCAACACCTCGAAGACGTTGCCGCTTAGATCGAGCAGCGTGCAGTCGAACGTGCCGCCGCCGAAGTCGTAAATGGCAACGCGCTCTTTTTCGGATTTACCCAGGCCGTAGGCGAGGGCGGCCGCGGTGGGCTCGTTCAAGATCCGCAACACCTCGAGGCCGGCGATGCGCCCTGCGACTTTCGTTGCGGCGCGCTGAAGCTCGTTGAAGTTCGCCGGCACGGTGATGACGGCGCGCTCGACCGGCTCGCCCAGGGCGACCTCGGCGATCTGCCGCGCGCGCCTGAGGACGAGCGCGCTGATCTCGGGGAGCGTGTACTCCTTGTCGCGGGCGACGATGATGGGCGCCTGGCCCGGCCCCTCGCGCAAGTCGAAGGCGAAGCGCTCGTTCGCGCGCTGCACTTCGTCGGTGCGAAACGAGCGGCCGATGAGGCGCTTCACACTGAAAATCGTGTTCTTCGCATCGACGACGCGGCGCTCTTTGGCCGCGTGGCCCACGAGCACCTCGCCGTTGGGGTGGAAGCTCACGACGCTCGGGAGCAGCCTCCGACCGTGCTCGTCGGCGAGCACGTGAACACGCCCTCCGCGGACGCAAGAGACCACCGTGTTGGTCGTACCGAGATCGATGCCGACGACGCTCATCGTCCTTCCGGCGTATCACCGTTCGCGCCAATCTCCGATAGCTGCGATGCGCGCGCGCTTTCCGAAATCTCCGCGAGCGTGAGGGTGATCCAGCGGTTCACCGTCTTCGGGAACGGCCACATCCAGCCGTAATCGGGGCCGACGAAGCGCCGAACGACTTCGCCTCGGAGCGCTTCGGCGGCGGGCAGGCCGTACACCTCTGCGGTAGCGCGAAAGGTTTCGACGTACGCCTCCCATTCGATCCGCGCGCGCCCCCAGGCGAGGAGCAGTGGGAAGAACGGAACGAGGTAGACGAAGGCCATCGTCGCGTCGCCCATCCGCCGGCGTTGGCGAAGGTGAACGCGCTCGTGACGCAGGAGAATGTACCGATCGCGATCGGGGAGTCGGTCCCACGAGTCGGGCACCCAAAGTTTGCCAAATAGGACTGTGTAGTAGCGCGTCAGATAAACGCGCTGCCCGCCGAACGTCACGACGATGAGCGCATTGTGAATCGCGCGCTGAAGGGGGCTATGGCGCTTGTAGAGAATCTGAAACGACGGAAATTCTCGCTGAATGTCTGCCAAAAGCTGTTCGGAGATCGAGCCCATTCGCACCAAAGGCTACTCGCGACGAGCTCGTATTAGCCCCGACAAAAGGCCCACGCGAAAACGTGCAATCGCGATTCGGCACTACGAGCTATCGCGAAAGACCTGTGCTGAGATGAGAGGTTATGATTCGAGCGCCCGCGGCACGCGTGCCGCCCCCTTCTGTGCGTGGCTTGCTCGAGAGGACGCCCCTGGCCCACATCCTCGTCCACGCGCTCGAGAAGAAGCTCTCGGGAACCCTCGTCCTGAAGGGGCCCGGGGCCGCCGAGGACAGCGCGGAGAGCGTCGAGCCCATTGTGCCGCCGAGGCCCCCAATGTCGGCCGCCAAGGCCGAATCGGCAGCCATCTGCCTCGCGGGCGGGTTCATCACGAAGGCGAAAACGAGCGAGGCGACGGTGCATCTCGGGCGCG
>JANXMC010000103.1 GCA_025354825.1 Myxococcales bacterium
CCTGGCATTGCGGCGGCAGAGTGCGACGACCACACGGAGTCGTATACCTGGCTCGTGCAACCGGCACGCAAGCCCGCCACGTACGCCGATCTGGCCGCCCTTTCCGAGGACGTGCGGGCCGAGATTGTCGACGGCGAGTTGATCACGCATCCATCTTCGCGTCGGCCGCGCCGGTCTTGGGGAGGGTGACGACGATATCGGTCTTGCCAGCGGAGTCGAGTTGGTCGAGACGCGCGTGGAGCCGGCCCTCCCTCCGCGTGCAACCCCTCGATGCAACCATCGCTCCGGAGTGACCCCGTAGGGCTTTTGGGGCGGCCCTTCTCGAACCTGCTCCCGCCGCGGTCCTCGCCGCGGTCCTCGCCGCGATTCTTCACGCGAAGAGGCCTTGGCACTCCGCCCGATGGCGGGCACCATCCTCTACATGCTCCGCCGCGCCCTCGGTGTCGTCGCGTTGGCGGCGTCGCTCGGAGGCTGTCCGCGTGAGGCGGCGCCCCCTCCCCCGCCGATCGACGGGCCAATCCACGCACAACCTCCGAGCGGCGATTTCACCTGGTCGGTGGGCGGACAGCGTCATCTGCTACGCGCCGGCGCGGTCTCCATCGGTCGCGGCGGCGGGCTCGACGTGGTGATGGCCGATGGCGAGGTCGGCTCGCCGTGTGACATCGTCGAGAGCAGCCTCGTCGCCACCGCGGGTCCCGAGCGCGCCTACTTCCATGTGCCGCGTGGGCTCGACGTCGAGTATCCGCTCCGCCGCACCATCTCGCCCGACGTGGTGCAACTGCAGCCGATCGACCGCAAAAAAGCCGGCGCCGAGGCCGACGCGCGGATCGTGCCCCGCTATGAGCTAGAGCTCGAGTCGCTCGATCTGCGTCCCGGCGGCCGAGTCGTCGGACGCATCGCCTGGATTGGTCGCGAGCCGACGGCGTACGGCGAGGGGCGCTTCGATCTCCCCCTTTGCGCCTCGCAGCGAGCCATCGACGAGCTCGCATCTCTCCCCGGACCACGACAGCTCGAACCCAAGGGCGACGTGCAAGGCGCCACGTTGACTGGCCCCTTCGTCGCTGCGCACGCCTTCGCGGTCTTGCGTCCTTGGTACGGCCTCCCGCTGCATCCGACGCTCCTCGAGCTCTACCCCGATCCGACGCTCGCCTGCGCGACGCGACACGACGGCAAAGGCACCGGCATCCTCATCGACATCGACTCGGGCACTGGGCTCGGCAAGCACAACGGTACGCGCCAACCGCTCGGCGCCATCGAGTGCCGCGCCGGCAAGACGACGTGGGACTGTCTCGGCGATCCGCCGGACATCCGCGGCTTCATCGAGGTCCGCCAACTCGACCTGCGCGTCGGCGGGAAGCTCCGCGGCGCGCTGGCGATCGAAGGGGAGAACGGCGTCTCGATCGCGGGCCTGATCGACGTCGAGCTCTGCGCGGAGTGACCTCGGCGAGGCTCAGCGGTAACGTTCGCTCCAGGCTCGGCCGCCGTCGAGTCCGAGCGCGTCGAGGCGTGGGAGCACGAACTTCTCGACGGCGACATAGAACGCATCGACCCGCTCGGCAGGCGCGAGCACCCCGAGCTCGGCGCACTTCGGATCGAACGGCTCGCGTCGCTGCAAGCGCTCGAGGGCGGGACGTGCGTTCTGCTGCTCGAACGCCGCCAGTGCAAGAGACGCCTCGCGCTGCAACACACTCCGTTCGTCCGGAGAAAGACGGGGAAAGAGCGCCTTCGACGCCTCCCATCCAAGTCGCTGATGGCGAACCTCGTCGACGAGGATGCTCGTCAGCGCCGCGCGTGTCAGCGGCTCCCGCGCCGAACGTCGGCCCGCACGAAAGAGCCACGTCGAAATTGTCTCGCCCATCGCCACCTCGACGAGCAGAAGCGAAGCCGCACGCAAAAGAGGCTGTGGAAGACGCGCGAGCCGCGAGTGCACCGGTCTCCGATCGTACGTCGGCGCCGCCGCCCCGAGCCGCCGCCCCGTCTCGGCACAGAGCCGCGAGTGGCGCACTTCGTCACGAACCGCCGCCGCGAACCGCGACAGCCAAGGCTCCGGAACTTCGGCCATCCGCGCTGCCCGCGTGAGCGCACGGAAAATCAGGGCCGATCGCAGCTCCTCGGCGGCCCGCATCGGCCACGCGGCGACCGCGAAGCGCACTTGCGAATCGCTGTATTGCGCAAGATCGGGCGCCGGAAGATCAGTCGTGCGTCGTGCCATCACCACTCGCGTCGGTCGCGTCGGTCGCGTCGGTCGCGTCGGAGCCAGCATCCGCGGGCCCCGAATCGAGACCATCGCAGGTGCCCGATCGGTACGTCCCGCCCTTGGCGACGCACGCTTTCTCGGCTGTGCACTGCGCCGCCGACACCGGATCCGTATCCGGGCGACCGCAAATGCAGGGATCGGGGTTGGCATTTCCGCACGGTATGCCGCCGGTTTCCGCGGCGTCCCCGCCATCCACCGTGTCCGTGCCGTTGCTCGTGCTCGAGCAACCCATCGCCGCCATCAAGCCACCGGCGATCGCCAAGTCTCGCAATCGATCTTCCCAAGCCATGCTGTGACCTCCGACGACCGTACCAGCAAGCAGCGCGCCAAGCGCGGGCGCGGGCGCTACTTCTCTTCCCCGAACAACCCCAACTGTCTCGTCGTCTCACCCTTCTCCGTCATCCCCCGCCTCCCCCGCCCCCTCGTCTTCGCCTCCCCCTCCTCGCGATGCCCAGCTCCCACCTGCGACGCGAACAGCTTCTCCACCGTCGCAACGTCATCAGCCTGCTCGGCCGTCTTGTCGGTACGAATGCGAACGATTCTCGGAAATCGGAGGGCAAAGCCGCTCTTGTGCCGCTTGCTTCGTTGGAGGCCGTCGAAGGCGACTTCGAGCACGATTTCAGGGCGAACGAGGCGAGCACCGCCGTAGCGGCCGAGGGTGAGCGCGGTGAGACGGCGGGTCATGTCGTCGATCTCGACGTCGGTGAGACCGCTGTACGCTTTGCCGACGTTGACGAGCGCGCGCGCGTCGCCTTCGTCGCGCCAGACGGCGAACGTGTAGTCGGAGAGCACGCCAGCGCGACGTCCGTGACCTTCCTCGGCAGCAGTGATGACGACGTCGAGCGTCGCGAACGCTCGCTTGACCTTGAGCCACGACTGACCACGACGACCGGCTTCGTAAGGAGCATCGTTGCGCTTGAGGACGAGACCTTCATGACCTCGACCACGAGCTGCAGCGAACGCACCATCGAGTCGACGCGCGACCTCGGCGACGTCCAGCTCGGGAGTCGGCTCCGAGAGAGCGTCGGTCTCGAGCGGGTCGAGCGGGTCGAGCGCATCGAGCAGCGGCGTCGACGGCGACAGGCGTATCTCCGGACAGTCGAGCGCGTCGGTGAGCTCTGCGAGAAGCGCGCGGCGATCGGCGAGGGGGAACTCGAGCAGGATTTTCCCATCGATCGCCAACAAATCATAAGCAATGAATGCAACGGGCGTGGCGGCGAGCGTCGCAGCGGTGGGGGCCTTGCGACCGAGCCGCTGTTGCAGCGCCATGAATGGCCGCGGCTTGTCACCTTCGCCGACGGCGAGCAGCTCTCCGTCGATCGCGAACGTCCTTCCACGCCCGCGCTCGGCCGCCGCACGTGCGACCTCGGGAAACGTCTCGGTCACACGCTCGAGCCCACGCGCGAAGACGATGGCCTCGCCGTCGTGCAGATGTAGCTGCGCGCGCACGCCGTCGTACTTGTCCTCGACCGTCCATTGCGCGGGCGAGAGCGTCGTCGCCACCGTCTCGATCGGCGTCGCCAACATGAAGGCCACCGGCGCGCCGATCGACATCGACGCCTCTGCGAGACGACCGTCGCGCGCGAGGACCGCGAGCTCACCCGGATCGGTGACCAGCGTGGCCGCGCGACGTACTTCTTCGAGGGGCTGCGCGAAGGCGCGGGCGATGGCGTTCTCGACCACCCCTTCGAGCGCGCCGGTGCGCAGCGAGCCGAGGATGACTTTGGCCAGATATTTCGCCTCCAGCGGCGTCGCGCGATGGAAGAGCTCGTCGAGGTGGCGTCGCTTGTGCGCGCGGGAGCTCGCCTGCGCCAAGAGCTCGAAGGTCCGCGCGACGTCACTCAGCGAGACGCCACTACGTCGATCGGCGCCGCGCACGCGCTGCATGAGGAGACCGAACGCCTCCGCCATGTCGCCGCAGGTTCGTGAGCAGGCGCGTACCACCTCGGAGTCCCAGCCCGTCTCGGCGATGATCACTTCCTGCATCAGCGAAAAACCGACGCCGATCGGTGCGCTCGCGGTGACGGCGCCGGTCGCCAGGCGTACGGCGACGCGCAACGAACCCGCGCTGTCTTCATCCAGGCTGTCGCGGCCGATGAGGGCGAACGCATCGGCGAGCGCACGCTCTTTGTCGAGCCGCCCGCGGGAGCTCTTGGTGCGTTCGAGCGCGCGAGAGAGGCGAATCATGCTTCTTCCCCGGCAACCGTCACGCTCTCGACGAGCTTTGCGGCGACGAGCGGCACCACCTCGGCCGAGATGGCCGCGCCAAGCAGACGCGCGAAGAGGCCGAGCTCCTCGCCGTGCGTGACGTAGACGCGCCTTGCCCCCGTCGCCCGCGCGGTCGCGATCAAATCGTCGTAGTCGGCGTGATCACTGAGCGCGAACCCTGCGTCGGCGCGCCGTTGATCGAGCGCCGCGTCGATGCATGCGTGCCCGGAGACGAGCGCGACGCGGGCCGACTTCAGCTTGCGGATCATCGGATGGTTGGCGGTCCACGGAGGCGTCAAGAGCACGCCCGGCTCCTTCTTCGCGCGGGCATCCAGTGATGCATAGTGTTGTAATGTGCCGTCGGCGACGCCGAGAGAGACGCCTAGCGCCTCGTAAGCCGCGCACATCTTCCGCACCGCTCCATGCGCGCGCACCGGGAGCCCCGCGGCGAGGCATGCGTGCGCGAGGGCCTGCGATTTTCCCAGCGCATACGCGAGGAGCACCGGCGTCTCACCGGCGTCGATGCGCTCGCCGCACCAAGCGACGATCTGTGTCAGCAGCAAATCGCGCGACGGAAAGCGGAAGATCGGCAAGCCGTACGTCGCTTCGAGGACCAGCTCGTCGCACGGCACGGGGGCGCCGATCGCGTGTGTGGCGTCACCTCCCGAGCGATAGTCACCGCCGTAGACGAAGCGGCCCCCGGCGTGATCGATCACCAGCTGCGCGGCGCCGAGGATGTGGCCAGCAGGGGCGAGCGAGAGGCGAGCCGTCGCACCACTCGGCGTCTTCAACTCCACCGCGCCATCCCAGGCGATGGGAGCTGGCGTCGACGCGGAGCTCTCTCCACGTCGCGCTGCGATGAGCGCCAGCGTCTCTGGCGAGGCGAAGACCTCTCCCGCTCCGCCGCTCGCATGATCTCCATGCGCATGAGAGACGAAAGCGCGCGCGACGGGCAGCGCCGGATCGAGGAAGAGCTCGATCGCGGGGAGGTAGAGACCTTCCGGTCGAACCTCGATTGCCCATTCGCGCGCGCTCACGGAGAGCCGCTACCTTGTTTCGATCACGGCGGCGGCGTGGCGGCCGGCGTCGCGCTGCCGGTGGCAGCGGTGATCGGGCGTCGCGGGGGGCGCGGTCGAAGCACCGGTCGGGGCGTCGGGCGCCTTGGGCGCTCCACCACCGCAAGCGGCAGCGCCGAAGGCGGCCACGGCGACGGCGACGAACAGCGCGCGAATGAAGCTCTTCTTGTCCATGAGTGTCGTTCCTTTCGATGACGTTCGATGACGTTCGATGACGTCGATGACGTCGATGACGTCAATGACGTCAATGACGAGGTCGGATCACGGCACGAGTACGAGCGCGAGAATCACCATCCGCCAGCGGGCGGCGGGGTCGCCGGAGCGCCGGTCGCAGGCGCAGTCGGCGCTCCTGCGGTCGGATCGGGCGTGGTCGGTGCGCCAGGCGCAGCAGGAGCGCCGGGAGCCGCGGGCGGGGTCGGAGCTCCACCACCGCAAGCGCCGAGGGTGAGCGCGGCAGCCGCGAGAGTGATGAGGAAGCTCAATCGAAGGGCCTGGGACATCGGTCTGTCTCCTCGTGGAGGTCTCACGCGGGGTGCCTGAGCGCACCTGAACGGACGAGGGTAACGCGATGCAGAACAAAATGGCTCGCCCAAAAAAATCGACGACCGGACGAGCAATCGCGCACGATAGCGAGAAAAGCAGTGAAATTTAGCATAATGTACGTATGCAATTTACTGGTACGACGTTCAGTACTGGTTGTATGTACCCTTCATGCTCAGCCACCCCACCCAAGCCTCCCAGACCGCCCTCGCCCGCCGCATCCTCCGCGGTCTCCACGCGCTCACCACCCGCGGCGGCGAGCCCTCCCTCGTCACCCTCCTCGCGCTCGTCCCGGCGTCACGAACCTCCGTCTGCGCGATGCTCCTCTCGCTCGATCGCGAGGGCTACATCGACGGCGAGAACCTCCGCCTGACGATGCGCGGCTTCGCGGCGATGCAGCTCCCGCGCGTCCTCCAGCAGGGCCTGACGGTGCCGACCGCCCCCCCGGGACCGAATGCGCCGCATGCGCCGATGACCGATCGTCGCGGCGTCGAGACCTCGACCCTCTTCGGCGAGGAGCGTCGTCGTCGCGCCGTGCGCAAGGCCGTCCGCGTCGCGTGAACCCAGGTATGCTGACGCGTCGATGGGGGCCACACCCGGCGTCGGACTCCTCGGAGGACGCTACGAGATCATTCGCGAGCTCGGCCGCGGAGGCATGGGCGTCGTCTACGCCTGCGTCGATCGCGTCACCGGCGCGCGCGTCGCGCTCAAGCGGGTCGATCGCCCCGGCCGAACGCTCGCGGCCGACATGTTCTGGTTCCACCAAGTGGCGCGCGCCC
>JANXMC010000153.1 GCA_025354825.1 Myxococcales bacterium
CGCGCATCAGTTCTGTTTGGTCGTTCGCGGGATTGATTCTGCTAGGCGCTTGGAACGGGCTGTTGGTGGCCAGAGTGGGCTCGTCGGTGGAGACCTGATCGAGCGAGATGCGGAGCGCGCTCTGCTCACGCCGCGCGATCGCGCGAAGAAGGTCGGCGATGTCGGCTGCGCGCTGCGGCCTCTCAGCAGGGTTCTTCTTGAGGAGCTGGCCGACGATTCCCTCGAGCTCAGGACTGAACGTCACGTCGCGTCGGATCTCGGAGAGCCTCGGCGGAGGGCTACTCACGTGGTGGAGCATCAGCTCGTACGGGTCACCCACGAAGGGGGCTCTCCCGGTGAGGAGCGAGAAGAGAACGACCCCGACGCTGTAGAGATCGCAGGCAGGACCCACGATGGTCGCCTGCGCCTGCTCGGGCGACATGTACGTTGCGGTACCGAGCACCGCTCCTGCGGTGGTCAGCGGGCCTGAAGGCTGCGCGAGCGCCTTGTCGTACTGCACCTTGGCTATTCCGAAATCGAGGAGCTTCACGACCCCGTCATGGGTCAAAAATACGTTCGACGGCTTGACGTCTCGATGGATGACGCCCTGCTGATGCGCGACGTCGAGTCCGTCGAGGAGCTGGCCGATGATGGAACACGCCTCGGCCTGAGGAAACGCGCCGCGCCGCTTGAGGGCCGCGCCGAGCGTCTCTCCTTCGATGGCCTCCATGACGAAGTACGGATGTCCCGTTCGGAAGACGCCGGTGTGGAAGACGGGCACGATCGCGCGATGGCGGAGCGTGACGAGGACGCGTCCTTCCTGCTCGAAACGGCGCGTGCCGACCTCGCTGAAAACGTCGCGGAGCACCTTGATGACGACGTTTCGACCGAGGTAGCGATCGAAGGCGAGCATGACGACGCTCTGCGCGCCGCTGCCGAGCCAGCGCACGAACGCATAATCGGTGCCGAGCACATGGTCACCCTCGCGAAGCGCATCGAAAACGTCGTTGTGGCGGTTCACCGCGGCTCTCCTTGGTTGGCGTATCTGGGCGAATCGGCGCTGCAGCGTTTGGGCTCGTGCCAGCCGATGACGAACAGCGGTCCGACGTAAAAGTGCACGCACGCTCCAGGTCCGAGCGGCTTGGGGACGCGAGGCAAGAGGCGACGACGGCGCACGAAGGTGCCGTTGGTGCTCCCGAGGTCGGTCACGAGGAGATCGCCGTGGATCTCATCGATACATGCATGAAAGCGAGACACCTGGGCGCCCAGGCCGACGTCGAGGACCCGCGCGTCGCAGGACGCATCCCGCCCGATCACGATTGGGAAGTTCTCGAACACGCGGTTGACGACCCAGTCGAGCCCGCCGCTGAGGATTCGCAAGTGGAGGACGCGCTGGGTGTCGTCCGCGGGAGCGGAGGGCGCGCGCGCGACATTTGCGGGCTCGACGCGATCGACGAACTCGAACGGGTAGACGTATCCGGGCGGAGGCGTAGTGATGCGCATGCGCAGCCGGTGGGCACTCGGCATGCCAGCCCGCCGCATGTGCATGCGGAGGCTGTCCGCCGAAGATCTTGGCGCTCGTCTCAACGTGAAGGCTGTCGCGTCGTGTCGCCTGTCGCGGACGTGACGGAGGTCACTCGTCATCGTCGCCTCCGCCAGCCGCGCGTTGGACATCGATTCCGTGTTTGCGGAGGACTCGATAGACGTGCTGTCGGCTGACCCCAGCGGCCTCGGCGGCGCGCGGCGCGCTACCGGTCGCTTGGTAGGTGGCGATGACGCGCTCGGCAACGGCGGCCTGATCGCGAGGCGGCGTCGCGCCGCGAACGGGCGGCGCACGCCCAGCCAAGGGTTGCTGAGTGGCCACGCTCCGAGGAGCGTCGGGCTGCGGCACCTCGAAGTGTTCGAGCATGATCTCGGGCGAAGCCGTCTCGTGCGCGCGCATGAGCGCCTTCTTCATCTGGTTGAAGACAGCGCGCACGTTCTGGCCGGCCCAGGAGTAGAGGAGCGCCCGCTCGACCACGCCAGTCGTCATCGGTAAGGGCTGCATGTCGCGCCCTAGCGCTTGCTGCACGCCTTCGTGGAGGAGAAAGGGGATCTCCTCGATGCGCCGCCGCAACGGCGGGAGCGAGATCTCGTTCCGAGCGAGGCGCATGTACAGGTCGCCGCGAAAGCGCTGCTCTTGCACCGCGCGTGCGAGCTGCACGTTGCTGCCGGCGCAGAGCAGCACGTCGACCTCGCGGGCCGAGGAGGAGCCGAGCGGCTGAATGGTCTTGGTCTCGATCGCGCGCAGCAGCTTCGCTTGTACGGCGGGGTCCATTTCCCCAATCTCGTCGAGGAAGAGGGTGCCTCCTCGCGCGGCGACGAAGTGCCCAGGCGTGTCCGTCGCGCCGGAGAAGGCTCCGCGCTTGGAGCCGAAGAGCTCTCGGTCGGCGATGTTGCGATCGAGCGAGGCGCAGTTGATGGCGACGAAGGGACCACGCGCGTACGCGCTCGCCGCGTGAAAGCTGCGCGCCGCGTGCTCCTTGCCGGTGCCACTCTCGCCTTGTACGAGCATCGTCTCGCCGAGCTGCGCCACGTGCTCGATGCGCGCCTGAAGGAGCCGCATCTCCGGACCCGAGACTCGCCCTCCGTCGGCGATGACTCCGCCACGGGCGAAGCGCGCTCCATGCACATCGAGCAGCACAAGCGTGCGGCCGACGCGGAGGACGGCCGAGTCCTTCACCGTTGCAGCGCCATCAATCCGCTCGCCGTTGAGGAAGGTGCCGTTGCGACTGCCAGCGTCGAGCACGCGGATGGATCCGTTCTCGAAGGAGACACGGGCATGTTCCCGGGAGAGCATCGACTCGTCGAGCACGAGCGTGCACTTGTCCGATCGGCCGATCGTCGCCGTCTTGTCGCCCAACGTGATGCACGCGCTGGCGGGCGCACTGTTGGTGAAGAGCACGACCAGCACCGGTGCCGTCGCTGCGTTGATCACGCTCGGCTCGCCGAGGTCTTCCTTCGTCGTGGTGTCTTCGCTCATGGATCGATTCGGAAGCACGTTATGCACCAAATTCACCCGTCGCGCGACCGCCGTGGCGAGCGCATCGTCGTCGCCGCGCGAGCGGCTCCGAGCTGTCGCCTCGTGTAACTGTCGCCTGTAACGCGACAAGAGGCGACAGCTCGGCGGGGGTACCCCGCGGGGGTTCATACCGAGAAACGCCGTGCGGCCTGACGTCGACGCCGCGGGCATGGCCATTGCCATAAGCGCCGACGAACACGATGCCAACGGCCAAGCAGCGACTCATGGTGGTGGACGATCTCGAAGCGCATCGCACGAGCCTCGCGCGTGCGCTGCGCGTTCGTCACAGCGTAGCCACCGCGCCGCATGCGCACGGCGCGCTGCGTCTCCTCTCGTGGGAGCACTTCGACGTGATCGTCACGGACCACTCGATGCCGCCGGGGCCAGACGGGCTCTGGCTGCTGAACGAGGTCGCACACATCGCGCCGCAGACGCGTCGGATCCTCATGAGCGCGGCGGAGCCACCAGACCTCTCCGCGTTCGTGCGCCTCGGAGTCGTCGAGGCCTTCGTGCTCAAGCCCATCGACGTCCGCGCGCTCTTCGCGCGCTTCGATTCCTAGTCCTCACCACGTCTTTCACGGAGGTCTCTCATGTCCCGCTCGCTCACCGCTCTCTCGTCCGTTCTAGTTCTGTCCTCGTCATTTCTCGCTGCGTGCTCGGGCGATGCAGGTGGAGCGAGCAGCGCCACGGACGCCGCGCCTACCGACACTGGCATCGCGTCGGACACCGCGCCTCCGCCGCCGCCCGCGCCCAAGGGCGTCTGGGCGCGCACGATCGGCAGCGACGGGCCGAACTCGGTGCGCAAGGTGATCGTTGATGCTGGGAACACTTTCGTGCTCGGAGACGTGCAGAGCGGCACCGGTCTCGATGGCGACGTGAACATGATCGGCGGCGCACGCGGCACGTACCTCGCGCAGCTCAACGTGAACGGGAAGGGTGTCTGGACGAGCTACCTCGGTCCGCACATCGGGGCCTGCGACGTCGCGCTCACCGAGGGCTCCGACGGCTTGCTCGTCCTCGCTTGCTGGACGGAGGTCCCGGTTTACCTTGGGCTCGATACGACGATTCCGAGCGGCGTCAGCGTGTATGCGTTCTGGGCGAACAGCGGGAAGATCGCCTGGCAGCACTCCTTCGGTCGCGCCGTCCCCGGCAAGGTGAGCGTCGCAGGAGATGCGAACGGCGACGTCGCCATCGCGGTCGGCGGGGATGCAACGGCTAGCTTGATCGCGAAGTTGAACCGAAAGGGCGACCTCGTCTTCTCGAAGACGGTCGGGCACTCAAGCTCGCTCTTGGTCGGGATGGACGACTTAGGAGCGGTCTACGTGGCGGGTTCGATCACGGACCGCTCGATGGATCTTGGTGGCGGTCCTATCCCGAACGGCGGAGCGGACGTATTCGAGGGGAAGCTGGATCCCGCTGGGCGCTACGCTTGGAGCGCGAACCAAGGCGGCGCTGGCGTCCAGGCTCTACAGGCGCTCGCGGTCGATGGCGACCACATCGTCATCGCCTCGAACGAGCTGGAGGCGCCGATGTTGTCGCCGCGCGCGCTACGCCTCGCGGCGTTCGGCGCAGCTACTGGAGCACCGCTCTGGACGTGGGAGAACCCGAAGGTCACGACGTTCCGAGCGCTCACCGCGGCCAAGGGCACGACGGTGCTCGGCTTCGGCGTCGACGTGGGTACGCGCGCCACGATCGGTGGCCGATCGCTCGGCGGCGATGACCAGCGCGACGATGGGCTCGTCGCGCTCGACACAAACGGGAAGGAGACCTGGGCCCGGCTCGTCGGGCTGACGAGCGGCACGATGACGACGGCGGCGATGGCGCCCGGGGGCGGGGTGCGCATCGGCGCGAAGTTCACGGAAGACTTCCAGTTCGACACGGGCGTCGTGAACGCGCCGGCCTTGAAGTGGCAGGACGACGGTGTGGTCGCTTGGTACGCGCCGTGAGGTTTCCTGCTCGGCTCCGAGGCCAATCATGCGCTCGAACAATGCTGACATGTCGGCCTTGTGCGCGCGCACTCGGCGCCGCCGGCGACGACCCACCCCGTGGGGTGGTCGGGCTGTGGTCGGGTTCCGGCCGCTACAGAATCGCGTCCTCCGAGGCCACATGTCGCAGGAAGTTCGCTTGCTCATGATCAGCGCGCTTACTAGGGTGCGCCGCCCTGCTCGCCCCAGCTCTCAGCTGAGGAGCGCGGGCGTGCGCGGAACTATTTTCGCGACCTTCACAACCGCAACGGCCCCGGTGTCGACACGAGAGAGAGGGAGCCAGATGAATCGTTTTGCCCGCGTGCGCGTGACGACTGCTGCGTGCCTGGTTTGGGCGATCGCTTTCTCGATCGGCTGCGGACCTACAGGTGGAGGCAGCGGCGATGCAGGTGACGTCGGAAGCGACGCGGACGTTGGTGATGCTCATGGCGCGGCTGACGTGGCCCCCGACGGAGCCGATGTCGGCGACGCGCGCGCAGACGCAGCCGATATCGGCGACGCGGGGGCTGACGCCTTCGATGGCGGCGATGTTGGCGACGCGGACGGCGGGGCCGACGGCACTCCGTCTGACGCAGGTGATTCCGAGGCGGGAGCGTCCGACGCCGCCGACACAGCCACATCCGACTCGGCCGACGTGACGACCTCGCATTGTGGGGACGGGCATCGCGACCTCGGTGAGGAGTGCGATGACGGGCTGACGAGTGGGCGCCGATCATGCGACTCGAGCTGCAAGGTCATTGATCTGCTCGCGATCGCCGCGGTCGTCACTGCGGATGCTGGCCCGCCGACGGCCGAGCACTTGCTCGATCTCGGTCGTCACCCGCTGTCGGGCGATGCATCTGGCTTCGGCGTGGTGATGATCGAGCCGGCATCGCCGCCGCGCCTCTCGCTCACGACCTTCAACGGCGTCGGACTCGCGAGCGACGTCGTCACGCACTTCGGGAGCGGGAGCACCGTAGTGCTCGCCGCGAACCCGGTGATCGCCAAGATCGCAGGCGGTCGGTATGTGGCGGGTTGGACCGACTTTAACGGCGATGGCGACGAGCTCGGCGTCGCCCTGCAGATCGTCGATCCGCTGTCTCCGACGAGCGCTGTGCCCTCGCACGCTAATGCGACCACGAGCTTCAGCCAATACGATCCTGATCTCCTTCTAGTCGGAGGCGAGGTCGTGATCGCCTGGGTGGACGATTCGAGCGCGCTCACAGGTGCGGACGTGAAGATCCGAAAATTCGACGCGGCGACGCTGACGGCGACCAGCGCCGAGACGAGCGTTGCGGCGACGAGCGCTGTCGAGGGAGACGTCGCGCTCGCGCCCTTCGCGGGGTCGTACGTGATTGCGTGGAAATCCGAGTCCGCTGGGCTGGAGACGCTGGAGGTGAAAGCGGGCACGACCACGTGGTCGATCGGTCCCTACTTCCCTGGGCCGTCGACGTCGCGACCTGCGCTCGCTGAGCTCGACGCGACGCACCTGCTCGTCACGTATGCCGCGGGCGACGACGGGAGCGGCGCGACGTACAGCCTCTTCGTCGCCGTCCTCGATGCGGCAGCGCCGGGGGTCACGTCCTCGGCACTTCTCGCAGTGTCGCCGGGACCGGATGCCAGCGCGCCTGACCGCCGCGACCCCAACCTGCAGCGGGTCGGCGATCGCTGGTTCGTCGCCTGGCGCGACGCGGGTGTATCCGGCGATTCGCTGGGCGACGAGCAGTGGCTCAAGGAAGTGCGCTGGAGCGGCGGCGCGCTCGACCTCACGGATCGCGAGCTTCGGCTGCCGCGCCAGGCCGCGCATCGAGCAGGCGATCAACGCCACCCCGCGCTCACCGCGGTCGGCATGAGCCTCAGCGCTGCGTGGGACGACCTCGGGGGAGGGTTCGGGGACGCCGCGGGAAAGACCAACGTGGTGGTGGAGCTGATTCCACTGCCGCTTCTTCGAATCGGAGGTTCGTGATGTTCGGTAGTCAGAAGGTTCTCGTCGGTATCGTGGTCGGCTCGCTCGTCGCAGGGTGCAGCAGCACGACGACCAACAATACGATTGCCAACTGCGGCGCGGGTACCGAGCTACGCGATGGGGTCTGCGTGCCGCTCGTCGATTCGGGAACGCCGACGGACGACACAAGCATCGGCACCGACGCGATGGGCGCGGACGTAGCGTCCTCGGAGACGGATGCGGTGGCGACCGGGGATGCGACGAGCGGTGACGCGCCGACCGATGGCGTCGGCAGCGATGTCGTCTCGGACGGTTCGAAGGACACCATCGACGCCGCACCGCCAGGCGATCCATGCCCGACCCACCTCGATGTCGACTGCAGCGGTGCGTGCGGCGGGGACGCGTCGAAGTGCGTGTCTGGGTACACCTGCTTCGGCAAGTTCGCCTTCCCACCCATTCTCATCACTTCTTACGACAAGGTTCCGTTCGTCATTCGGCTCCCCGATCACCCGGGCACCGATCCTGGATGTCAGCCGCGCTGTGGCGCCGGCAACACCGTCTGGGGATTCGGGGTGCATGTGCAGATCGCGGGCGGCGCGCGCAAGGACGGCTTCCGCGCGCGCGTGAGCCCGCCTTGGCAGATCTACCCCTACGACCCGTATTTCCCGTTCTGCACCGAGGCGTCCAAGCCGGGCGGCTCGTGTCTCTACACCGACGGCGGTGACTTCAACTGGTTCATCGGCACGTCCGATCCGAACGCAGCGTCTCGCAACGCCACCATCGAGTGGGTGCCGACTGGTGGTGACCGATGCCCCTGAAGTCGACGCGCACCAAGTCCATGCAATCCGCTCAACGACGAGGAGAGACTTCCATGCTTCAAGCGACGGCCCGCCGGCGTACGTTCCGAACGATTCGTTGGGCTGCCGTTGCGGCGCTTACGAGCGGCTCTGCCGCGTGCGGAGGCGGCCACGACGCGCCGCCGCCCGTGCCGATCACCGCTCCGCCGAGCAGCTACGCGGTGCACGCGGTCGCGGTGAAGGACGGCGTTTCGACGCCGCTGTCGTTCGGTCCGTTGACGGCGGGGTACTGGTCGAAGGGCAGTGCCGCCACGCCGACGACCTCCGCCGAAAGTCTCCACGTGCAGGCGCTCCGGACCAAGGCGCCGATGAACCCCAACGGTTTGCCGAACGGCGTCGCGAATCCCGCGTGGTCGCTCCTATGGGGGGCCGCGGCCGAGTGCGGAATGGGCGCGGGAGCGAACTCGCCGACGCAGGTGCAAGGGCACTTCAAGCCCAACCAGACTCCGGTGATTCCCGCGTGGAGCACTGAGGGCGCGTACTACATCTTCCCGCACGGCCCGCTCTCCTGTGACGAGACGCTCGAGGACGAGGAGACGCTCCTCTGCATCGCCGACAAGCTCGCGGAAGTCGCCGACAACGTCGGCACAGTCGAGTGGAAGAACCCCGAGACGACGTCCCCGCCCGCGATCCTCGGCGCGCTGCCGCCCGGCAAGTGGGTGTTCGGGCCGCAGGCGACAGCGGACAAGTTTGTCGCACGAGACCTCGCCATCCAAGTGCTCGGCCAGGTCGCTCGATTGAGCTCCGACACGCAGGCCGGGCTCTCCTGCGCTCGCCACTACGCGCGAGCTGCGAACCCGACGTACGCGACCGAGAACTC
>JANXMC010000154.1 GCA_025354825.1 Myxococcales bacterium
GAGATTGTTCACGTCATGGGCAGTCCAGGGAGGCGACTGCCGGGGCCGTCCGCCGAGCACGCGGCGCTTGACTCGCGCGCTCGAGACCTGACGCATGATCGTGCGTGACGGGAGGGGATCGCAGCGGGCCCGCAAAGACGACCGTCTCGACGACGGCGCCGCGCTTTAAGAGCCGATCGGTCCCACCCGCCGCGCCGTGGAGCCCCGGCCTTACTCGAGATGCAAAGGGAGCACGACCGCATTTCGTGCGACGGTTCCCGCTGCGGCGGGCGTGAGGGGCGTTAGGAGCGAGAGGCTCGCGCCGCAGTAATTGGTTGCATAGCAGGTCGCATCATACCAGTTCTCGTACGAGCCGCTGCTGTTGCAGCCCGCCTCCTGGACGTCGGCGACCAGCGTCCCATCACTCGACGCGTTCTTCGCCGTCATGAACGTGCCCGCGCGCTTCGACCAGACGATGAACTTCGTCGTACGATCGGACTGGTACCAGGTGTACGGCGTGCCGCTGCACTCCGATCCACCCCAAAATATCTGAGACGAGTTGTCTCGCCCAGCCCACGTCATTTGAGAGATGTACCCGGTCGCGCTCGAGAAGTAGACGTTGTAGCTGTCGGAGTAGACAACCGTCCCGAGCACTTGGCCTCGCGCATCGACGAGCGTGTTTCCCACTGAGCCGTTTTTGCCATTCGCGCCGTTGCAGACAGGCTGCCTCGCAATGACCTCGGCGTCCTGGAGGATACCATCGCGCGCCGTCCCACCTGCCGCGCCGTCGTCCGTGCCGGTCTCGACGAGCACACCGCCCGTCGCGCACCCCCAGTCGCCCGACGCGACGGCGCTCATACGTACGAGAGCCGCATATCCCGTGTTGCCTGTCGCTCCCGTCGATCCCGTTGCGCCTGTAGCGCCTGTAGCGCCTGTAGCGCCTGTAGCGCCGGTTGCGCCCACTTTGCCGTCGCACACTTTGAACGTCTCGCGCGTCTCGCCGAGCGCCAGCACTCCGTCGCGAGCGATACCGCCCGAGCGACCGTCGTCGCGCCCGACGCTGACGATGTGACCTCCCGTGGCGCACGTCGCGTCGGCCGCGATGGCAAGGGAGCTTACGAGGCTGTCGAACCCGTCGAGCCCGTTGCAGATAACCTCGGTGCTGTCGACCTCACCATCATCGAGGATGCCGTCGCGCGCGGTCGCGTCGCCGTCGCCGTCATCGGCGCCGATGTCGATGCGCCGCCCGCCGGTCTCACAGCGCTCACCCGGGGGAACGTCGACCGTACGCGAGGCTTGGGAAAACCCGGACACGCCTTGGATGCCGTTGCAGGCATAGGAGGACGACAAGACTTCGGAGTCGACGAGGCTGCCGTCGCGATCGCTGTCGAGGCCAGTGTCGACGCGGTAGCCGGCGTCCGCGCAGTGCGCCCCCGCAGGCTCGGGGGCCATGCGCACGAGCGCTGTGAATCCGTCGGTCCCATTCGTGCCGTTCACGCCGTTGCATAGGACCGCATTGGCGCGCACTTCGGACTCGCCCAGCACGCCGTCTCCGGCGACGTCTCCCGTCCCGCCGTTGTCGAGGCCCGACTGCACGCGGATACCGCCGTTCGCGCACTCCGGGCCGGGCGCGACGTTCGTCGTCGTGCTCAACGACGCGATGCCGTCGGCGCCGTTGCATAGGAAGGCTTCGCGAACGACCTCCGAGGGTGACAGCGAGCCGTCGTCGTTCTTGTCGAAACCGATCTCGATCCTCTTCCCGCCAAATTTGCAGTCTGCGTCGCCGCGAGCAAGCGTCGATTCTTGGGTGAGGGGGGACAGACTCGTGCCGGCGCTGGTGCCGCCGGCGCTCGGATCGACGACGCTGACAGTCCGGCCGGAGCATGCGATCGCGAGCGGGAGACCTGTGAGGAGGAGGAGGGTACGGGTACGGACAATGTGAACGTGGCGCATGATTCGAGTTCTCTCTTTCGAGAGTCATCAACGGTCCGGTGCGTCCAACTTGAGAAAAAAGACGCTCGGTCAGCGGTGACCGACCCGAGTCGCACCGGGACTAGACTTCCACTCACGTGAGAATCAGCTGCGGAGCGTCGAGCAGCTCGCGAACCTTACGCAGCAGCGTGTCGGGGGTAATCGGCTTCTGGAGGAGCACCATGTCTCCGCCGAGCACGCCATGGCGGACGACAGCGTCATCGGTATAGCCGGAAATGAAGAGAACCTTCAGCGACGGCCGCAGCGCCAAGACGCGCTCCGCAAGCTTTCGGCCGCCTATGCGCGGCATGACGACGTCCGTAATGAGGAGATCGATTTTCGTCTTTTCCTCACAGATGAGGAGTGCCTCCCCACCGTTCTGCGCTTCAAAAACGTCGTAGCCGGCTCGGTGCAGGATCGATTTGGCGACCTTACGAACGGCGTCATCGTCCTCGACGAGGAGGATGGCTTCATTGCCACCGACGACGGCCGGCTGATGCGATGGGCGCCCGGACGGCGACGTCTCGATCGCCTGAGGAAGGTAGATTGTGAATGTCGTTCCCGAGCCGGGCGCGCTCGTCACGTCGATGCGACCGCCGCTCTGATGCACGATGCCGAACACTGTCGCTAGGCCGAGTCCGGTCCCCTTCTCCTTCGTCGTGAAGAACGGCTCGAAAATATGTGAAATGGTCGGCGCGTCCATACCCGTCCCCGAGTCGGAGACCGTGAGCACAACGAACGGACCGGGCACCATGCCCAGGTGGGCGTGGGCGAAGTCGCTATCGATGCGAACCGTCGCCGTCTCGAGAACGAGCCTCCCCCCCCGCGGCATCGCGTCTCGTGCGTTGACAGCCAGGTTCATGACGACCTGCTCGATCTGGCTGGGATCCGCGAAGATGATCGGGCGGGTCGCCGCCGGGTGAAGCACAAGCTCGATGTCCTCCCCGAGGAGGCGGCGCAGCATCTTCTCGACGCCCACGAGGAGCTCGTCGAGGTCGACGGAGCGAGGCGCCAAGACCTGCTGTCGACTGAACGCTAGGAGTTGACTCGTCAACTCGACGGCCCGCCTGCCCGCGTCGCGAATCTCCATCGCATCCGCGCGCATCGGGTCCCCGGGCTTCAGGTCCTTCAGGAGGAACTCGGCGTAGCTGATGATCACCGACAGCATGTTGTTGAAGTCGTGGGCAATCCCCCCTGCGAGCCGGCCCACGGCCTCCATCTTCTGTGCTTGGCGAAGCTGCCCTTCGAGCTTCCGTCGCTCGGTGATGTCCGCCGTATGGGCGAGAACGATGTCCGGCGGGGCGTAGGCGTAGGTTACGTGAAGGTGCACGGCCTCCCCGGTGGTTTTGAGCACGTGCTCGATCTCCCGGTCAAAGCGTTCGCCGGTCTCCAGGCAGCGCGCGAGGTCTTTCGGTATGGGCGAGTCGGATCCATAGAGATCGAGCGCGTAAGAGCCGACGATCGTATCGATATTGTTTCGCGACAGGGCGCGCGCGGCATCGTTATAGTCGATGAGGACGAGATCGGTCCCCCCGCCTGTCGCGCGTTGCCACGCATACGTGGGTTCGGGGATTCCGTTGAACTGTGCGCGGATCCTGCGCTGCGCGTTCGCTTCGTCCGTGATGTCGATACCGTGAACGAAGACGCCCGTTCGCGTCCCGTCCGCCTCGACGAGAGGCTGGCATACCAAATTGACGAAGCGGGTCTCGGGCGCCGAGCCGCGCCCGCGCGAGACGCGCACGGACATCTCGCGCGCGGAGAACGTCGTCCCCGTCGCGAGCACGTCGCTCGCAATCTCGACGAGATCCCGGTGGCCTTCGCCCAAAAATCCGTGGGAAATCGGCTTTCCCACGACGTCCGCGGCGCCGACCATGTCGACGTAGGCGTCGTTCGCGAGCTCGACGACGTGCTGCTCGCCTCGCGTCGCGGCCATGAACGACGGCGCGCGTTGCAGCAGCGTGCCGAGGCGCCTCCGCTCGAACTCCAGGGACGCGATGAGCCGCTCGCGCTCTCGGGCGCTTTCGTGCTCGGGGGTGACATCGAGCATCACCACGACGCCGCCGACGATGCGGCCGTCCGCGTCCTTCAGCGCCGCAGTGGAATTGAGGGCGTGCCCGCGAGTACCGTCGAACCGCTCGATGTCGACGGGCTCGGCGACGATTGTCGCTCCCGTCTCGAGGGTGCGAACGAGAGCCCACTCGTCGGCGCGCAACGGCAGGCCGGTCGCAGGCGAAAAGGCTTTGTACTCGCGGTACTGGGCCTGCTCCGCGACGAGCGGCGCGCGTCCACCCCAGATCGTCGCAGCCGCGCGGTTGGTCTGGATAAGCTTACCGGTGGCATCGGAGATCCAAACCCCCACGGGCAACGCTTCCAAGATTGTCTCGAGCTTGCGGCGTTCGAGGTTCGCCTCCGTCAGCGCCCGAGCGGCGTCTTCCTCGGCCTGCTTGCGGGCGGTGACATCCCGCGCAACGCTCAGCATCGCCCTGACTCCGCCCCGCATGATCGGGATTGAAGCGACTTCGATGGTAACGATCTGTCCGTCGTTCTCTCGAACGTATCGCTGTTGCGACGCCTCCGCCGACAACCCCCCTTCGATGACCAAGAGGAGGCGCGCCTCCACCTCCGCGCGCGACTCTTCGTGCGCAAAGTCGAGGATGGAGCGGCCGACCAGATCCTCAGCACACGCCACCCCGAGGACGCGCGCCGTGGCGGCGTTCGCGAAGGCGATGCGGTGGTCGACGTGGACGAGGATCGGCTCCGGCGAGCTCTCCACGAGATCGCGATACCTGGCCTCACTCTCGGCGAGGGCTTCGGCGGTGCGGCGACTCTCTGTGACGAGATCCGCGAGCTGCTTCTGCGCGGCACGGAGCAGGACGGGGGTCTCCGCTGCGCCCGGAACGACCGAGTCGAGCTCGCCACGGACCATGGCGTCCAGAGTCTGCTTGGTGATGTCGAGCTGCCCACGGAGCGCCTCGTTCTCGAGGCGAAGGGTCTCAATCTCGGAGGGGGCGCCGCCGTTCGCCGTGCGCGCTCCGCTCTCCGCCCTCGTCACCATGCGCCCCTCGGCCCTGGTAGTGCCGCGGCCAGCGCCTGCGCGTTCCGCAGGTTTCCGATGACCCGTCGCTCCATGCCGTCGCAGGAGACGACCAGCGTGGGGGTCACGAGCACGCCATCGCGGAGCGCGCGCACGCTGTCGTCCAGAACGTCGATGAGCTCGACGGTCGCGAGAATGTGAGGGTTGGAAGCGAGGTACTTTTCGAGCTCCTCGCGAGCAATGATGGAGTTTGGCGCGTTCTTCGCCATGTACAGGCGCACGTTCACGGGCACGGGCGACACGGTGGGGGTCGGCTCGATCGCGCTCATCGAGGAGCCTCGACCTCGGAGGGGTCCTCGCTCGCGTCGGCGCCACGCAGCCTCCGGAGCTCGTCGCCGCTGGACACGGACCGCCCCGTGTCCAACCGACGCTCGTGGCGAACCTGCTCGAGATCGCGCTCGCGGACTTCGATGTCGCGCGCGATTGCGTCCAGACGTGCGCGCGCCTCGGCGAGCGCCACCTCCGCCTCGCGTTCCCGCAGGTCGCGCGCGCGTCCGCTCGCCTCCTCGGCCCGCTTTAGGTCGTTCTCGCGCTCCCACCGCAACGTGCCCATGAGTACCTCACCCCCCACGGTGTACACTTCGGCAAGGTGAATCCCCGCGTCTGTGAGCAGAAGCTCGCGCACCTGATTGGAGTGGGCGGTTCCGCGAGACTTGATGATTGTGAGGGCGCGGTTGCGCTCGCCTCCGCTGCTTACGTAGGACAGGTGCATCCACGTATCGGCGATCGTGGAGATGCCGATGGGAGACTCCTCGGAGAGCGGGAGGGCGTTTCCGAGGAGCGATGAGCTCACAGTCGTGATGCCACGCGACTTCGCAATATCGAGGATTTGAATCGCTGCATCCTCTCCCAGCTCTCCGCCGCAGCCGCACGCGAGCGCGGAGAGCGGATCGATGACGAGGTTCTGAGGGGCGTGCTCGCGAACGAGGGCACGGACGGTCGCGACGTGGGCCTCGGGGCTCCCACTCCGCGCGCGGAGCGACACCATGCGGAGCAGGCCCGACGCCGCAGGTGACTTGAAATCGATTCCCACCGCCGCCATGTTCCGAATGACTTGCCGGGGGCCCTCGTCGAAGCTCAAATAGATCGTCCGCTCGCCCCGCGCGCAGCACGCTTGGGCAAAGGCCGCCGCGAGGGTGGTTTTCGCGCTTCCAGGCGCTCCGGTGATAAGCACGGAGCTCCCACGATAATACCCCCCGTCCAGCATGGTATCGAGGCGCTCCACACCGGACGAGACGCGCTCGCTAGACGCTGGATAGTCGAGCTCGCCCGGACCACCGCTCGCGACTTCGATTCCATACTTCGAGATCGTAAAGGGTATCTCATTGGCCGAGTGAGCGGCGCCCCGCAATTTCGAGACGCGCAGGTCGCGAAGCGCCGTCCCGTTCACTACGGTGTGACGGAGCATCACCACACAATCGGCCATGAACTGTAGAAAGTCGTAGTCTTTCGAGGTAGCGCTCACCGAGTCGTAGGCCTTGGCGGTTAGGATCACCGTCAGATCGCTCGCGTCGAGCCACTCGCGCAGTCGATAGACTTCGCGCCGCACCGCCTGCGCGCTCCCTAGGTGAGCGAGGAGCACATCGAGGCCATCGAGGACGAGGCGGCGTGCGCCACTCATCTTGAGCTTCGCGCCCATCACGGCGAGAAGGCCGAGAAGATCGAAATCCCCTCCCTGGGCGATGGTCTGCGACAGGCGCGCGTCGAGGATCTCGACGGGGCCATTTTCGCGGAGCACCGACGCCCACTCGAAAGCGGCGCAGTCCTGAGCGAGCTGCTCGACGGACTGCTCGAAGCTCACCAGCAGCCCCTTCTCGTCGTGCAGAAGCGCGCCGTTCGCGAGCACTTGGAGACCGAAAATCGTCTTGCCGCTGCCGGCGCCTCCCATCACCACTGTGACGCGACGGCGCGGGAGCCCGCCACCCGTGAGCTCATCGAACCCGAGAATCCCCGACGGCATCGCGCCGCCCCGACCGCGAGGCATTTGTATTGTCATCTTTCCGATACCGACAATACACATGCTGCTTCCCACTGTGGGCGACTCACGGCGACATTCGGTCTCACGTCCACGACGTAGAGAGACCACGCTACGAGAGCCCGCGCGACGCCTGAACGCACGACTGCCGAAGCGGTATCTGTCCCACGAGGTACCACAGGAGATGCCTTGGTACGCTCCGACATGGTCGAGAGGGGCGCACTTCGTACTTAAGCGTCTCGTGCCCCACTCGCTTCCCGAGGAGCGTCGCGAAATCTGCCCGGCAGGCTCAAGTGGACCGTGGGACGGGCCGTTGTGGGGGGCATGGACCAACGTCAGCGCGTGCTCTTCGGCCTCGCGGGGGTGACCTTCGCGATAGGGGCGCTCGTTCTCTTGGGCTGGGGGCTGGACGTGCGCGTCCTTACCACGGTCATCCCGGGTCAAGTAACGATGAAGCCCAACACCGCCCTCTGCTTCGTGCTGTCTGCGATCGCTCTCGCCGTCCCGGACGCCGCCTCACGCCGTGCCGCCGCCGTGCGCGTTGGGTGCTTATCGCTTGTCGTCGCCCTCGCCGCGGCAACGCTCGTCGAATACGTATGCGGAACGGGCCTCGGGATTGACCAGCTCCTATTTCGCGAGCCCATGATCTCGAGCGGGACCTCGCACCCCGGACGGATGGCGCCGAACTCGGCGGTCAATTTCGTCCTGCTCGGCGTCTCGTTCCTCCTCGCGCGCCGCCCATCGCAAAAGGCTGCCCGCGTCGCGCAGGCGCTCACTCTCGGAGCCCTGCTCGTCACGCTCCTCGCGACGCTCGGCTACGTGTATCGTGCACACGTCCTCGTGGGGCTGTTCTCGCTGAACCGGATGGCGGTACACGCCATCGTGGGCTTCGCAGCGTTGGGCGTGGCCATGCTCGTCACGACCGCGGAGCGCGCTTGGATTGGCGAAATCCTGCGCACGCGCAGCTCGCGCGCAGTTGCATCTAGGCTCCTCCCGGCAGCGCTCGTCGTGCCGGTCTCCGTCGGCGCTTTGGTGCTCGCCGGCTTTCGCGACGGCCTCTACGACGCCGCGTTCGCCGCGTGCCTGATGGCTGGCGCCGAGGTGATAAGCTTCACGCTCCTCACTTGGCTGAGCGTGCGCGCGCTCAACGCCTTCGAGGAAGAGAAGTCGGTCGCGCGAATCGACGCGCTGACGGGCCTTCGCGCACGGCGCGGTTTCCTCATCGAAGCGACGCATATGCTCGAGGCGCGCCGCAAGGCCCGACGAGGCTCCCTCGTCCTGTTCGTCGATCTCGACGGCATGAAGCGGGTCAACGACGAGCACGGGCACCACGTTGGCGACGCCGCTCTCGTCGAGATGGCGGCCGTCCTCCGCTCGGTCTTCCGCAGCACCGACGTCATCGCGCGGCTCGGCGGCGACGAGTTCGTCATTTTCTGCGGCGCTGGTACGGCAGCCTTCGGGGCAGCCATGGTGAGGCGCCTCCATGCGAAGCTTGACGAGGTCAACACGATGCCGGGCAGGCGTTACCGTCTCGCGTGCAGTGTGGGCTTTGAAGTGGCCGATGAGGGAGCCCAACAGTCGATCGACGACCTGCTTGCGAGGGCCGATGCAGCCATGTACGAGGCCAAGCGAGCGAAGCGAGGCGCACGAGTCGCGGCGAGCGGTGCCCATCGAGCGATACCGCCCGCCTCACGCGACTCGAGATCCCGATGGATGGTTTCGTAGATGGTCGCGCAGTTCGACCCGAAGCCGCGCGCGGGCCTACCCTCCGGGGTGGGGACGTTTTGCAGCGACGCGAGACCTTCCTCGGGGCCTGTCCAGCGTCGCGTCACACCACCGCCCTCATCCTTTTATGTCCGCTCGACGGCACTCGTACATAGCGCGCGCACGTCCGCACAACGCCGCACGTTGCACACCTCTATCGAACGTCACCTTGGGAACCGAGCGCAACGCGCGCCACGACAACCCGGTCGCATACGTTCATACTGAGAACGTGCGCGACGGCTGCATGAGCGACGAGGCTTTGGCGGGGCTCGCGTCTGGGAGCGCGTACGCAACCACAGAAGTCGAGGCACACCTCGCATCCTGCGCATCGTGCGCGACGAAGGCTTCGGGGCTCATGCTCGCCTTCACCACGAGCGGTGCGACGGCGTCGCTGCCGGGCAAGTCCGTCGAGCGACGGCGGTCCTTGGAAACAGGCGAGAAGATTTCTCGCTACGTCATCCTCCAGCACGTTGGCTCGGGCGCGATGGGCGCGGTCTACAAGGCCTACGACCCGTCGCTGGAGAGGCCGGTCGCACTCAAGCTTCTCCACGAGGGCGGAACCGCGGAGACGCGCGACCGCATGCTGCGCGAGGCGCAAGCCCTCGCGAAGCTGTCCCATCCGAACGTAATCGCCGTCTACGACGTGGGAGCGGTCGGCGAGGACGTTTACTTGGCCATGGATTTCGTCGAGGGCAAGCCCATCGACGCATGGTTGAAATCCGAACCGAGACCTTCCCAAGCCGCCATTCTCCGAGCGTTCCTTGAGGCGGGCGATGGGCTTGCTGCGGCCCATGCCGCGGGGCTCATACACCGCGATTTCAAGCCCGCTAACGTTCTGTTTGGCGACGACGGACGCGTACGTGTCATCGACTTTGGTCTCGCCCGCGGCGCGCTGGCCGGTCCAGAGCTTCCAAGCGGAGAGGCACGGGTGCCTGCGATCACGCCGTCATCGTCGGGACTGGTGCACGCGACCCTCACGCAGCCGGGCTTCCTCGCGGGAACGCCACGCTACATGGCTCCCGAGCAGCGAAAGCTCAAAGCGCTGTCGCCGGCCGCCGATCAGTACGCCTTCTGCGTTTCAATCTGGGAATCTCTCGCCGGCTCGCACCCCTTCGCCGATGAACAGGGAATCTTTCGCCCGGGCAGCTCCGCGTTGCGAGGCGACACGACGTTGCCGCGCCCCGTTCGGCGCGCGCTCGAGCGTGGGCTCTCTCAAGATCCGGCCGACCGTTGGCCAACTCTCGATGGGCTCGTCCGCGAGCTTCGCCGCGACCCCTACGTGGGCAGACGCCGCGTCGCCTACGGCGCCGCCTTCGCCGCGGTTGGGATGGCGTTCTTCGCGCTCACACACGGTCGTGGAGACGTGCGAACCGAGCCCTGTGGAGGGGGTGCGGCACGGCTCACGGGGGTTTGGGATGCGCAGGTTGCATCGGCCATATCGGCTTCGTTCGTTGGCACGGGATGGCCGGGCGCAAACGACGAGATGGACCGAGTTAGGACCGGTCTCGACGCGTACACGAGCCGATGGGTCGCCGAGACCCACGACGCGTGCGTGGCTGCGCGGGTCGACAAGACGCAATCCGAACGCGTCTTCGACCTGCGCTCCCAATGCCTCGAGCGACGGCTCGGTGAGGTTCGTGCGGCGACGGATCTTCTCCGTGAGGCGAATCGCGAGACGGCGACGCACGCATCCACGCTCGTGGGCGCCCTCGGCGACCCCGGCGCGTGCAGCGCGGCGAGGGTGAATGAGCACGCGCAGGCGCTCCCCCAGGACGTGAACGTACGCACCAGAATCGCCCGCGTGCAGAACGAGATCGATCGCGCGCTGGTCGTCGCGGAAGCCGGTCGTCTTCGCGATGCGCGGGCGGCGCTCGCATCGGCGGCGCTCGAGGCGCGCGAGGTGGCCTACGAGCCCCTGCTCGCGGAGGCACTCGTGCGCGTGGGGGAAGTGGCGGCGAAGGATGGCGACGGAGCCGCCGCGCTCGCGTCGCTCGACGAGGGGGCGCTTCGAGCTGGTCGCGCCGGGGAAGACCGCGTCTTCGCCGAGGCGCTCCTCGCACGCGCGGAGCTTCTCAGTGGCAGCGTCGGGCGGCCTGCGAGCACGCTCGACCTCGAGCCTGCTCTCGCGGGCGCGGTTGCGCGCGCGGGCGTCGCCCCCGACCTCCAGAGTCGCCTGCAGACGGATCTCGCCCGGACGTACGACGAGCTTGGGCGCTACGACGAGGCGCTCGTGCACGCCCGCGAAGGTCTACGCATCTCGGAGGCGTCCTTTGGCAAGTACACCTCGGCGACCGCCTTATCGCTGCGGCGCCTTGCGTCCATCGAGCGACTTGCGGGAGCTCGCGACGAGGCGAAGGCCGACAGCGCCGAAGCCGTGGCGCGACTCACCAAAATCCTCGGCAGCGATCATCCCGAGCTCTTCGACGCATTGCTCGACCAAGCGTCCGCCGAATCGAGCGGGGGCGACGTGCACGTTGCCGAAGCTCTCGTCCGGCGGGCCATCCACCTGCTCGACGGGGCTCTCCCAGGCCATCCCCGCCTGGCCGATGCCTATCGCCGCCTCGGCTCGAATCTCCTGCTTCAAGGGCGCTCACGTGAAGCCGAGGAGGCCCTCGAGACCGCGGCGACGCTGGCGCTGAAGGCGACCCCGCCGAACTACGTCGTCCTCGGCGATATCTACGGGTGGCTAGGCGATGTGGTGCGCGAGCTCCGCGGCGTCGAAGCCGCGCGCGTGCCCTATTCGAAAGTCAGGGACGCGTACCGCGCGAGTGGCCGGATGATGGACCCGTTCCTAGGCGACACGCTCTCGTTGTGGGCATCGGCGGAGTGCGAGGCCGGTCATGCTCGCGAGGCCGAGTCCATCTTCAGCGAAGCCCGCGTGGTGCTGGGAGCGCGCGAGGACTTTTGGAGGGTGAAGCTTCTCACGACGGAAGCCGAATGCATGGTGTCCTCTCATCGACCTCGCCAAGCGGTCGAGCGCGCACGGGAGGCCATCGCGCGCCTTCAAGGAATGAAGCGCAATGCGGACCTCGCAGATGCGCACTTCGTTCTCGCCCGTGCCCTCTGGGATCTCGGCGACCGCGGAGGCTCGCTCGCGCAAGGCCGGCAGGCGTCCGCAGCACTTGCGGGCACCGGGCGAGCGCGGGCTCAGGAGATTGACACGTGGGTGGCCTCACGCGCGGGCAGGGGACGAGCGGCGCGGTAGAGGGCCGCGACCAAACATGAAGACGCGCGTCAGCTTTGCCAACGCGACCTCCGTCCACTCGGTTGCGTCGGATGTCATAGGGCGTCGCCGAGCTGCGCCTCAAGCTTCGCGACGCGGGCGCGCGCGCGATCGCGCTCCTCAACAATGTGGATATCTCACTATCGCTAATTAGGATTCGGTACTTGATGGCGCTAACGAAGCTCGTATGGGCATTTGCTTCGCGATATCGCATTCGTCGGAACTGCCGGAGACAGTCGGAACCTCGGTTGAGCGCGCCCGTCCGACGAGCGCACCGACCTGCCCCTCCCACTCGTTGCGCAGACTGCGACCTTCACGCGCGCACGTGAAGCGACCTATTTGTGAGCTTCTTTGAGCGGTTTACTCCAATCGCTCGGCAACCCGCTATCTAACGTGGGGGAAACAAATTGTTTCACCTGAAGCCCCGGTTAAATCCGGAGGCAAGGAGAGCGTTATGGACGATTCCGAAGCCCGTGAGGGCGCGGGAGCACCGGGCCCGCGGGCGCTCAGGCTCGCGGTCCCCAGGCCCGCCGCGCAGCGCATCGCGGGCGTAGACGGAGTGGCGGAACGTGGGTCTACGATGCCTACGCCGCTCACACCGGAAGCAAACGCGGGGGGCCCGGTCATCATCTCGATGCCGCGTCCGGATCTTCTGCCCGTGCTCGAGGATCCCGTGCAGCGTGTTCCTGGCGTGCGGGGCGCAGCCGTTGAAACGGCAGACGGCGAGGTCTCCTGTGTGGGTGACGTCGACCGTGCGTTCGCGGCACGCTCTGCCTATTTTCTAGAGCTCGCGCAACACCTTGGGAGTGAGCTGGGGCTCGAGGGGCTCCGCGCATTCCAAATAAGCGGGCCTACGACTCGTATCGTCTCCATCCTGCGCGAGGGTGGTGGCGCCACGCACGTGCTCGCGGGCCGCGCGGCCGACTACTCCGAGATCGTGCGCGCCGTCGAGAGCCATCAAGGTCAGGTGCGATGAGTCACTATCTCCAAGCTCTTCGCGAGATCGCCGGCGTTGAAGGGGTGTTCCTGCTCTCGGTCAGTGGGGTGATCGTCGAGCGCGATCTCCCCGGATACATCCCTGACGACGTGCTCGCCGTCGTAGCCGAACGCGTCGACCGTCTCTTCGAAGCCACCGCGGACGCCTCGCCCGGCGCCGACGAGATGCTTCTCGCCTTCGCCGGGACGAGCCTCTTTCTTCGCCGCTTCGACGGCCTGCTCGTCGGCGTGCTCGCATCACCGAAGCTGAACGTCGAGGGGGTCCGCATCGCCGCGAATCTCCTCCGACGAAGGCTCGCGGCGAAGCCTGCCCCGGCCACGCAAAGCGCGATTTCAGCCCATGCCGCGAGCTTCTCGCCGCCTCTCGTGCCGCAATTCTCGGGGATGCCTTCGCGTCCGAGCCCGGCGAGCGCGCCGGTCTCCTCGAAGGTCACAAGCGTGGCGAAGGCCCCTCCCGCGCGCGCCCCCGCGCCGCCTGCGAAACCGAAGTCGAAAATCTGGGGGTGACCTCCACGAGGCTGCGTCAGCTCGCCCTATCGACCCCCGACACGTTCAGAAGGAACTCCCATGCCCGCCGACCTCGACGTCACGTCTCTGCTTCACGCGTCCTTCACGCTCGTCTTTATTGCGTTCTCCGCCTGCGCGTTTTTTCTCTACATGGAGCGCGATCGCGTGCCGGAACGGTACCGCACGGCCATTCGACTCAGCACTGTGTATGTCGCCATTGCCGCCGTGAACTACTGGTTCATGAAGGACTCGTTCGTAGCGACGGGGGCGTCGGGGACCCACGTCTTCCCAACCCACTATCGCTATATCGACTGGGTGCTGACGACGCCGCTCATGCTTCTCGAATTTCCGCTTCTCCTGGGAGTTGGCGAGAAGGGAAAGAACTTCATGTTCCGGCTTGTCGCGCTCGATCTCCTCATGATTGCCGCCGGCTATTTCGGTGAGCTCACACCTGGAATGCCGGCGCTCCACTACGGCTTATTCCTCGTCGGGTGCGTCGCGTGGCTCGCCATTCTCGTTCAACTCTTTGCAGCATTGAGCGATCTGCCCGACAACCTGCCCGACTCCGTTCGGCGCGGCGTGCGGACCATGGGAGTCTTCGTGGTTGCCGGATGGGCAGTCTACCCCCTCGGTTACTTTTGCCCGCTCCTCGGACTTCCTGGTGAGGCGCGCGAGCTCGTCTACAACGCCGCCGATCTCGGCAACAAAGTGGGCCTCTGCCTCATCGTCTACTTCGCGGCACGCAATGCCGCGAGCTCGGAAGGCGTGGCCGAGGCGAGCGAGGACGTCGTCGGCGACGAGGGCGCGCACACGGGCGCGACCCTGCCCGTCGCCGCGGAATGACGGACGCAGACCTCGGGCTGATTCGCCCCACGTCGACGCGGCGCCCGTCGGGTCCGCCGCGGCCGCGGCACGAGCACATCGCGGACGCACGCCGCTCCTTTGCGAACGTCGAGCGCGAGCTCGACGCGGAGCTCGATCCCAGCGACGGAGAGGTCCCCCGCGAGCTCCACGGAACGCTGCTGCGGAACGGACCGGGGGGGATGGCGCTCGGGAGCGAGGGGCTCCAGCACCCCTTCGATGGCGATGGGATGGTGGTGCGCTTCGCCTTCGAAAACGGGCGCGTTCACTACACCAACCGCTTCGTCCAAACCGCCGAGCGCTTGCAGGAGCAGCGGGCCGAACGGCCCCTCTTTCGTGGTTTCGGTTCCAATCTACCCGGGGGAATTCTCCGCAACGCACTCCGCCTTCGCTTCAAGAACACGGCGAACACGAGCCTCGTCGTCCACGCGGGAAAGCTTCTTGCGCTGTGGGAGGGAGGCGTCCCCCACGCCCTCGACATTCACACTCTTCGAACGCTGGGCCGCCACGACTTCGACGGTGCGCTGCGGAACCGCGGGGCGAGCGCGGCGTTCGCCCCCGAGCTGCCCTTCTCCGCGCATCCGCGGCTTGATCACGAGACCGGTGAGCTGTGGAACTTCGGCACGCTCATGGGATTACGGCCGCGGCTGCTCATCTATGGAGTGTCCGCAGCCGGCGCTCTCCGTGTAGAGCGCGACATCGTCTTGCCCCGGCTCCATTTCATTCATGACTTCGCACTTACCCGTCACTATTTCGTATTCCACGTTGCGCCCGTCGCCTTCCAGATGTGGAAGGCACTCTCAGGCGTCGTTCCACCCGCCGACGCGATCCGCGGAGAGGAGGCCCCCGGTGCGTTCTTGCTGGTTCCGCGGGATGGCGGCCCTCCGCGCCGTTTCGCGACGTCGCCCGGGTTCTGTTTCCATCTCGCGAACGCCTACGAAGACTCGCGAGGCCAGATCGTCGTCGATGCGATGCGCGCGGCGCGCTTTCCCGATTTGAAGGCGCTCTTCGACCCCAACGCCGCCCCCGATGCGAGCGCAGCGTCGCGCCTCACACGCTACGTCATAGACCCGCGAACGGACGCTGTCCTCGAGTCGACACTCGCCCCCAGCGTTGCCGAGCTCCCTACGATTCACCCTAAACTAAATGGGCGTCGCCATCGGTTCGTCTATGGCATTGCATCCAAGCTGGAGCGCCCTGCGCCGATCTACGACTCCGTGATGAAGGTCGACTGTGATAACGGCTCGACACGCGTGTGCACCTTTCGCGACGACATCCCCTCGGAGCCGATCTTCGTCCCTCGCCCTGGGAGTCACGAGGAGGACGACGGCCATCTCCTCACGGTCGTATACAGGCCGCGACAACACCGAAGCGATCTCGTGCTGCTCGACGCGCGCGCGCTCGCTCCCGTCGCCACCCTGCCGCTCCCCCATCATGTCCCCCCGCTCTTTCACGGCATTTGGACCGCGCGCTGAGGCATTGGACGCGTGCGCTGGCGAGTGCGCGCTCACAAGAGCTCGCGGACTTTGTCCGTCGCCGATTCGGAGCTTCGAGTCGCGTCGTCACGCAAGCGCATCGACAGAGGGATCTCCAGCCTGTCCCATTGCCGAAGCGCCTCTCGTTCACATCCCGCGAAGCCGCTTTCGCTTCTCGGCGACACGTTCGAGCAGCGCTCCGTAGGATTTGGTGAAGGAAGCGATGCCGTCGGTCTCGAGCTTCTTGGTCACGGCGTTGAGATCGATGCCTGCGCCCTCCAATTGGGCGACGACGCCTTTCGCTTCGTCGACCCCCTCTGAGAGTGTGCTCCGCACATTCCCATGGTCCAGCATCGCCTTCATGGTCTCGAGAGGGAGCGTATTCACGGTGTCACGGCCAATGAGCTCCTCCACATAGAGCACATCGCGGTACGACTTGTTCTTGGTGCCCGTGCTCGCCCACAAGGGCCGCTGCACGCGGGCTCCGCGCTGGCGGAGCGTCTCGAAGCGCGGGCTGTCGAACGTGCGCCGAAAGTTGGCATACGCGAGCTTCGCATTGGCAATGGCAACTTTGCCTACGATCGTTCGAAGGCGCTCCGCATCCGCGCCACCTGTTCGCTCGATCACGGCATCGAGCTCCGCGTCGACGGCCGTGTCGATGCGACTCACGAAGAACGACGCGACGGAGGCGACGCGGTCGAGCGGTTCGCCCGCGACGGCTCGCGCCTCGAGCGCGTCGAGGTACGCGTTCATAACGCGCTGGTGGCTAGCCTGTGAGAAGAGCAACGTCACGTTGACGTTCACGCCATCCCGAAGAAGGCGCGTAATGGCCGGGATGCACTCGGCGGTGCCGGGCACTTTGATCATCACGTTCGGCCGGTCGACGGCCCCCCAGAGGCGCTTGCCCGCCTCGAACGTGGCATTCGCGTCGGCCGCGAGCCGCGGCGACACCTCGAGCGAGACGTAGCCGTCGACCGCATGGGTCGCGTCGTAGACGTGGCGGAACAGATCGCACGCGTCCCGAACGTCGCGAATTGCGACGGCCTCGAAGATGTCATCGGACGAGGCGGCCGAGTCCGCGAGCTCGCCGATTTGGCCGTCGTAGGCATTCCCCGCGCCGATAGCTTTCTCGAAAAGCGTGGGGTTCGAGGTCATGCCGCGTAGGCCTTCGCGCTCGATGAGCGTGCGCAGCTCGCCGCCTCGCACCAGGTCGCGCGTGATGTAGTCCAGCCAAAGGCTTTGCCCTTGCTCCAGTAGGGCGAGCATTGGACGAGCGCGGGTGTTGTCCGCAGTGCCATTCGACGTGTCGGGCGTCGTGCGATTCGACATAGCGGTGTTCGCCTCCTGCGTTTTGCGCGGCTGGTGGACTGCAGGGTCCGCGCCACCGCGTCCAGCGAGGCCGACGTCTTCGCGAGCGGCGAGCATCGGTGAGCTCCGAGCCGTTTCGCGCCATGAGGCGAGCTCGCGAGTGGGGCTGACGACATCGAGCCGGACTCCCTCGCGCGCCTGACCTGCGAGGCGCTCGGATATCACGGCGGGGACATCATCGCCTGGTGCCACGCATGGCGCCCTTCTTTGACGCCGTAAAACACAATCACGAAGCCCGCGGCGGGATCCGCCCACCACCATCCAAGCGTCGCGTTGAGCAGGATGCCCAGGAGCACCGGATGGGCTACGCCGCATTGGTAGGTCCCATGATCCGAGCGTCGTCAGTCGTGCGCAAATGCCAATGAGCTCAAATACAGAATTGACTCACGCGATAACCAAGATTCAAATGATCGTTTCCCGGCAGAGTCGCCATTCGCGACAACATGCCCGCCACAACTGAGACGTCCCAGCATTGATCGTGGCCGCGGCACACGGGATCCGGTCCCATAGGACGAGTTCGAGCGTGCTCCCCACTCCAGGCAAGCCCGGCCGCCGCGCGCGATTCGGGATACGCTGCGGCGGCCGCCATATCGAAATAGCGCCCGTTGCAATTTGCCGGTGGTGCGAGTGAACACCGGGTCCGGACCTGGGCGGGGGTCCTTAAGTTCAACCTCACCGAATGCTCGGCCAACCGGAGACCGATTCTTGCGCTGCCCGCTCCCAGGCACACGCGGTGCATCGCATCGGGGCCAGGATTTATCCTGGCAATGACTCTCGAACGGACCTCTGCTCTTCAGCGACGCGCCAAAATGGTGGCGCCCCATCGGAGAACCATTCTCAACCTCAATCTCAACCTCGAAGGGCAGCTCAAGCAGTTCATTGCGTTCGTGCAGCGGTCGACTCGGGACGGCTCGCGTCTTCTGCGCGCTTCGGCACCTCCCTGTGGTGATTGCCCTCAGCAGTTGTGCGTACTGACAAATTCGCCGAAGAATCGTCCCGAAAAAGCTCCCTTTCTGCGTGGCAGAATGCCAACTTTCCAATCAGACCATTAAATCGCATTCAGCGCTCGTTGCCTGTGTGAGGCTGCGCGCGAATCACAACTCGGCGCGCGCAAGCCGAGTACCACGATGATCGGAGTTTCGGATGGCTGCGAAAAAGCGTTCTCTTGATGCCACTACAATGCCGACCAAGGGAGAACCGATGGCGGGAGGTGCTGCTGCATCGGCGAGCAGCGCGCATGCGACGGTCGCAGGCCCGTCGCAGCCCGACGGTCCTCCGTTGGACGCGCTCGGCGCGAAGATGTCCGCCACCAATGCGCTCGCCGCGTCGATGCCGTTCAATGCGAACAAGGCATTGGAATATGGGCCCGCGGCCGCGGCGCCCCAGGCGGGCGCCGTCTCCGCCGTCGACGATGAGAGCGCGACCGGGAGCACGCTGACCGAAGGCGTAGCGTCGCCGAAGGTCGGTACCGGCGACGTTCAGCCCGGCGTGAACCCGTGCAACTTGCCTCTCGACCGCGTGCGTGTCGATTCGACAGATCAGACCCTCACGACGAATCAGGGCGTCCCCGTCGCCGACAACCAGAACTCGCTGAAGGCGGGACTCCGGGGCCCAGCTCTTCTCGAGGACTTCATCCTTCGCGAGAAGATTACCCACTTCGACCATGAGCGTATTCCCGAGCGCATTGTCCATGCGCGTGGGTCCGCGGCGCATGGATACTTCGAGTGCTACCAGCCGATGACGAGCCTCACCCGAGCGTCGATCTTCTCCGAGGCAGGGAAGCGCACGCCCGTCTTCACGCGGTTTTCAACCGTCCTCGGCGAGCGCGGCTCGACCGACACCGCGCGCGACGTGCGCGGCTTCGCGGTCAAGTTCTATACCGACGAAGGCAACTGGGATCTGGTCGGTAACAACATCCCGGTCTTCTTCATCCAGGACGCGATGAAGTTTCCAGATCTCATTCACGCGGCCAAGCCCGAGCCGCATTTCGCCATGCCGCAGGCGGCGTCGGCGCATGACACGTTCTGGGATTTCGTCTCGCTGATGCCCGAGTCGACGCACATGCTCTTGTGGGTCATGTCGGACCGCGCGCTGCCGCGCAGCTACCGCATGATGCAGGGGTTTGGCGTCCACACGTTCCGCCTCCTCAACGAGGCTGGCGAGTCGTCCTTCGTGAAGTTCCACTGGCGTCCGATCGCCGGGACGCACTCGCTCGATTGGGACGAGGCGGTCAAAATCTCAGGCGCCGATCCAGACTTCCACCGGCGCGATCTTTGGGAAGCCATCGAGGGGGGCGCTTTCCCCGAATGGGAATTGAGCTTCCAGGTCTTCTCGGAGAAGCAGGCCGAGAGCTTCTCCTTCGATGTGTTGGACGCGACGAAGCTCATTCCTGAGGAGCTCGTACCGCTGACGCCCGTCGGAAAAATGGTGCTCAATCGCAACCCCGACAACTTCTTTGCCGAGACGGAGCAGGTCGCCTTCTGCACAGCGCACATCGTTCCTGGAATCGACTTCTCGAATGATCCGCTTCTTGCGGGCCGGATCCACAGCTACGTCGATACGCAGATCTCGCGCCTCGGGGGGCCCAACTTCCACGAGATCCCTATCAACGCGCCGGTGGCCCAGGTGCACAACAACCAGCGCGACGGCATGCACCGGCAGAGCATCAACCGCGGTCGCGTCGCCTACGAGCCGAACTCGCTCGCCGGCGGCTGCCCCTTCCAAGCGGGTGCGGCCGGGTTCACGTCGTTCCGTGAGCCCATCCAAGCCGACAAGGTGCGGGGCAAGTCCGAGCGCTTTGCCGATCACTACACCCAGGCGACGCTCTTCTGGAACAGCCAGACGCCCGTCGAGAAGGCACACATCCTTCGAGGCTTTCGCTTCGAGCTCACGCGTGTCCAAGTTCCTGCGATTCGAGAGCGGGTCGTCTCCATGCTCGCCAACGTCGCCCCCGAGCTCGCAGGGACCCTGGCGAAGGACTTGGGCATCGCCATGCCCGCGCCTATGCCGAAAGCTTTGAAGAGCGTGGTGACGCCTGAAGTCGACGTCTCGCCCGCGCTCTCCCTCTTCGCGCGCCCGGGCGACGGGCGCATTGCCACGCGTCGAATCGCGGTCTTCGTCGCGGACGGCGTCGACGGCGTGGCTGCGCGCGCTCTCCATGCGGGGCTCCTCGCAGAGGGCGCTGTGCCGCGATACATCGCGCCCCGGCTCGGGCGCGTTCAGACCGCGCAGGGCGATCTCCTCGAAGTCGAGGCGACGCTGGAAGCCATGCCGTCCGTGCTCTTCGATGCGGTTGCCGTGCTCGACGGAAAAGACGCCGTCAAGGCACTCGGCAACGTCGGGCACGCGCTCGAGTTCCTTAAAGACCAATACCGGCACGCGAAGCCGATCCTCGCTCTCGGGGCGGGCAGCGATCTCCTTGAGAATGCGGGGGTACCGGGGGCGCTCCCGTCGGGCGAACCAGATCCCGGCGTGCTGGTGATGAAGGACGCGGAGCCGGACGCGGCCCTAACTGCGTTCATCGCGGCCATCGGTCGCCATCGTCACCACGAGCGCGAGGTCGATCCGCCCGAAGTGTGACGCGTCACCACCCTAAGACGAAACCGGAGAATCCATGAACAACGAACAAGTCGCAGAGCTCCTCTTGCAGTCGCTGGAGCACGAGCTCGGGGGGACGAAAGTCTATGAGACGGCCATCACGTGCGCCGTCGACGAGGGGCTTCGTTCCGAGTGGAGAAAGTATCTCGAAGAGACGAAGACGCACGTCTCGGCACTCACGTCGATGTGCGAGGCACTAGGGCTAGACCCGACGCAGGAGACGCCCGGGCGTAAGGTGGTGCGGCTGCTTGGTGGCGCGCTGGTCGAAGCGATGAAGCTCGCGCTCTCGGCAGGGAAGCCGGAGGCCGCGCAGCTCGTCGCATGCGAATGCGTGGTGCTCGCCGAAACGAAAGACCACCTCGATTGGGAGCTTATTGGCAAATGCGCCGAACACTCCTCGGGGGAGAAGGCCGCGCTTCTGAAGGCGGCTTACGACACGATTGAGGATCAGGAAGACGAGCACCTTTATCACAGTAAGGGGTGGTGCCGAGAGCTGTGGATTCAGTCCCTTGGGATGAAAGCGGTATTGCCGCCTCCCGAAGAGCGGCTCCACGTGAAGACGGCGATCGGTGCCGCGAAGGCCGAACAGTCGGCCGACAAGGAACGCTAGGCGCGGAGCGCCGAGCGCCGCGATCCTGTCGCGGTCTCGGCTTCACGCGATGCTTCAAGGAGGCCCATTATGCTGACGCTGTTCAGCGTCCCATCAAACGCGCGGCGTACACGTTGCATTCGCGAGATCCATGACCAAGAACGCGAGCGACCTACCAACCGCAACGCCCTTCCCTAAGTCGCTCGCGCTTCATCGCCGGGCCGAGCGCCTCATACCCGGCGCCCATCATCTCTCGGGGCGGCCCCTGGTCGATCCGCTCCTCTCGCCGATGTACTTCGAGCGAGGAAAGGGCGCGCGGGTCTGGGATGTGGATGGTCACGAATACATCGACTTTCTCATGGCCTTTGGAGCGTTTGGGCTCGGCTACGCCAATGAGGAAGTCGACCGAGCGGCGTTCGAGCAAGCGTCGCGCGGGAGTCTATTGTCGCTCAACCACCCGCTCCATCTTCGCTTCCTCGAGGAGCTGCTCGCGCGCTTCCCAGGATCGGAGATGGGCGCCTTCTTTAAGACGGGCTCCGAGGCGACCACCGCGGCGCTTCGCATCGCCCGACGCGCGACCGGCCGCCGTCGTGTTGCGCGCGCCGGTTATCACGGCTGGCACGACTGGTGTCTTCCGCACAACGAGGAGGTCCCGGCCGGTCTCGCGGCGCAGGTGCTTGAATTCAATGCGAACGCCCCGCCCTCGCTTCAGGCGCTTTTCGACGCCTATCCCGGCGAAGTCGCCGCTGTGATTCTGGCGCCAGAGATGGTGCTCCCGTTTTCCGGGGAGACGATCGTGGCGCTTCAGGACGTTAGCCGTCGAAACGGAGCCGTCTTCATCCTCGACGAAGTCAAAACTGCATTTCGTATTGCACCGGGCTCGGTGCAGCGGCGAGTTGGCATCCAGCCCGATCTTACGACTGTGAGCAAAGCCTTGGGCAACGGCTGGCCCGTCGCTGCGGTGCTGGGGAAACGGAATGTGATGGAGAGCGCGGCGGGAATGCACCTCTCCGCGACCTACCATGGTGAGACCGCCTCAATGGCGGCCGCGCTGGCGACGATGGCGATCATCGACCGCGACGGTGTTCTCGCGCACCTATGGGAGATGGGAGAGCGCTTCCTGGACGGCCTGACCGCACTCGTGCGCGCCCACCGCGTTCCGGCCGAGGCGTATGGCGAGCCGCTGCCGCCAATGCCGTTTCTGCGGTTCACACACCCCGACGCGAGCCTGAACGCCTTGGTACAGTCGACATTTTATCAGGAGGTGCACGCTCGCGGCGTGCTTCTCCACCCGCGGCACTTGTGGTTCATCAGCCACTCCCATCGCCCCAGCGACATCGATCGCGCGCTTGACGCGTGCGACGACGCCTTTGCGGCGGCACGCCGGCGCGAGCCACGTGCGTTCGACCACCCTTAGGAGCGAGCGCGCGACTACGACAGCCGAGCTCGCTCGCGCGGCGCGCCTACCAACCCGCCAACGAAGGTCGCGAGCCCGCTCCCGTCGACACGCCACACATCGCGCGCGTCGTCGACGAGAAGGTCGAGCGCGGCGTCGACCACCGCCGACGTCAGGTCGGCGAGCCACCTGAGTGCTCGGACCTGGCGAGGCTCGGCGGGCGTCGGCGTGACCACGACGAGAGGCGCCCTCCGTTCGTAGCGACGCTCCCACGCGACCGCATCGTCAAGCCTGCGCGCGAGGAGCAAGACCTTCACGCCGCGGTCGACGTAGCGAAGCGTGGGTGCGTCGAGCGCGTCGTCCGCGGAGACGACGATCGCCCACGGGCTCGACGGCGCGCGCGTCGCGCGGTGGGCAGCCTCGTCACGTTCGGCGCCGTGCATCGCGAGGCCGCGGCGCTCGCAATGCGGAGCGAGCACACATGCGGCCGTTTCGTTGGGAATCAAGAGCCACGGAAGCGTTAGCGATCTCACTCCGGATAGCGTCGTCGCCAACCCCACCGCCTCGTAAGCGAGCCTCTTTGGAAGTCGCCACCAGCCATCGGCAGTGCTCGTCGCATGGGGCGCGCCGCCTTCCGACAGAGCGCGCGCGCGCTGAACGATCGCCGTCGCCCGTGGCGGCGTCACGCGCGCGTCGTACGCACCAGGCTCGTAGTGACCCGCGGCGTTCACGAGAAGGCTGTCCCAATCGACCGCTCCGAAGACCGACCACACAGCGACGCCGCGAACGTCGGCCCCGGCGGCGCGAGCCTCGATGGCGCCGCGCCACGCTTCGTCGAGCCACCGGAGCTGCTCTTCACGCGTGCACCCGAGGTGGACCTCCGTGAGGGCCAGCGGGAGGCCGTACCGCCGCCACGCCGAATCCAGGTGAGCCCTGTGACCCGCGATTCCTTGCGCGTGGACGCGAACCGCCTCGACGTCGGCATACTCGTCGCGGCCGTTCCCGCCATGCGAGCACGGAGGGTAGCGATCGATCCGCTCATCGAGAAAGCGGTCACTCGTCACATAGTAGTTGAGACCCACGACATCGGGCAGGCAAGGAGCATCACAGAACGCCACAAGCTCGGCTTCGGCGATTCCGTTGCCGACAAGGTACTTCCAAAGCGGGTGTTGCCGGTTCACGCGTCCGCACAGCAGATCGAACGAGAGCCACTTCCTGTGGTTCTCGAAGTCGGCTTGGTAGGCGAGGCGCGGCGTGCTCGAGACATGGCCTATGTCCTCCGTTTGAACGAGGCGAGCGCTGCGTGTTACCTGACGAATCGCCCGCATCGCGCAGACGACGCCCCAGCACTGGTTCACTAGCGCGCGCACGAACAGCTGGGCGGTTCGACCGTGTGGATACCACAGGCCGTAAAGTCCGCTGAAGCGGGCCGTGGTAAGCGGCTCGTTGATCGGCGTGTAGTCGGTCACCCAGGGGTATCGCTCGGCGACCTCTCGGGCGTAGGCGGCAAGCTGGTGCGGAAAGCGTGGGTCGATAAGGCTCGTCCCCGCCGGCCCACTTCCGTGGTGAACCAGCCCGACGATAGGTTTGATCCCGAGATCGCGGAGGCGCGCGAGGCGAGTGTCGGCCCAGCGAAAGTCCATCTGCGCCAGATCATAGCTGGCGGTTCGCTCCCACAAGACCGGGTAGCGGACGGTGCGTGCGCCAAGGGCCGCGAGCCTCTCCATGTCGTCGTCGCGCGTCGCGTGGCCCGTCCGCTCCACCTGATCCAAAAACCGGTCGCCCACGCGATTGACGGTGCATTCGACGCCCGCCCAGAGCTCGAGAGGCGCCCTCGTCACGACGGGGACTCCGGCACGAGCACGCGCGCGCCCGGTACGACGTCGCGCAGGGCCGCGGCCACGCCCGCCGCCGCTCCGGACCTCACGAGTGCGACGACTGCGCCTCCGAATCCCCCGCCCGTCATGCGCACACCGAGGACGTCCTCACGACCGCGCGCGGCGTCGACCATCGCGTCGATCTCCGCGACGCTTACTTCAAAGTCGTCGCGCAGCGAGTCGTGCGACTGCGCGAACAGCGAACGGAGCGCGTCGCGCGAGCCTGAGCGCAAGGCGGCGACGACATCGACGACACGCTGGTTTTCGGACACGACGTGGCGTGCACGGCGGCGAATCGGCTCAGGGAGCCGTTCGAGCTCGAAGGCACGGTCGGGCGTGATGTCGCGGAGCGCGGGCACGCCAAGAAGGCACGCCGCGCGCTCACATTCCTCACGGCGAATGCGGTAGCCGCCCGTTGCATGGTCGTGCGTAACACCCGAGTCGACGACGATGACGTCGATGTCGTCGGGTAGCGGGACGCGATCAAAGATTAATGATCTCGTATCAAGAAAGATTGCTGCGCCGTCGGTCGCGAGGCTCGACGCCATTTGATCCATGATCCCAATGGGAGCCCCAACGAAGTCGGTTTCGGCGGCGCGCGCTATTTTGGCCAGCAGGACGTCGTCGAGCTCGAGGTTCATCGCGGCGCGCATTGCGCGCAAAAGCGCCACCTCGAGCGCTGCGCTCGACGACACGCCCGCGCCGACGGGGACGTTCGACGCGATACGTGCGTCGAAGCCGCAGGGCTTGAACCCCGCCGTTCGGAGAGCGACCGTGACGCCCTGCACGTAATCGGCCCACGACCGACGCACGGTCTCGGCGCCGAGCTGGTACGTAAAGATTTCCCCGCTCTCGCGGTTCTCACTCGTGACCCGAACCGTCGCGTCACCGCGCGTCGAAAGCTCGACGCGGGTGCGCTGGGGAATAGACATCGGCAGAACGAACCCGTCATTGTAGTCCGTATGATCTCCCATCAGGTTGACGCGACCATGCGCCGTCGTTGCAACCTCGGGAAGCCCGCCAAAGAGGCGTCGAAACGTGATTGCGCCGGAGGTCACAGAGACACCTCGATGCGTCGCAGCTCTTCGGCCTTGTCTTCAGGCAACGTATCGGCCGTGAAGACGCCAGCCGCAAGCTCGCTCCCGGCGAGGTATTTGATGCGATTGGGCATGCGGAGCGCTGGGTAGATTTCGACGCGAAGGTGCGCGTAGGGGTGAGGCTGTCCATCCGTTGGCGCTTGGTGAAACGCCATCACGTAGGGCATCGGCTTCGCCCAAAGTCCATCCAGCTTGAGAAGCACAGTCTTGAGTGCGCGCGCGAGGTCGCGCCGCGTTGGCGTGTCGAGCTCGACGAGCGATGCGCGCGCGACGCGGGGCGCAATCCAAACTTCGTAGGCGTACCGCGCGAAAACAGGAACGAATGCGGAAACGTGGTCCCCCGTGTAGAGCATGCGTCGACCTTCACGCTCTTCGGCGGCCACGTGGTCTTCGAGGAGCCCTCGGTGGGACGCGTCGTAGTAGGTTCGTTGCCGCGCGAGGGACGCTTCGGCCAACGGGGGTACGAACGGATAAGCATAAATCTGCCCGTGCGGGTGAGAGAGGCTCACCCCCATCTCCACGCCGCGGTTCTCGAACGGCATGACGTAGGCGACGTCCTTGCGCGCGCCGAGCACCTGCTGACGATGCGCCCATACGTCGACGATGAGCTCGAGATGCGACAGCGGCAGTGTTCCAAGCGAGGCGGAAGGGTCTTGCGTGAAGACGATGACTTCGCAGCCTCCACGTGCCGGCATCGTCGGTACAATTGCCGCCGGAGGATCGTGCGCGCCGCCGAAGAGCGTAGGGAAGCGGTTGTCGAAAACAGCGACGTCGTAAGCGCCCGCGGGGAGCTCCGTCGGGTTAGCGGCGTCGGTGGTGGGCGCGAGCGGGTTGAACTCACTTGGCGGTAAGAAGGTGCGCGCTTGTCGATGCCCGGCGTACGCGACCCACTCGCCGCGGAACGGGTGCCACCGCAAATGCGGGTTCGGCGGCGCCGAGGCACCTCCGGGCGGCGACGGCGCATTCAGCTCGCGCGAAATGGGATGGCGCGCATAGAGCGTCAGCTTGCGCCCGTCGGCCTTCGTAAGCTCGCACGAGTAGAGGTCGGAAGCAGGCGTGGGATCGACGTCGGTTATCATCACCGCGTGCCCTCTTTTTCGTCCGCGGCATCCGGCGCGGAGAGGGCGTGGCGCTCGCCCGCGTCCGTCGGTGCGACGGCGGGAACGTGCCCCGAGGTCGCCGCGGCAATCTTATCGAAGGGGAACTTGGGTGTGCGATCCGCGTAGAGAAGCCCGTTCGCCTCTTGGTAGGTGTCCGCGAACTGGGTGTAGCAAAAGCCTGCGAAAAGCTCGACTTTATGAACGGACTCGAGCAGCGCTGTGTAGCGACGCTGGAGGTCACCGGATGTTGTAGTCTGCGAATACCCCCACGCGCCGGGGGCCCCTTCGTGCTTCGCGAGGGCAATGCCACCGAACTCCGAGAGCACCACCGGGTGCTCGTGGGTCGACCCCTCGAGCACGAGGCTTCGACCGCCCGGCCGCTCCCGTTTCAACAGCCGCGGCAGCATATCGTGAGGGTAACGACGCTCTATTCGGAGGGGGTCGTCGTCGTAGTCGTGGATACCGATGATGTCCGTCGCCACACTTTCCCACCCATCGTTGCCGATGACCGGTCTCGTCGGGTCGAGCGTCTTCGTGAGGTGGTAGAGGGCCTGAACGTAGTGGCGCTCCGGCTTGCTGTCGGGCAGGTTCGGCACGCCCCACGACTCGTTGAAGGGGACCCACGCGACGATGCACGGGTGGCTTTCGTCCCGGCGCACCGCTTCCAACCACTCGCGTGTGAGGCGCTCCACGGAGCGCCGCGTGAATCGGTAGGCGCTCGGCATCTCCTCCCAAACCAGAAGTCCGAGCCGGTCGGCCCAGTAGAGATACCGAGGATCTTCGATCTTCTGATGCTTACGCGCGCCGTTGAAGCCCATGGCGCGCGTAAGCTCTACGTCGCGCCGAAGGGCGTTGTCGTCGGGAGCCGTGAGACCGCTCTCGGGCCAGTACCCTTGATCGAGCACGAGGCGCAGCGGGAAGGGGCGCCCGTTCAAGACGAGACGCTCTCCTTCGACAGTGAACGAGCGCAAAGCCGTGTAGCTGGCAACGGTGTCCAACGTCTCGCCGGTGGCGGAGAGGAGTCGCAGCTCGGCCTCGATGATCTTTGGCGACGCCGGGCTCCAGAGCAGCTCGTTCCGGAAGTCGTCAATGCCAGGATCGCTAAGCGCGATGCGCCGGTGCGCTTCACCTGCCACCACCAGGAAAAGATCATCGGCAAGGACGACGCCGTCGACACGAAGCCTCACCGCGAGCTTCAACTTCGCCCCTCGCGCAGCGTTACGTACCCTCGCCTCGAGTCCGATCTCCCACCGCGCAAGGTTTGCCGTCCACCGCACCCCCTCGATGCTCACGGCGGGAACGCGCTCAAGCCAAACGGTCTGCCAGATTCCGGTCGTGCGCGGGTACCAGATCGAGTGGGGCTCGAGCTGCCAGTCTTGCTTGCCGCGTGGCTTCGCCAAGTCGCCCGGATCGTCCTCCGCGCGGACGACGATCTCGTGCTGGTCGGAGTCGCCCAGATGATCCGTGATGTCGAATTCAAACGGGGTGTAGCCCCCCTCGTGGCGCCCTACGAAGCCGCCGTCGACCCATACCGTCGCCTCGTAATCGACGGCCCCGAAGTGGAGGACGAGCCGCTCGGTTCCGACGGGCTCGTCGGCGAACGTGCGTCGATACCAGCACGCCTTGTAGAGGCCCGTATCATGGATACCGCTGCGCTGCGTCTCGGGGGAGAACGGAACGAGGATGCGCGACGTCCAGGCGACGTCTTCCGGAAACGAGAGGTTTCCGTCCGGATCGATGGAAAAGTCCCAATAGCCGTTGAGGGACGTCCACTCGTCACGCCGTAGCTGAGGGCGCGGGTATCCGTGCCCATCGCCCGGCTCGGAAAACGCCGGCGGTGGCGTCGACGCGGTCACTCC
>JANXMC010000206.1 GCA_025354825.1 Myxococcales bacterium
GCGACGTGCAGCTCTCGCTTCGAAAGGGGAGCCGCCGCGGCTACGTGGTGCTTGTCGTCGACGTCGTCGAGCGAAACACGATCGTCGTCAACGACCTGTGGCTCGGACTCTCGGCCGATGCCGATCCAAGCGGCAACGCGCGCCCGCTCACGGCTTACGGCGGCGTCGACGTCGCGGAGACCAACCTCGCCGGCACGGGCATCACCCTCGGCGGCGCGCTCGCCCTCGCCGAAAACCAGCTCGCGCTTCGCACGCGGTTCGCCGACCCTCAGTTTCTCGGCACGCCGTGGACGGCCGAAGCGCAGCTCGTTTACAACAATGCGCGGGACTACTTCGGCAATCGCGACGTTCTCGTGGACGACCCGACGCAGCCGCCTCTCGCCGACTACGCCGTCGTCGCGTATCGCCGTTTTGGCGGGCTCGTCGGCGTTGGGCACGACCTCGGCGTCTCCACGCAGCTCTTTGCCCATTATCGACTCGAGAGTCTCGACGCGACGCTCCCGCGCGCAGCCAGTCACCGACGTGGCCTCGACATCGAGCCGGTCGATTTCCAGATCGACCCGGGCAGCTCGCTGCTCTCGACGCTGCGTGCGACGTTGCTTCACGACACGCGCGACGAGCCGGTTCTCCCATCCCGCGGCGTGCACCTGTTCGCGACCGCAGAGGCGTCGCTCACGCCGCTCGGCAGCGACTATCCGTACGTGAAAATCCAGTCGCGCGTCTCCCACTGGCAGACGCTCCCGTGGGGTCACGTCCTCCGCGTCGAAGCGTTCGCCGGCGCGATCTTCGGCACCGCGCCGCTGTTCGAAAAGTTCTATGTCGGCGACTTCAGCGATCTCCTCCCCGACCGCGCCCTCGACCTCAACTTCGATCGAAGGTCCGCGCCGAACCTACTGGGCACGAGCATCGTCGAGAATCGCTATGGCGAATACGCCGCGCGCCTTCAAACCGAATACCGAATACCGCTCTACCGCGGTCGCCGTTCGATTTACGGGATCGACCTCTTTGGCGCCGCGGGGCTTTACGCCGTCGCGAAGGACAGCGACCTAGCCCAGCGCCCCCGGGGCTATTCGGGCTTCTCCTCCCTTCCCATCGATCTCACCTTCAACCTCGGCGTTCGCATCGACACCTCCGCGGGCGGCTTCACCTTTGGCGTGTCGAACTTTTTGGGCTTTCTCCCCGTCCGGAGGGAGGCGCAATGAGAGCTCTGCGAGCCTCGAGCGCCTCGCGAACGTCGCCCACGAGCCGCGGTAAACGCGTGTTGAGCCTCGCCGTGATCGCCGCCGTGTTCGCGATTTCGCCGCTCTTCGTGCCGCAGGTCGCCGAAGCGCAGCAGGCTCCGCCGCCCGCGAATCTGCCCCGTCGACAGGCCAATTACGCGTGGGACAAATCGCTCCTTCGCGCGAGCTTCTCGTTCCGCGACGTCATCACGCCGGAGCTCACGAAGAAGCTGTCGAACGGGCTCACGATGGTGATCGCGACGCGCGCCTACGTGCTGCGCGAAGGCGAATCGACGCCGGTCGCCCTCGCCGTGCGCACGTGCCGCGTCGTCTACGATTTGTGGGACGAGGTTTATCGAATCAAGCTCACGGCGCCCGGCGGCGACCGCGATCTCGCCGTCATCAACGTAGAAGGCGTGCTCCGACAGTGCGCCGAAGCGCGCGATCTCGCCGTCGTCGACCGGTCGCTCCTCGTGCCCAATCAGCCGCACTACCTCGGCGTCATCGTCGACGTGAACCCCGTGAGCCCGCAGATGCTCGAGCAGATGCGCGCGTGGGTTTCACGCCCTACGGGCTCGACCAGCATCGGCCCGAGCGACGCGCTCTTCGGCTCGTTCGTGGGGCTCTTCGTACGGCAAATCGGCACGAGCGACGGCACCCTCCGCTTCCGCACGCAGCCGTTCAAGCTGTGAGCCGTTCAGAGTGTGGTGGAGAGTCCCTTGCCGAGCGGCAGTGGCACTACTTCGTCGCGCGGGCTTCGGTGCAGTCGTAATAGACGGTCGTCGTGAACGGCCCGCCGTCGTCGTTCGCCGGGGGGGTGAAGCTCATCTCGCGACCGCAGTTGACGGGGAGATGCTCGTGGAGGAGCTCGGCGAACTGCTTCTCCGCAAGCTCGTAGGTCTCGAAGACCACGTTTGCCGTACACGACGTCGTGCGATGCTAAGCATCGTCCGCGACCTGCCGAAATGTTAAAGCTCCAGCCCCGATGTTGCCCCAGGAGGTCTTAGACAAGCTCGAGCTCTTGCCGCCCAATCCGGGCGTCTACCTCTTCAAGGACAAGAAGGGCGAGGTCGTCTACGTCGGCAAGGCGAAGAGCCTTCGAAGCCGCGTTCGAAGCTACTTTCAGGCGGGCGGCGGCGACAATCGGTACTTCATTCCGATCTTGCAGACGACGATTGGCGATCTCGAAACGATCGTCACCGGCAGCGAGAAGGAGGCGATGATCCTCGAGAACAATCTCATCAAGGATCACAAGCCTCGCTATAACGTGAAGCTCCGCGACGACAAGGAGTACCTGTCGCTGCGTCTCGACGGAAAGCACCCGTGGCCTCGACTCGACGTCGTTCGCAAACCGAGCATCGACGGCGCGCGCTACTTCGGCCCGTACCACTCGGCGACGGCCGCGCGGCGCACTCTGCACTTGATCAACAAACACTTTCAGCTTCGCACCTGCAGCGATGGCGAGCTGACGACGCGCAAGCGGCCCTGCCTTCAATATCAAATTAAGCGGTGCCCGGCGCCCTGCGTCTACCCCGTCGATTCGGCCTGGTACGGCGAGCAGGTTCAGTCGGTCGCGCTCTTTCTCGACGGGCGTCACGACGAGCTTTCGCGCGTGCTCGACGACCGCATGCGCACGAGCGCACGCGAGATGCGTTTCGAGCTCGCGGCCGTGTACCGCGATCAGCTGAAGGCGATCGACAAGGTGCGGGAAGAGCAGCGTGTCGTCTCGACCGATCTCGCCGATCGCGACGTACTTGGTCTTTACCGCGACGGTGATCTCGTCGAGCTCGCGCTTCTCTACATTCGTGGTGGCAAGCTCGCCGATGTCGACAGCTTCTCGATTAAGCACGCCGAGATTCCCGACGAAGAGATCGTCGCGGCCTTCCTCGCCCAGCACTATGGCGGCGCGCAGGTGCGCGAGGCCAAGCCGCCGGCAATGCCCGAGAACGCGGCGCCCATCGACACGGCGGCGGCCGGCGTATCGGACACGTTGGAGACCAGTCGCGACGCAGAGGAGGGGACGTTCGTTCCGATTCCGAACGAAGTGCTCCTTCCCATCGAGCCTGAAGGCGTTGCCGGCATTGCCGAATGGCTCAGCGAGTGTGCTGGCCACAAGATCGCGCTTCTGCATCCAAAGCGCGGTCCGCGCGTCGATCTCGTGGCGCTCGCGACGGAGAACGCGCGCCACGCGTTTCTCGAAAAGCGCCGCACGCTCGACGACATCGGCGAGCGGTTGAAACAGATGCAGGAGCGGCTCCGACTGCCAACGGTTCCGCACCGCATCGAGTGCTGCGATATCTCGCACCTCGGAGGAGGCGACACGGTCGGCGCAGTCGTCGCGATGCTCGACGGCGTGCCCGACAAGAAGCGCTATCGGACGTTTCACGTGCGCGGGGCCACGGGGCAGGGGGCCGCGCAGGGCGACGACTACGCGGCGATGTACGAGGTGCTCGCGCGGCGGTTTCGGCGTGGAATTGCCGAGCGACGCGTGGCGCCGGACGTCGCCGAGGTGACAGCGCGCGAAGAGTCGGGACTGCCGCTCGATGGCGATACGCGTGCGGCCGAAGGCGACGGCGAGGCGAACGCCTCCGAGGCCGCGGCCGCGGGCGAGAACGCGTGGGAGCTTCCCGACCTCTTCGTCGTCGACGGCGGGCGCGGTCAGCTCGCCGTCGCCCTCGCTGCGGCCCACGACCTCGGGCTTCACGATCTCGCTATCGTCGGTCTCGCAAAGGAAAAAGAGAACGTGATGGGCGAGCTGCTCGTCGATCGCGTTTACCTGCCGGGGCAGAAGAATCCGATTCCGCTGAAGAGCAACTCTGCGGCCCTCTTTTTCCTCGCGCGCCTGCGCGACGAGGCGCACCGCTCGTCGAATCGGTCGCGCGAAAAGTTGGGGAAGGCGCGGCGGTTCAAATCCGATCTCGACGACGTAGCGGGCCTCGGGCCGAAGACTCGCAAGGCACTCCTGATTCACCTCGGAAGCCTGACGGCGATCAAGCGCGCCGACGATGCGGCGATCTTGGCGGTCCCGGGCGTGACGGCGCGGCATCTGAAGGCGCTTCGCGCGGTGTTCGAGGCCTCCTCGGAGCCCGCACCGGTAGAGCCAGTCGCAGATGCCGCGCAGCCTCTCGAGCCTGCCAACGGCGGTGAGAGCTGACAACTCCGTTGGCGTCGAAACCGCCGGCGTCCCCATCCCGTCCCCACAAAACTCCGAGCGTTTCAACGTTTTTCGGGGAGGCGGAGGGGGAACGTCCTGTGCTACTTATCCGCCCGGCCAGCCAGGCCCCACGTGCTCTCGCGCTTCTCCGTGCGCGGTCGAAGGGATGAATCGAGCCATGCAGGATCGGAACAACGGAACTACGAAACGCTCGCGCACGGGCGCGGTGGCGATGAAGACGGGCCTGATGGCCGTCGGGCTGATGGGTGCTCTCGGCACGCTCGGAGCAGGCTGTTTGACCCGACCCGTTCAGCCGGGCGAGCCCACCACCAAAACCAACTTCACCGCCGTCGTGAAGCAGCAGGGTATCGACAAGGTCGACATCCTCTTCGCGATCGACAACTCGGCGTCGATGGGCGACAAGCAGCAGCTTCTCGCGCTCGCGGTTCCCGACTTGGTGAACCGCCTCATCAACCCGTACTGCATCGAAGAAGGCACGGGCGCGAACCTCGGCGCGTCGAACAACGGCGACTGCACCGCCAACGGCGGCAAGGTCGAGTTCCCGCCGATCCACGATATGCACATCGGCATCATCTCGTCCTCGCTCGGTGCGGCCGGCGCCGATCAGTGCAGCCCGGATGCGAAGAACCCTGTCAATCAGGCGCTCAATGCGCACAACGACGACCGCGGCCACCTTCTCAACCGTGGCGGCGTGAGCGAAGCCCAAGTGGCCTCGGCGGGCACGTCGAACTTCCTGGCATGGCTCCCGGCCGTAACGGCGAACGACGGCAAGCCCGATCCGAACGGCGTCACGAAGATCACCGACGTCAATAAGTTCAAGACCGACTTCGCCGACCTCGTGACTGGCGTCCACGAATACGGTTGCGGCTTCGAAGCCCAGCTCGAAAGCGTGTACCGCTTCCTCAACCAGCCAGACCCGTACGACCAGGTCGTCCCCGTCCCGGGCACGTCGCGCAAGGCCCTCCAGGGCGTCGACACGCAGCTCCTTCAGCAGCGCGCCGACTTCCTCCGCCCCGACTCGCTCGTCGCCGTCATCATGATTACCGACGAGAACGACTCCACGGTCGATCCGCTGTCGATCAACGGCCAGGGCTGGGCCTACCTGAATAGCTCGTTCCCGGGCTCCGCCTCGGGCACGGCCGCGCGCGAAACCAGCGCCTGCGACAGCGACTTGAAGAGCGCGGACTGCACGTCCTGCGGCTTCAAGAAGAACAGCGACGGCAGTGAGAACACCAAGGTCACGGGCGACCCCAACTGCCAGACCAACGGCGGTTACTACGCCGCGGCCGACGACAGCCTCAACGTCCGTCCCATCAAGATGAAGGCGCGCTTCGGCGTCGACCCGCAGTTCCCCGTCTCGCGCTACGTCAAAGGGTTCCAGAGCACGAGCGTGCCGAACCGCAATGGTGAGCACCCGGCGACCACGAGCGGCTCCCCCTCGCCGAACTACGTAGGCCAGGCCGACTGCACGAACCCGCTCTACGCGTCGGTGCTGCCGACCGCGTTCAGCGGCGACCCGACGGCCGACATCGACACGACGCTCTGCAAGCTCCCGCGCGGCCCTCGCACGCCGGACCTCGTCTTCTTCGCCGTCATCGGCGGCGTCCCCTGGCAGCTCCTCGCGCAGGACCCCACGGCCGCCACGATCGTTCTGAAGGACAAGTTCACCGACGCCGACTGGACGAAGGTCATCGGTAAGGACCCGGTCAACTACGACACGACCGGCATCGACATTCACATGGTCGAGTCGATCGAGCCGCGCGCGGGGCTGCCCCCGGCGACCGACAAGAACGATGCGGATCCATACAACGGTCGCGAGTGGG
>JANXMC010000174.1 GCA_025354825.1 Myxococcales bacterium
GGCGATTGCGATGGGCTTCAACCACGGCTGCGCTGCCGTCGGCGCGGATGTCGTCTGCTGGGGCGACAACGCGCAAGGAGAACTTGGCGATGGCACCAAGACGAGCACCACGAGCACCACGACCAAGGTGAAGTGGCCTTAGGCCGAGCCCAGCGACGGGCGCTGGAGCGGCTCGATCGAGAGTCGTGTCGCGCCCAGCGCGCAGAAGACGAGAACTTGGATCGCACCGTTTGCGAGCGCCGGTAGCTTCGCTGGGGGCAACGTGAAGCCGAAGCGAGAGGCGCGGCGCTCTGCCGTCATCAGCACGTCAACGCCCACTCCGAAGCCACCTCGAGGGCCAACGGCGTCCCCGAATGCGTCGCGAGCGAAACCTTGGCATTGGTCGGTGAGATTTTCGACCAGCGTGATGACTTGCGTCTTGCGATCGGTGAGATGCGAGAGGGCACGCATCACGGCCGGCTCGGCGGCACTGAGGAGCGCTCGGGCCGTGTCGTCGAGATCTTTTCGGGTCGTAGGCAACTCTTTCCAGCCTCCGGGCGCGCGGTGGAAGCGCGCAACGATGGACGGTCCGACGCGCAAAACGGCATCGACGAGTGTGCGGTCTTCGACAGCGGCGAGGACGGCTGCAAGGCGATCCTCAGCGGACAGCGTGCGCGCTAACTTGCCGGTGGCCGAGTCGGAGAGCTCCAACACCGCCGCGCCGTGGCCGATGTGCGCCTCCAGCTCAGCACGTACGACTCCGTGAGCCGGTCGCCTTTTCTTTGATGATTGAGGTACGAACGCCACGGCCCGTTACTTTACCTTCGGAGAGCCCGCCTCTCCACGACTTCGACCAGAGCTTCTCTCAAGCCGGTGCGATCACGCCCGCACCGCTCCATTCGGCCATCGATAGCCGATGAGGCCGAACGCGTGGTCGGTGGGCGTGGTCGAGAGGCCCGCTCCACCGGTCGCGGTGCCGTAGACGGTCTGGCAGAAGACAATGAATCCCGTCCGCGTCGCGCCGCGCTCGGCCGGCACGCGTCCCGCAGCGAGTCCTCGCGCGTGCATTTGGATCTGCGAGAAGGCGATGCCGATGGGAACGACGGTCTCGTGGATCGCACGGAGCTCGTCGCCGGCCGTCGCGCCCGGTTGATACTCGAAGACGAAAAAGTTTCGCTGCCTGCCGCTGCCAATCACGTTGAGTGCGGTGAGTTGGATCTGGAGGTCGTACGAGAGCGGTCCCTGTGGCATCTCAGCGGGCCAGCCCGCGCGCACCGACGAGAAGCCAACGCCACCGCTCATGACCTCGCCGCCCACGGCATGACCGAGGATGAGCGGGATGCCCCCGGGCTGCACGATGTTCGCTTCGCCGCGATAGGAGCGCACGCCGAACGGGAAGCGAAAGCTCAGCGGGCCGTAAAAGGCGCAACCGATGCAGACGGCGCGTCCGACGCCTGGTGTGACGAGTCCGTTGCCGAGCGCTTCGGGAAGCGCGAGCTGCGTCTTCGGTGCGAGCGAGCCGCCATCGGCGAGCGAAGGCGGCACGTCGCTCCAGACGAGCATTCCTGCGTGCGAGAAGCGGCCCGTGGTCGGGATGCCGCCGAGCGAGGTGACGTTCGATCGCGAGAGGCGGTAACCCTGGTCGTCGGTAGCGACCATGTAGCAGTAGAGCCAGCTGGCGCCCGAGGCAGCGAAGATTTTCGCACGCGCGCTTCGGTCGAGGAAGTCGAGGAAGTCGCGTGCGAGTGCGAAGTCGAGCGGTGCAACGGTCGAGAAGGCGCAGGGCACGCCGCGCACGACTGCTTCCGCTTGCAGTGAGAACTTCTGCACCCCGGCGGGCGTAGCGGGGTGCGGGCGGTCGATGGCGAGCTCGGCGACGTCGATAAAGCTGTCGGCGTCGCCACGGCCGCGCGACGCGAACTCGCTGAGGAAGATGCGCAGGTCGTGGATGCGATCCTGGGTGATCGTCGTCATGCCGGCGAAGACAAGGATCGCGGCGATGGGGACGCGTCCCGGCGTCGGAGGAGGGAGCGTTGCGCCCGCGGCACCCGCGGTGATGAAGACGCGCCCTTCGCCGTGCTTCATGACGGGCTGCGCGGTCGGCGTCGGTACGAACTTCTTTCCCGGGACGTCGTAGAGGTCGACGATCTGGGAGTCGTCGACGAAGTCACTGACGTCCGGCCCGAGCTCGATGAGGTCCCATCGGAAGCCGAGCGGCGGCGCGGGGGCGATGGGTACGGCGACGGTGACGAGCCGCTTGCTCAGGATCTGGAAGTTGGAATCGGGGTTGGTCTGCGGCGAGCCGACCACGCCCGAGGTGCCAGGAGTCGGCACGAGTGCCATGCCGAGCTGCACCTGCACGGTCATGTCGGGCACGGTCTGGGCGAGGACGTTGAGGCCGTCGACGACGACCGCGCGCACGCCGACTCCCGGGAGCTGCTCGAGGCCGCGGTGGCTGGAGAGGTAGCCGAGGAGGTCGTGAAGGTCGCGCGGGATGAGCGCGGCGATGCGGTTGAGGAAGACGTCGCCGATGCGTTCGAGGTTGAGGATTTGCGGACGCGATTGGCCGGCCATATCCAAGCGTGCACCCGCCCCCCAAGCGAGCATCCCTCAAGTCGAACATCGGCGACGAGCTGTCGTGCCGTGGTAGATTCGTCCGAACTCAACATGCCGCAGTTCAAGCTGGTGCAGCAGCACACAGACCTACCGCAACCTGGTCCCACGACACGTATCATCGAGGGCGACACCTTTGACTTCAAGGAGACCTACGCGCCTGCCAAGCTCGAAGAGATGGGAAAAGACATTGCGATGTTCGCAAACGGACTAGGAGGAACGATCGTCGTTGGCAGCTCGCCCGACGCCGATCCGCTAGCCTATCCGGGTCTCCCGAGGGCATATGCGGAGGAGCGCAAGACAGATTTTGATTTGGCGCTTCGCGATTTCGTTGATCCGAAACCACTGGTCGTTTCCGTACTATTTGAATCGCCAATACGGCCTGGCTATTGGATGTTGGTTGTCAATGTCTATCCCTATCCAGATCAACTCGTCGGCTCAAGAGTCGGTTCATGTTGGCGGTTCCCAATGCGAACTGGCGCGCAATGCGCCTACATTAGTCCAAGCATGATCGCCCTCTACTCAGCCGCGGTGCGTCGGATTGCCATCCTTCTTGAAGGCATCTCTGTCGGTTCAAGTGTTGAATTGATATTTGTGAACACTCAAGGAGTAATTACCGGTACGGGAATGCGTCACTATGTCGCTATTGATCACCGGACAAATGTCCTGAAAGTTGAGGAGCGCTCTGCGTTCACCACTCGTGCGGAGTGGCATCCGTTGGATCAGGTCAAGACCGCCTACCTCGGATCAGATAGCGTATGGCGGGTTAAGCTTCCATCCTAGACCTAGAAGAACCGCCGCGGGTACCATCGCCACCC
>JANXMC010000182.1 GCA_025354825.1 Myxococcales bacterium
AGCGAAGGGCAGTTCGCCGAGCTCCTCACGCCGGGCACGACGCTCTACAAGGCGTGGATTTCCCGCCTCGATAAGCTCGCAGTCCACTTCCAAGACCTCAAGGACACAGGCGTCGTCGTCGCGTTCCGACCGTTCCACGAGATGAACCAGTGCGTGTTCTGGTGGTCGTGCCACAAGGGGGCGAACGGGAGCGCGAAGCTCTTCCAACTAACCCACGACTATTTGGCAAATACCAAAGGTCTCGACAACATCATCTGGGTTTGGAACGTCCAAGATTTCACGTCGCTCTCGGCAGACGTGGACGCCTACAACCCGGGGTCGTCGTACTTCGATATCGCCGCGCTCGACGTTTACAATACGGGATACACATCGAGCAATTACAACGCGATGCTCAAGGTGTCGGCGGGTAAGCCCATCGCCATCGCCGAATGCCAGTTCATGCCCACGTCGTCGCTCCTCGCGTCGCAACCGAAGTGGATTTACGCGATGCTCTGGCCCGATTTCATCGAGTCCAACCGCGCGTCGCTCCCCGCACTTTACGGTGCCGGCAACGTCGTCACGCTCGACGAGATGCCCGGCTGGAAGTAACCGGGACGTCCACGGCACCCACGACGCGCGAACACCCGCCTGCTTTCGCCGGCGGGTTTTTGCGTTTCGACATGACGAGCGATGTGACGCCCTCGGAGCCCGTGTCGGAGGACCTCTCCCTTACGCACCCGCAGCCCCACGATGGGCACGACATCAATAAACAATGGAGCTGTGACGCATCGCGAGCACGTGTCATGGAAAGCGCGCGCTTGGAGCGCTAGCATCCGATCAAATGGGGTGCGGGTCATTCCCATCGGAGGTTCCTCTCATCTATGTCTGGAGATACTTCGGAGGACGAGCTCGCTGCGACGAACGAGGCGACAGCTCGCATTTTGAAGCTGCTCGTGGTTGGCGCCGTGATCGACCAGAAGTACCGAATCGACGAGATCATCGGTCGAGGTGCGATGGGCATGGTCGTCGGCGCGACCCACGTACATTTGAAGGAGCGCGTCGCCCTCAAGTTCCTCAGCACCCGCGGTAACAGCACGACCGACGACTTCCGCTCGCGGTTTCAACGCGAAGCGAAGGTGAGCGCGAAGTTGCGCAATGAGCACATCACGCGCGTGATGGACGTCGGAGTGTTCGAGCACGTCGTCCCCTACATGGTGATGGATCACCTGGTTGGGCTCGACCTCCGCCAGACGTTTCGCGCGCAGGGCACTCTGCCCCTCGGCGTTGCCCTCGATTACGTCGTTCAGATCTGCGAGGGGATGGCCGAAGCCCACGCCCACGGGATCGTCCATCGCGATCTCAAGCCGTCGAATCTGTTCGTGACACGCCGTAGCGACGGTTCGGATCTCATCAAAATACTCGATTTCGGAATATCGAAATGGTCGGCGTCGGAAACGAGCCTCGACGACCTCACACGAACCGGCGTGGTGTTGGGCTCTCCGAAATACATGTCGCCCGAGCAGCTCTTCGGCTCCTCGGCGGTCGACGCTCGGGCGGACGTCTGGTCGATTGCCGCCATCTTCTACGAGATGGTGAGCGGTAGGCCGCCCTACGATCAGCCGACGCTCGTGGCCATTTGCGCCGAGCTTGGAGGGGGGCGCCCGCCTCCCACGCTTACGTCGCTGAACATCGACGTGCCGCCGGCGCTCGACGAGGTCGTCATGCGCTGTTTTGCGCGGGACCCCAACGCCCGCGTGCAGAACGTCGCCGAGCTGGCGTTCGGGCTTCTGGATGCCATCCAGGCGCCCTTTGCGTCCGCGGTCGAGCAGAAGATTTCGTCTGTTCTCGCGGGCAACAAAGGGGCTGGCGGGTTTTCCGCGAGCGGCGGTTTCGGGAACACGACCGGCACGTACGGGTCGCTCTCCGCGAGCGTCACGGGCTCGTCGGCCCCGCGTCGCGCGTCCGCGCCGAACCCCCTACCGGCGCACGTGGTCGCCGATCCGAAGCCCGCGTCGAAGAGTCGATTCGCAATTGCCGTCGCGGTATTTGCCATTGGCGTCGCCGTGATCGTAGGGGCGATACTCGTCAATCGACGCGAGGACCCCTTGCCACCGGCGGCGGGCGCATCAGGCGCGCCTTCCACCGACGCGAACGGCGTCGCCCCGTTTGCGCCGACGAGGACGCCGCTCGGCGCGAGGGAGCCTACGACGACCTCCCCGCCCGCTGGCGAGAGCGAGCCCGCGCGCCCTTCGACCACGCAACCGGCGCCGGCTCCCTCGCCGCGGCCCGCGTCACCCACGCCTCGAGCGCCCGTTCACGCCGTCGCGCGGCCGCGCGCCGATCCGCCCGCGGCCGTTGCCGCGCCTCCCCCGGTTGCCGTGCCCGCGCCCGCTGCGCCCGCCCCGGCCGACACGGCGAAGAAGAAAGTGAACCCCTTGGAGGATCGTCAGTGACAGTGCTTCGCGGACGCCACGTTGACAAATAAACTAAATTTGTCAAATTCCACGGATGACCGAAAGGATGTCCGAGGAGCGCGATGAAGCGCGCCGCAAGGCCATCCTCACGGCGGCGCGTTGGTGCTTTTTGAACTTTGGATATGCGAAGACGTCCCTCGACGACATCGCCAAACGCGCCGGCATATCGCGTCCGCTGATCTATCGAAAGTTCAAAAACAAGGAGGCGCTCTTCGCCGGAGTCTTCGAAGACATCTTCGAAGAGCGCTACCCCCTCGTCGACGCGGCCGTCGCGGGAGGGGGCACGCCGCGCGCGAAGCTCTTTCGCATTTTCGAAATCGTCCTCCTCGAGCCGTGGGCCGAAATGGTCACCGCCCCCATGGCGTCCGAGTTTTACGACGTCTGCGTTCGGCTTTACCCCGAGGTCGAAGCGAAGCACGAACGGCGAATGCTCAAATGGGTGCAGAGCGTGCTCCCGTCGCGAGAGCTCGCCGAGCTGTTCATGCTCGCTGTCGACGGATTGCAAGGCGACCTTCCGCCGGTCGCCACGCTCCGCCGTCGCCTCAAGCTGCTCGTCGATCAGTTCGTCGCGTAGCGCGGTTTCAAGCCCGGGAAAGGCGCTCGAAGGCGGCGTCGAGCTCGGCACGCGACGCCTTGCGCCCGATTTCCGACGACCCATACCCCACTTCGAGCTGACCTCGCTTCAACCCCTCGAACGCCGAATCGGCATATTCGTCGAGGGGGACCCCCATGTCGTGCAGCCCCACGCCGCCCAAATCGGTATTCACCGCCGGCGGTATGAGCTCGTAAACGGCAATCGGCGTCTTCGCGAGCTGCGCGCGCGTAGCCATCGTGAACGAGTGGAGCGCGGCTTTCGTCGCCGCGTAAATCGGGGCGAAGGTCGCCGGAACGAAGGCGAGACCCGACGTCACGTTCACGAGGGTAGGGGCCTCGCGCGTGAGCAAATGGGGGATGAAGAGCTTGGTCAGGTGAATCGGCGCCGCGAGATTGATCGAGAGCTCGCTCTCCGTCTCTTCCCAAGGCTCGCTCGTTTGAAGGTTCACGCGGCGCTGGATGCCGGCGTTGTTCACGAGAACGTTGAGCGGCGGAAACGTGCTCGTGGCCCAGGCTGCGAGAGCTTCGCGCTCCCCCTTTTCGCCTACGTCGCAGGCGCGCGTGATGAGCGCGGGGACGGCCGCTTTCGCCGCACGGAGCTTCTCTTCGCTCCGCCCGCAGACGATGACGAGGCTCCCCGCCGCGACGAAGCGTTTGGCGAGCGCGAGGCCGATACCCGAGGCGCCCCCGGTGATGAGGACCGTATTCGAATCGAGTTTCATAGGATGCACGAGACGGTATCCCGGAGTCGGGAGCGCTTGCAGTTCGTTTCGAAAGATTCGCGATGGCAAAGAGCCGATTCCCGCGACCACGGTTGAGTCACGATCCGACATGAATTGCCGCGTTCCGTGGGTAGCCGCGAAACGCGTAGCCATGCTACTGGTCGTGGCGTGATCGCACGCCACCCCACGCTCGCCCTCGCTCTCTCCCTCTACGCGCTCGCCGCCTGCAGCAGCGCCACGCCGGCCCCTCCCGCGCCTCCGCCGCCGGAGGTTATCGTTCAAACGGTCCAAGCCGAAGACGTGCCGATCTACATCGACGCCATCGGCACGATCGACGGCATGGTCAACGCCGAGATTCGCGCGCGCGTTCCCGGCTACGTGCGCGTACAGGCCTACGCCGACGGCACCTACGTGAAGAAGGGCGACCTGCTTTTCTCGATCGATCCGCTCCTCACGCAGGCCGCCGTGACGAAAGCGCAAGGCGATACTGCCGCGAGCCGCGCCGCACTCGCGAAGGCCGATCTGGATCTCAAACGGCTCGAGCCTCTCGCGGCGCAGGGCGTGTCGAGCAAGCAAGATCTCGACAACGCGCGCGCCGCACGGCAGCTCGCCGAGGCGAACGTCCTCTCGTCGCAGGGCAACCTCGACACGGCGAGCGCCAATCTTTCGTACACGCGCCTCACGGCCCCGATCGCGGGGCTCGCGGGGCTCGCGCGCGTTCGCGTTGGCTCGCTCGTTGGGCAAGGCGAGGCGACGCTTCTCACCACCATCTCGCAGATCGATCCGGTGCGTGTGAGCTACACCATCAGCGAGCAGCTTTATCTGTCGAATCCGAAGAAGTACCAGTCGGCGGCGAACAGCCCCACGGGCGCGCCCGTGAAGGGGGTCGAGGCTCCCAAGCTCGATTTGTACCTCGCCGACGGCTCGAAATACCCACTTCAGGGGTCGCTCACGTTTCTCGATCGGCAGGTCGATCCGTCGACCGGCACCTTCACCGTGCTCGCCACGTTCCCCAACCCCGAGGGGCTGTTGCGCCCTGGGCAATATGCCAAAGTGCGCGACATTCGCGAATACCGAAAAGGGATTGTCGTCGTCCCGCAGCGCGCGGTCACCGAGCTTCAAGGGGCGCAGCAGCTTTACGTCGTCGGCGCGGGCGACAAGGTCGAAGTGCGCCCCGTGACGATGGGCGAGCGGGTCGGCAATCGGTGGATCGTCGAGTCCGGGCTCAAGCCCGGCGAGCGGATCGTCGTCGAGGGGATTCAGAAGGTCAAAGGCGGCGCGCAGGTGGCGCCGAAGACGGCGCCGGTCGGAAGCTCGCCCGCGGTCTCGCCGAGCGGAGGCGCGCCGAGCGCAGCTGCGAGCGCTGCTCCGAAAGCGGGTTGAGGCGATGAGCCTAGGAAGCTTCTTCGTTCGTCGTCCCATCGTTGCGATCGTCCTTTCGATCGTCACGGTCCTTCTCGGCATCATCGCGCTGCGAAAGCTGCCGGTCGCGAAGTTCCCCGACATCGTCCCGCCCGAAATTCAGGTGAACGCGACCTACGTCGGCGCCGACGCGCTCACCGTCGAGCAGTCCGTCGCGACGCCCCTCGAGCAGCAGATTAACGGCGTCGACAACATGCTTTACATGCGGTCGATCAATGCCAACGACGGCACCATCGATCTTCGCATCACCTTCGCGATTGGCACCGATGTCGACACCGACACCGTTCTCGTGAACAACCGCGTCGCCCAAGCGAACGCGCAGCTCCCCAACGACGTGCGCGCGCAGGGCGTCACTGTCCGCAAAGCCACGACGACGCCCACGCTTCTCATCGCGCTCAACTCGCCGAAAAACTCGCGCGACGCGACGTTCTTAGGCAACTACGCGACGATCAACGTGAAGGACGCGCTGCTTCGCGTGCAGGGAGTCGGGCAGGTCACGGGCTTCGGCGCGGCCGACTACGCGATGCGCATTTGGGTCGATCCCGACAAGTTGGCGCGCCTTGGCCTCACTGTCGCCGACCTGTCGAATGCCGTGCAGAAGCAGAGCGCCGTGAACCCCGCAGGGCAGATCGGCGCCGAGCCCGCCCCCGCCGGGCAAGAGTTCACGTACACCGTTCGCGCCCAAGGGCGCCTCGCCACGGCCGAAGAGTTCCAGAACGTCGTCGTGCGCGAAAACGCCGACGGCTCGGTCGTGCGCCTCGGCGCGGTCTCCCGCATCGAGCTCGGCGCGCAGACCTACAAGCAGCTCGCGCGCTACTCGGGAAACCCCGCGGCGCTCATGGCGATCTACCAGGCTCCCGGCTCCAACGCCCTCGCCGTTCGCGACGCCGTCCTCGCCGCGATGGACGATCTGAAGACGCGCTTCCCCGAGGACGTCGAATACCGAATTGCCCTCGATACGACCCTTGCGGTCAATCAAGGTATTCACGAGATCGTCGAGACGCTCCTCGAGGCCGTCGCCCTCGTCGTCCTCGTCGTCTACATCTTTCTTCAAAGCTGGCGCGCGACGCTCATTCCGCTGTTGACGGTGCCGGTCTCGTTGGTCGGCGCGTTCGCCGTGTTCCCGCTCCTCGGGTTCTCCGTCAACACGCTCTCGCTGTTCGGTCTCGTTCTCGCCATCGGCCTCGTCGTCGACGACGCCATCGTCGTCGTCGAAGCGGTCGAGCACCATATCGAGCACGGCATGTCGCCTCGCGACGCGACCGTGCGCGCGATGAAAGAGGTGACCGGCCCCGTCGTCGCCATCGCGCTGATTCTCGCGGCCGTGTTCATCCCTGTCGCCTTCTTGGGCGGAGTTACGGGGCGCCTGTACCAGCAGTTCGCGCTGACCATCGCCATCTCGGTGCTCATCTCGGCGTTCAACGCCCTTACGTTGAGCCCGGCACTCTGCTCGCTTCTCTTGAAGCCGCGCACGAAGAGCAACGGGCCCCTCGCACGCGCGTTCGGCGCCTTCAACCGCGGCTTCGACAAGACGACCCAGGGGTACGTGGCCCTCTCGCGCGGCCTCGCGCGCCGCGCCGTGATCCTGTTCGTTCTCCTCGGCACGGTCATCGCCATCACGGCGGTCACCGGACGCAAGCTCCCCACCGGCTTCGTCCCCGAGGAAGACCAAGGGTACATGTACGTCAACGTGCAGCTGCCGGACGCGGCGTCGCTTCAGCGCACCGACGAGGTCTGCAAAAAGATCGAAGGCATTCTCGCAAAGACGGAAGGCGTCGAGAGCTACAGCACGATTGCCGGCTTCAGCCTCATCAGCCGCGTGTCGGCGTCGTACAACGGCTTCTTCTTCGTCACGCTCAAGCCGTGGGACGAGCGCGAGAAAGACAGCACGAAGGTCAACGCGATCATCAAGCAGCTCAATGCCAAATTGGGCGCGCTTCCCGAGGCACGCGCCTTCGCCTTCGCACCGCCGGCCATTCCTGGAATCGGAACGTCGGCCGGCTTCAGCTTTATGCTTCAAGACCGCGCGGGAGGCACGCCTCAAGAGCTCGAAGCGCAAGTCGCTTCGTTCATCGAAGCGGCGAAGAAGCGCCCAGAAATCGGCACGATTAGCTCCACATTCAGCACGCGCGTGCCGCAGGTCTTCGTCCAGGTCGATCGCGAAAAGGCGCTAAAGCAGGGGGTCGACATCGCCGAGCTGTACGCCGCGCTGCAGGCGTTCATGGGCGGCGCGTACATCAACGACTTCAACCGCTTTGGCCGCCAATGGCGCGTTTACCTCGCGGCCGAAACGAGCTTTCGAACCGACGCCCGCGACATGGATAAGTTCTATGTTCGAAATCGCGCGGGGAAATCGCTTCCGCTGTCGACGCTCGTAAAGCCGATCGCGACGAACGGTCCCGAGGCGACCAACCGCTTCAACCTCTTTCGAACCGCCGAGCTCACGGGCACGGCCGGCGCCGATTACAGCTCGGGGCAGGCGATGACGGCCCTCGAAGAAGTGGCCGCGAAGAGTCTGCCCAACGGCTTCGGTTACTCATGGAACGCCCTTTCGTACCAGCAGAAGGCCGCCCCTTCGCCAGCACCGACGTTCCTTCTCGCCATCGTCGTCGTCTTCCTCATTTTGGCGGCACAGTACGAGAGTTGGTCGCTTCCGTTCAGCGTCATTCTGGGCACGCCCATCGCCGTCATGGGCGCCTTCTTGGGGCTGACGGTGGCGAAGCTCGAGCTCAATGTGTACGGCCAAATCGGCCTCATCATGCTTATTGGCCTTTCGGCGAAGAATGCCATTCTGATTGTCGAATACGCCAAAGCCGAACAGGAGCGAGGCCTGTCGCCCCTCGACGCCGCGCTCTCCGCCGCGAAGATTCGCCTCCGCCCTATTTTGATGACCGCGTTCGCATTCATCTTGGGGTGCCTCCCGCTCCTCAGCGCGGGCGGCGCCGGCGGCATCTCGCGCCGCATGCTCGGCATCGTCGTCGTCTTCGGCATGCTCGCCGCGACGCTCATCGGTATCTTCGCGACGCCGGCGCTCTTCGTTCTCGTCGAGCGGCTCGCCGGTCGCAAAATGGACGACGCCCACGCGCCCGAGAAGCACGAGGGAGACGACGACGACGACGCCCTCACGAAGAATCACGGACCGTCGCAACACGACAGCCACGGCCCCGCGCCCATCGCCGAAGGGACGGCGGAGTGAAACGGGAGAAACGTGAGCCGCGCGCGACGGACGAGCAGGTCGAGGCGGCCACGCGCCTGCGAATCGCCTTTGCGCTCATCACACGGGCGCAGCGGCAACAGGTGCGCGGCGCGCTCACGCCCGTGCAGCTCTCGGCGCTTCACAAAGTCGAGCTTCACGGCCCGCTGCGCCTAGGTGATCTCGCCCTCCGCGAGCAGGTCGCGGGCCCCACGATGAGCCGCGTCGTCGCGACCCTCGAAGACGGCGGTCTCGTCAGCCGTGCCATCGACCCCACGAGCGCGCGGTGCTCCCTCGTCACCGTCACGCGAAAGGGGCGGCAGCAAATCGACGCCGCCCGGCGCGACCACACCGACTTCATGGCGTGCAGGCTCGCCAAGCTCACGCCCGCGCACCAACGCGCGCTCGCGGCGGCGCTCCCCGCGCTGGAAGCGTTGGTCGAGGTCGTTCTCCCCGGTGAGGACACCGGCACCCGCGAGATCGAGCGGGTGCGGCGGGCCCGCACGAATATCGATTAACGGGCGCTACCCCTTTTCCAAATAGCCGCGCATCAATTCCGTGATCCACGGCGGCTGATGGACCTCGCCCCGTGGGCCGAATGCGGCGACCCAAGGTGGTCGCGCCGCGTGAAGACGACGCAAATCCCGTGGATCGTGTGACGCGCCTCCTCGACGGACGTCCTGCGGATCGGTTTCCGATTGTTACGGCGCTCGAAAGGCGCGCGCGCGTAGGATTCGGGCTGTGCGCGTACTCATTGCGACCATCGGTTCGGAGGGGGACGTTCAGCCGTTCCTCGCCCTTGCGAAGCGGCTCATCGACGCCGGGCACGACGTCACCTTGGCGACGAGCGATAAGTACGAGGCCCGCGCAACCTCCCTCGGCATCCGCCACGTCGCCATCGGCCCGCCCTGGGTCGACGCCGAGATCGAGGGGCGGTTCGTTCGCGTCCTCGCGCAGAAGAACCCGCTGAAGCAGCTGTCGATCGTCATCGAAGAGCTCGCCGATGAAGAGCGCCTCTCCGTTCCCAAGCTGATGGACCTCGCGCGCGGAGCCGATGTCGTCGTCTACCCGCCGCTCCTCGTCGCGGCCGTCGTGGCGGCGCGCGCTGTGGGCACGCCCCACGTGAGCGTGCACCTCGCGCCCCTTCACCGAACACGAAACCATGGGCCGACAGGGGCGAATGCCGGCCCGTGGCTCAACGCCTTCGGCTGGTGGCTCGCCGGGGCGCTCCTCCGCCGCGCGACCGATGCACGCCTCAACGCGATCGTCACCGCCGGCGGGCTCGCGCCGTGGCACGACGTGCTCCTCGAGGCGAGCCACTCGCGCCTGCTCGACCTCGTCGCCGTGAGCCCCCACGTGATCCCGCACGATCCACTCTTTCCACGAGTGACGCACGTGACGGGCTACTGGTTTCTCGACGAGCGCGGCTTCACGCCGCCGCCCGCGCTCGCATCGTTCGTGGGCGATCGCAAGCCGCTCGTTGTCGGCTTCGGATCGATGATCGGGCTCGATACGAAGCAGACGACGGCGACGATTCTCGAAGCGGTGAGCACCCTCGACTGCCCGGTGGTGCTGCAAGCGGGGTGGGCCAAGCTCGGGAAAGCGATGCTCCCGAAGAACGTGCATGTTGCAGGCTTCGTTCCCCACGGATGGCTCTTTCCCCGGGCGCGCGCCGTCGTTCACCACGGCGGCGCGGGGACGACGGCGGCGGCGTTTCGCGCCGGCATTCCTCAGGCGATCGTCTGGCACCTGGGCGACCAGCCGGCTTGGGGGAAGAGCGTCGAGAAGCTCGGCGTCGGCCCCGCGATGCGGTCGCACCACGAGCTCGACGCGCGGTGGCTCCGTGCGGCCATCGACCGTTTGCTCACGGACAAAGAAATGGCGACCGCCGCCACGGCACTGGGCACGGCGATTCGCGCAGAGGACGGCACGGCCGAGGCCGTGCGCGCCATCGAAGCCGCCGTCGCCGAAGCGACCACAGCCGCCGTCGCGTCGACCCACTCGCCGCTCGTCGCGTGATGCGTGTCGCGTGACGTGCGCCGCCATGTGAGCTCCACGCGGACGTTAGGTTGACATGTCAACCTTGACGTTTGCCGAAGGTGTCGAACCGGTGCTCGTTCGAGTGCCAGACGTTGAAGAGGAATTGGCCTGCGAGCTTTGGAATGACGGTCGTGTCGTTGAGGTCCCACAGCGTGACTTCGTGGCCGGCGAGGGTGATGAAGAACCGTAGCGACGCGGGCTGCCAGTCGAAGCCCATTTCGTAATACGTGCCGGCGACGGGAAATCGCGCGGTGGCACGTCGAAGCTAGCTAGCGGTGCGCGGCGACCGCGGCGTCGTCGCGAAACGTCTTCCAACCGCTCTCGACGCGTTCGGCGAGAACGCGCGCCGTCGCAGGGAGCTCGGGGCCGACGTCCGAGGCCGTCTTCAAGAGAGCGCGTCGAAGCTTCAGCGTTTGATCCGCCATCAGCTTTGGGTGCCCGCGACCGAGCTGGAGCCCAATGTCCTCCGCGACTTCCGCGAGCTCGGCGCTCGACGTGATCTCTCCGCACGAGAGCTCGGTGTAATTCACTTCCCACGTGTGGCTATAAAAATGCCGACCGTGAATTTCGACTTTGCCCAATAGGCGCTGCGGCGTGAGGGCGAGGCGCGAGTGGGCGAGGATCACCCGCATCGCGTCGAGCGACGCCCCCCGTACGCAGCTTCCGAGAGACCCTTCGAGAAGCTCCTTCGCCTCCATGATCACGTCGTCGTCGGGCTGCGAAGTGGGCCCTTCGATGCGCACGAGATACTTCGCGGCGTGGGCGCTGCCGACGCCCATGTTCAAGCGGCCGCCGGCCTTGATGGTGAAGAACGACGGCGACAGGTCGGGGTGCTCCTTCAGCAGCGCGCCCGAGAACGTTTTCCACGAGGCCTGATACGCCGAGAGATCGCCCTTTTCGAGCGGCACCATGAGCTTCTCGACGCCGGCGAGCCAGTCGATTTTCGTCGGCGCGAACCGGGCGCGCATGCGCGTTGCGGCGGCCGGCTCGGGGCGGGTCGCGTTCGGGTCTTCGAGCGCACGCGTGTATCCTGCAAGGAACGCTTCGATGGCACGCCGCGCCGACGCGTCGTCGCCGTTGGCGGCGAGCTGAATCGACGTGGCGACGCGCGCGAGGTCGACGATGGGCGGCCCCTGCGCGGCGGCGTCGAAGTCGGCGAGACCTCGGCCGTCTTCCGAGATCGCGTACTGCTCGAGGTGCGCATCGCCGTGGAGATTGACCGTCGGCATCGACGCGAGACGGTCGGCGTAGACGTCGCAAACGGCGTCGACGAACTCGCGGTTCGTATAGCGAAAGTAGTCGAGCACGCTCCGCGAGAGCCGGCGCGCCAAAAGCGGCTGATCGCGAAAGACGGCGGAGTCGTAGGGGATCGACAGACGGTCGCGGGGAGCAGGCCACGCCGCGCGCTCACGTCCGGTGGGCACGCACGACGCGATCGCGATTGCGATGGCAGTCGCAGGGGCGATCGAAAGCTTCGCGGCGGTCGAGCGGCCCATCACAGATCTCTCATGGAAGTCTGTTGCCATCGCTTTGCCGTTGCAAGCTCCCGGAGCTCGCACACGAAACCGTGAGTCACCGCGCGACGGCGCGGTAGGCCACGAACGAGCTGAGCGCGCAGCCGGCCATGACGAACGCCATCGGCCGCGCGGTGCCGTCGCTCAGAATGCCCACGAGCGACGATGCGAGCGCGGCAATACCGAATTGGGTCGATCCGAGCGCGGCCGATGCGAGACCTGCGCGGCCGCCCTGCTCTTCCATCGCGAGCGCCGTCGCGTTGGCGCCGACGAAGCCGAGGGTGGCGAGGAACGCAAAGAGGCACGCCGCGACGGCGAAGAGGCCGCCGAGGCGAAGCGACGCGACGGCGATGAGCGCAAGGCCGACGCCGGTGAGCACCAAGGTCGACCGCGCGAGGATCGCCGCCGGGAGGTGCGCGCCGAGCAGTCGGTGATTGAGCTGCGAGCCTGCGATGAGGCCGAAGGCGTTCGCGCCGAAGAAGAAGCCGTAGCGCTGCGGCGAGACGTGGAACAGCTCGATGAGCACGAACGGCGAGCCTGCGATGTACGCGAACATCCCGGCCTGCGCGAACGCGCCGGTGAGCGTATGGCCAACGAAGGCGCGGTCGCGGGCAATGCTCGCGAGCCCCCTCATAATCGCGCGTGGATCCAAGCGCGGCGCGAGGGACGTCGCCGTTTCGGGGAGCGTCGTCACCATTAGGACGAGGCACGCGACCCCCGCCGCGGCAAGCACGGCGAAGATGGTCCGCCACCCCGCGACGAGGAGCACCCAACCGCCGAGGAGCGGCGCGAGAATCGGCGCGACGCCCATGACGAGCATCAACAGCGACAGGAGCCGCGCGGCGGGCGCACCTTGGTAAAGGTCCCGCACGACGGCTCGCGTCACCACCTGCCCCGCCGCACCGCCGAGCGCCTGCGCGAAGCGGAACGCGATTAGCAAATGGATTCCCGGTGCCACGGCGCACGCGACAGACGCGAGCACATAAAGCGCGAGCCCTGCGTAGAGCGGCCGCTTGCGACCAAAGACGTCCGTCAGCGGCCCGTAAGCGAGCTGCCCGAGACCGAGCCCCGCGAAGTATGCCGCAAGGGTGAGCTGCGCGAGCGGCGCCGATGTTGCGAGGTCGCGCTGAAGCGACGGCAGACTCGGCAAATACATATCGATCGACAGCGGGCCGAGCGCCGTGAGCGCGCCCAAAATGAGCGCGAGCACGGAAGCCCGCGGCACCTGTCGAGGCACAACCAAACGAGGCGATCCGTGGAGATTCACAAGAAGTGGGGCAGCCTGACGAAGCGGTGACGTTTAATTCCTATTGCAGAATGCAATATCGAAAAATCGTTCGCCGCCCCCCTACCTTACTGCCTCACGGCCTTCCTGTTAATCTCCACATGTCGTCTCGCGCTCAGCCCTCCTGAACGGCCTCGACGTCGATCTCGATCTTCACCTTTTCGCTCACGGCGACGCCGCCCGTTTCGAGGATCGCGTTGAACGCGACGCCGAAGTCTTTGCGGTTGATCGTGCCGCGAGCGCTAAAACCGGCCACAGTCTTGCCGTAGGGGTTCTTCGACGTTCCGAGGAACTCGACGTCGAGGGCGACGGGCTTCGTGATGCCGCGAATCGTGAGATCGCCGTGGACGACGTATTCGCCTTCGCCCTTCTTTTCAATCGACGTGCTCTTGTACGTAATTTTCGGGTGGTTGGGGGCGTCGAAGAAGTCGTTCGTGCGAAGGTGGTTATCGCGATCGGCATTTGCCGTGTCGACGCTCGCGACGTCGATCTCGCCTTCGAAGGCCGACTTCGAGAAGTCCTTCTCGTCGAGCTTGAGCGAGCCGCTGTACGTCTTGAACTGGCCGCGCGCCGTCGCGACCATCATGTGCTTGACCGAGAATCCTACGTGGCTGTGGACTGCGTCGATAACCCAGGTCATGACGATTACCTCGTTAGAGTGCGCGTGAGATGCGCGGGAATTCCGTTTGCGACTTCGTTTCGCAAGACAGACAGTGCGGTCGCGCCCGCGGTGCCGCAACGCCGGCCTCAGCAACGCACTGTTGTCCCTGGGGCAACAGTTGACGGAGCCGTTCGAAACGCCCACGCAGCGTCGCCGTGCCGCCGCGGCTGCGATCCGCAGGCGAGCGTCGTCTCGACGCTTACGCGATCTGCAGCGGGCGCGGCGGCGTGAGGTCGGCGAAGCCTTCGCGCACGGCGCGCAGAATGTGATCGAGCGACGCGGGCTTCTGCACGACCGCGCGTGCCTTGTGCGCATTCGAGGCGCGCGCCGAAAGGACGATGACGGCCACGGTGTCGAGGTGGTGGTTGCGATCGAGAACTTCGATGAGCTCGCCCCCCGTCATCACCGGCATCATCATGTCGAGCAGCATGACGCACGGTCGCGAGCCGACCTCGTCGAGGAGCGCGAGCGCTTCGACGCCGTTGGATGCGGTTCGGACGTCGTAGCTCTCGCGATAGAGAAGCTCCGAAAGAGTGTCACGGATGTCGTCGTCGTCGTCGACGACCAGCACGATGGACTTCATCGTGCGCACGTCCTGTATCCAAGCGCCCGCGGCGCGGAGGTAAATTGCATTGCAGCAAAGCCTTTGGTGTTGCGAGGTAAAGCCGATTGCGTGAGACGAGTCTCATGTCTCGCCGCGCGACGCGTCGACGAGGGCATCCGCGCGCGTCGTCGCGCTGTTGGTGTTGGCGTCGCGTTCAGCGCGGGGTAGCGCGTCCTGTTCGGTGACCGTGTCGGCTTCGTCGTCGAACCCTTCGAAGGCCATCGCCGAGACGCCCGTATCCGACTCGCGTTCGTCCCATGGCGCCACAACCGACCGGCTCGGCCGTAGCGTGACGTGCTGCCGCTTCGGTGTCATCGAAACCTCTCCGTTCTCGAGAGCGGGCGCCCTCGTCGGGGTGCGTTTTCCTTATTCGATGAGTAAGCAGTAAATATGCCTTTATCGATAATGCCAATTTACGAGAGCTTGGCCTTCGCGCCCCGCGGGAGAGGGGCTGCATTGCTGCCTCACTGGGCAGAATTTCGGGGGTTCACATCGGCGTTGTGAGGCCGCCAACCGCGCCGTCGTGCGCCTAGGGTACGAGGGCGTCGGCGACCGCGGCGGCGAGGCGCTCGATGCGCCACGGCTTCTGCAGAAACTCTTTTGCGCCGCTCGCGCGCATTCGTTCGATCTCGGCTCCTTCGGCGAATCCCGTCATTACGACCACGCGGATGTCGCGGTCTCGTTCGAGCAGCGCGGCGAAGCAGTCGGCGCCGCCCATCCGCGGCATGACCACGTCGAGGAGCACGAGGTCGATCCCCCCCTGACCGTGGAGCTCGAGAGCCTCGAGGCCGTCGCGTGCCGTCGATACGCTGTATCCCAAATTGCGGAGCGCCTCGCTCGTCAGCTCGCGAAGCGACGGCTCGTCTTCGACGACGAGGATCGACCCGGTTCCCCGCGCCGCAGGGCGCGGCGACACCGTCAGGGCTCCGGCTGTGCGATCGAGAGAGGGGAGCCACAACGTGAACGTGGAGCCTTCGCCCACCGTACTCTCGACCGTGACCGTGCCGCCCATGTCGGTGACCGTCCCGTAGACCGCGGCGAGGCCGAGGCCGGTCCCTTTGCCGCCGCCTTTGGTCGTGAAGAACGGCTCGAAGAGGCGCGCGCGAACGTGCGGTTCCATGCCGGTGCCCGAATCGCGCACTGCCACGCAGCAGTAGTCGCCAGGCGTGAGCTCCTGTGGCCACGTCGGGTCGGGCGTCGGCGCTATTGGGATAGACACGTCGCTCGTCGTTACGCGAAGCTCGCCCCCGTCCGGCATCGCGTCGCGTGCATTGATGCACAGGTTGAGCACCGCACTCTGAAGGCGACCCGGGTCGGCGTTGACGGTGGTGCGCTCACTCGCGAGCGTGGTTCGAAGGGTGATGCGCCGATCCACCGTGCGCCCGAGGAGGTCGAGCGCCGCGGCGACGATCTCGTGGGCGTCGACATCGCGGGCCGAGGCGGCGCCGCTGCGCGAAAACGCGAGGAGCTGCCCCGTGAGCTCCGCGGCGCGTGCCGCCGTTGCGACGACGGCATCCGCGTGCTGCTTCCGCCGTTCGTCGGGGGCGGTGCGGCTCAGAATTTCGCCGTACCCCATGATGCCGGTGAGCAGATTGTTGAAGTCGTGGGCGATCCCTCCGGCGAGCCGCCCCATGGCTTCCATGCGTTCGCTTTGGCGTAGCCGCTCTTCGAGCCGCGCCCGATCCGTGACGTCGGTGATTGCGAGCAACACCTCTCCGCGGCCCGTCGGGCTGTAGCGACCGACGAACTCGCGCGTCGAACCCGCGACCGGTAATTGGTATTGGATATATTCGATCGAACCGGTTTCACGGGCCCGCGCGAAGGCGGCGGAGCCCCGCGAGGCGAGCTCCGGGGGGAGCACTTCGGCCTGCTTTTTCCCGAGGAACACTTCGGGCGGCATGGCGAGCAGATCGTGATCGCCATGCACCTCGCGGTAGGTCTCGTGGCTGTCCAACACGAAGATGAGATCGGGCACGGCGGCCAGAAGCGCACGCTGGCGCGCCGCCGCGGCGTCTAGGCTCCGATTGAGCCGCGCCTCGCGCACGAGCAGAAGAAGCATCATGGCGACGGCCACGGCGAGCGACGCGAGGGCCGACCCGCCCGCGAGCGCGGCGTGAAGGCGCGCCTGACTGTCGGCGTCGTCGGCGAAGGCGGCGAGCTCCATCTCGAGGCGTTCGACTCTGTCGCCGACCGCGTCGAGGCGGTCGCGCGCGAGCTTTCGATCGGGCTCGGCGAGGTCGCCCCTCAACGCTTCGTCGATATACGACCACGTCTGCCGGAGACGCATCGCGCGGCTTCCGAGGGGCGTGTTGTGGGCTGCGCGCGCGTGGGCCACGGCCGCTTCGAGGCGTGCGAGCTCGGTCTCGAACGACGCATTCGCGGCGTTGGCGTTCGCGACCAGATTCGGCCACGGCTCGTGAGACCCTTCGCGCGACGACGCGAGGGCAGTCACCGCGTGACAGACCCGACGCGCTGCAACGCTCGTGAGCGCGCCGTGAACACCTGCATCGTAGAACGCCGTCGCGCGCCACCCCGAAACGCCGACGGCCGTGGCCGCGGCGATCAGCACGGTGACCGCGAGTGTGACGTTCGACGCGCGCATGAGGCGACCGAGACTACTACTCGCCCGCCGCGCGTGCGGGTAACGATAGAGGCGTTTCGCCACGCGAGGGGCACGTGCGTTGAAGCCGGGCCACCCTACCGTCACGGGGGGCCCTGCCCGCCACGCGATTGCCGCGCAGAAACGAGTACGACGACGCACTGCGCGGAGCCGGACCGTATCGTGCAAGGCCGTCGGGTGAAGACTCGACTGCCCCAACTTCGATATCCCGCGCCGATGCGCGCAAGGAGCCCTTCATGTCCACGATCGACGTTCGCCACGCGCACTCGCTGCCGAAAGCCCAGGCTAAAGAGCTCGCGGAGAAGCTCGCAAAAAGCCTCGAGCAGAAGTTCAATCTCGAGTGGCACTGGTCGGGCGACGCCATCGATTTCGAAGCCGCAAAGGGCGTCGCGAAGGGCACGAGAGGGCAAGTCGCGGTGGGCGACAACGACGTGCGCGTGTCGATCGATCTCCCATTCATGCTCAAAATGCTGAAGGGTACCGTGCAGTCGACCGTGAGCGACAAGCTCGACGAGCTTCTCGCGCCGTCTGCCACTCCGAGCGCATCGTGACCGTGGGTGAGCGAACGCACCCCACCTTCAACGTCGAGGAATCGAAATGATTAAGATCGCGTCTGCCTTTCGTCACATCGGGGCTCTGAGCATCGTCGTCGCGACGGCGTTCGCCACCGCGGCATGCCACGAGCCCGAGCCGAGAAGCCCCGACGTCGGCCTCACCAAGCCCGTCAAGCCGCCGACGCCGCCGGATCTCGGCCGCGGCCCGTCCCGGACGGAGGTGGATGTACTCTACAGCATGTACGTGAACGACTCTGTCCGCTCGACGTGCTCGGGCCCGTCGCCGTTCTTCAATCTCGATTCGTCGAAGCCCGCGGGCAACGAGCCGACACTGCAGACGCTCGTGAACTGTATGATTTCGGGGCCGCTGAAGGGGCGGACGATCACGCTCATCGGGCGGACCGATCCGCGGGGAACCGAAGAGTACAACGAGAAGCTTGGCCTCGAACGGGCCGAGAAGGTGAAGAAGTACTTGATCGCCAACGGTGTCGACGGCGAGCGCGTGAAGACCGAGTCGCTGGGCAAGGAAGACGCGAGCCCCCTTCCGAAAGACTGGGCCGGCGACCGTCGCGTCGAGATTCAACTCTCGAAGTAGCGCACACTGTAGATACGCCGCGCCCTTCGTCGGCCTCCCGAAACGCCGTAAGGCTAAGGGCAAAGGGCGCGGGTGCTGATACCGTCGAAGCGTGTCGAGCCACGCGCCCCCTCGCGGCGTCTCCAGCAAGACCGAGAGCTTCCCGCCCGAATCGCCCACGGTCACGGCGGGCGGATTCGGCGACGGCGCGCCAAGTGCCGACTTGGAGCGCGGCGCCCGCGTCGGTCGCTATTTGGTATTGGACGACATCGGCCGCGGCGCGATGGGAACGGTGTTCCGCGCGTACGACCCGGAGCTCGATCGCAAGGTCGCTCTCAAGCTTCTTCACGCCGGGAAGACGAACGACGAAGTGCGCACGCGCCTTCTTCGCGAGGCGCAGGCCCTGGCGCAGCTGTCGCATCCGAACGTCGTGTCGATCTTCGATGTCGGCACCGTCGACGATCGCGTCTTTCTCGCGATGGAGCTCGTAGTGGGGCGCACCCTCGGTCGTGTTCTTGCCACGGACACACCTAGCTGGCAGCGGTCCCTCGAGCTGCTCATCGCGGCGGGACGAGGGCTTGCGGCGGCCCACGCAGCCGGGCTCGTTCATCGTGATTTCAAGCCCGAAAACGTGATGGTGGGCGACGACGGGCGCGTGCGCGTGCTCGACTTCGGTCTCGCACGCGGCACCGAGGTGGCGGTCCTGCCGGCGGATGCCGAGCTCCGCACGCGTAGGGCTGCCGAGAGCACCGATCGGCATCTGCTCTCGTCGCCCCTCACCGAGACTGGCGCGTTTCTCGGAACCCCGAACTACATGGCGCCGGAGCAGTTTCTCGGCGAAGCCGTGGGCCCTCGGGCGGATCAATTTTCGTTTTGTGTCGTGCTCCATCAGGCGCTCTTCGGCGAGCGGCCGTATCCGGGGAACACGATCGAATCGCTCCTCGAAACGATTCTGCAAGAGAAGTACGTCGACCCGCCGTGGTCGTCCGGCGTCCCTGCGCGGCTTCGTGCGGTGGTGCGGCGCGGCCTCCGCGTCGAGCCCGAAGACCGGTATCCGTCGATGGACGCGCTTCTGGACGATCTCGCGCGGTCCGCTGGAAAATGGCCGCGTTGGATGCCGGGCGCGCTTTCGGTCACGGCGCTCGTCGCTCTCGCAGGCATTGCCACCTTCGTGCGTGCGCCCGCGAAGGCCGACCCGTGCGCGGACGTTCGGAAGCCGGTCGACGACGTCTGGAACGTGGCCGCGAAAGACGGCATGGCGGCGGCCTTCGAAGCGACGGGGCGTGCCCACGCGAAGGTCACCTTCGCCCGAACGTCGGCGGCGCTCGACGCGTACGCGACGACGTGGGGCGAGCATCGCACCGATGCGTGCCGCGTTGCGACGGCTCGCCGCGCGCCGTCGACGACCGACGAGCTCCGCGTGGCGTGCCTGACGCGTCGTGCGTCGGCGATGACGTCGCTCGTGCGTGTGCTCTCGAAAGAGCCCGATGCGCGCGTCGTCGACGAAGCGGTGAACGCGAGCCTCTCGTTACCGCCCATCGCGGAGTGCTCCGATGACGCCGCCCTCGTGTCGGCGGTCGCGCCGGAGCACGACCCCGCGAAGCTCGCCCGCATCGCGCCCGTCGAGAGCAGCCTCGACGACGCCGAAGCGCTGCTCGCGGCCGGGAAATACAAGGCGGGACTCGAGCTCGCGACGCCCGCCCTCGAGGCGTCGCGGGCCCTCGGGTATGCGCCGCTGACGGCCCGCGCGGCCTTCGCGATCGGCGCTCTCGACCTGGGCGCGGGCGAGCTCACGGCGGGGCGGGGCGTTCTCGACGACGCGGTAGCCTTCGCCTCCCAGGCGCACGACGACAAGCTCACGGCTCGCGCCTATACGCTTCTCGTCGAGACGCTCCTTCGCGACGGCAAGCTCGACGACGCTGCGGTCTGGGTGAAGCCGGCGAACGCCGCCGTGCTCCGCGCGGGGGACGACGACGTTCTTCGCGCGCGTCTCCTTCACAAGATGGCGTGGGGCGCGGCTCAACGCGGCCAGGTCGACGACGCGCGTAGCTATGCCGAGCGGTCGTACGCACTGTCGCTCGCGGCCCTCGGACCTAGCCATTCCGACGTTGGGCGCGCGCTCATCGCATTGGGCAATATCGTTTCGATGCAGGGGCGTCGTCACGAAGCGATTGGCTATTACGAGCGTGCCCTCGAAGTGCAGACCAAAGTTCTCGGACCGGAGCACCCGTCCCTCGCCTCGACGAGCCTCCGAAACCTCGCGATGGAGCTCGGCGGCATTGGCCGGTACGAGGAAGGGAAGGGGTATGCAAAGCGCGCCCTCGCGATTCAGACGGCCACGCTCGGCGCGGATCACCCCGATACGGCCGCGACTGTCGTCGTCCTCGGGAGTCTGCTGCTCGAGAACGGCGAGCTCGACAAGGCGCGCGACGTCGTCGAGCAGTCCCTCGCGACCCTCCGCCGCGTGCTTGGTGAAGACGGCCCCGATCTGATTTACCCGTTGGCCAATTTGGGTGAGGTCGCGTTTCAAGAAGGGCGTTTCGACGAGGCACGCAAATGGCTCGAAGCGTCGCTCGCGCTCCGTGCGAAGACCCTCCCGCCGGGGCACCCCGAAACGCTCTCGGCCCGCGCGAATTTGCTTATTTTCGAGGTTGAAACGGGCGCCCGGCGCGAGGCCCGCGCCACCGCTGCACTTCTGCCGCCGCTCCCCAAACAGGTCCCCGCCACCGACGGCACCTTCGAGCAGTCGATTTGGTACGCGACCGCCGTGGAGCGCGCGGCACAGGGGAACGTCGACGAGGCCGACGCGATCCTCGCGCGCCTCGCCGTCGTCGAAGAGGCGTCGCGCGACGAGACGCCGCGGCTGGTCACGCGCGCCCTCGATGCGCGGGCAGGTTTCGCCTCGCGCGCCGGCCGCTTTGCCGACGCCGAGAAGCTCTATGCCGACGAGCGCGCGCTCGCCGCGACGCGCCTCGGCGCGAGCCACCCCGACGTCGCGCGGGCGATTCTCGGGATTGCGCGTGCAAAGCTCGCGCAGGGCGGCGCCCATCGTGATGGCGCCGCCGAGCTCGTCGCCGAAGCCGATGGGATTCTCCACGAGCGGTCGCCCACGAACCGACTCCTCACCGAGGCACGCCGCCTCGCGACTCTCGCGGCGCGGTGACGCTCTGCAGCTCGCCCCAAGCGGTCCTCAACAGAAGACCCGAGCAGTGGCCCGCATCGTGCGTAGAATTGCGTGCATTGCGCACGCCTCACGTAGCCCCCGCAGTCGAGAGGAACGATGCTCCACGCCTATCCCGCCGATCTCGCCGCGTTCGTGATCGATCAATGGAACGTGGGTCCGCGCGCCCAAGAGCCGCGTGCGAAGCCGCTGCCTGACCGCGCCACCCTCGCGTCGCTCCTCTCGATGGCCTACCAAGCGTCGCTTCGTAAGGAGGAGGACCGGCCGGTCACCTTTCGGATCATCCTCGGCGAGCCCGAGGACTTTCCCGAGTACGAGGGGCCGCCCGCGGGGCTTCACCGTCTGCTCTTCACCGAGCCCCGCGCCGTGACCGAGCTCGAGCTCTGCCGGCTATCGCCCGCGGCGAAATACCACCGTGCGCTCATCGGCGTGCGCTTCGATGCCACGCTGGGGCTCGTCATCTGGGGCATTCTGCAGTCGGGCGCGCACTGGCTTCGCGATGCCCACGGCGGAAGGCGGTCGCAGCGCGCCGAGCTGCCGAGGGCCCTGGTGGTGAGCGTCTCGGGGCCTGGGCGCGTGACGGTGGGGCGGGGCCTCGACACGGTCGCCGAAATTCGAAACGGGCTTCTTTCGCGCCCTTCGATGGACGTCTTTCAATCGAAATGGCTCGCCGATGCCCTGGCCGAAGTTCGCGACGAGCGCGTCGCGCTTCATGAGGTTTCGCGCGCGAATGCCAAACAGGTGTGGGCGCCGCTCGATCCAGATATCGCCAGCGTGATTGCGCGCCAAATGTTGAAGCGCGTCGTCGCGACCATGCGTTTCTCGCACCACGGTGGCCTCCTCCTCGTGCTCCCGTTCGAGCACGCCCAAGAGCTCGCACGGGACGAGTTTCTACGCCCAAAATACACGTTCGACGACGGCGAGCCACGCCGCCGCTACCGAAGCCTGATCCTGCGTGTGATGAACGCCATCGCCGAGCGAGGCGGTCAACGGAACCCCATGCCGAAGTCGGTCGGCTTTCGCGATTATGAAGAGAGCACCGACAAAGAGATTGCCGATTTGGACGAGGGCATTCTCGAATTGAGCCACCTCATTGGCGCGCTCGCCGACATCGACGGCGCCGTCATCATGACCAAGCGCTTCGAGATCTTGGGCTTTGGTGCCGAGATTCGCGGAAGCCAGTTGCCCGATGTTCTGTCGGTGAAACGCGCGCTCGATCTCGAGGGAGAGGAGACGCAAAGCGAGCCCACGGACGGCGTGGGGACGCGTCATCGCTCGGCCTACAGGCTCTGCCAACATGTGAAAGACGGTATCGCGGTGGTCGCCTCGCAAGACGGCGGCATCCGCTTCGTACGCCGCCTGGGCGACGACGTTGCCTATTGGGATCACGTCACCGGGTAGCGTCGCGTGCGGGGGCGGCACCGTTTCCGCAGTCGCAGGCACATTTGCGAGCTTTGCAACGAGATTGGACATGAAATTGTTAGCCGTTCCCGGCGCGCGCCGGACACGCGCGGCGGCGTCCGAGGTAGCGTCCCCCTCGCGCATGCTCTCGACGTACCTCGTTACCCACGCCGTCACGCTGCAGCTCGTGCCGAGCGGCCCCGACATGAACGACGACACGTTCTACGACGCCATGCTCACGGCCATCGGCGCCGCGCAGTCGCGTATCGCCCTCGTGTCGGCCTACTACGTCCCCGACGAGAACGTGCAGCGCGCGCTGGTCTTGGCCGCCCGCCGCGGCGTTCGTACGGTCCTCGTCGTCCCTACCGCGTCGAACCACCCCCTCGCCGACTTCGCGCGGCGCGGTCTCGTACGCGAGCTCGCCTCCGCCGGCGTCGTCGTTCGTGGCTACGCGCTTGGAATGCTTCACGCGAAGGCCCTCGTCGTCGACGACGATTTTGCCTATGTGGGGTCGCCCAACTTTGATATGCGAAGCTTCTTTTTAAACTACGAAGACGCGATCTTCCTTTTACGACCCTGCGTCGGTCGCTGCGGTGGCGGCGGCGATCGACGCCCTCGCCGCCGAAAGCCAAGCGGGCCTGGGCGAGAAGAAGCCCCACTGGATCTTCGAGCAGATGGCGCGCCTGCTCGCCCCCGAGCTGTGAGCCTGTTGCCATGACCACGCCGAAGACCGACTCGCCCAACGTCCGCGCCCACGAGCGCGCCCACGCCCCGCGCGCGGCGCTCGCCCTCGCGGCGCTCGGCGTCGTCTATGGCGACATCGGCACGAGCCCGCTCTACACGCTGCGCGAATGCGTCGCGGGAGAGCACGGCGTTGGCGTCGACCGCGGCAGCCTCATGGGCGTGCTGTCGCTTATTTTTTGGTCGCTCACTGTGGTGGTGACGCTCAAGTACCTCGTCTTCGTGATGATGGCCGACAACCGTGGCGAGGGGGGCATCTTCGCGCTCCTCGCGCTCATCCTCGAGTCGCGCGACGGCGCGAATGCGCCATCATCGAGCCGCCGCGGCCTGCCGTGGGTCGCGGTTCTCGTCATCGTAGGGGCCGCGCTTCTCTACGGCGACGGCGTCATCACGCCGGCGATCTCGGTGTTGAGCGCCATCGAGGGGCTCGAGGTCGCGGCTCCCGGCGTGAAGCGCGCGGTGATTCCGCTCACGTGCCTCGTCCTGCTCGGCCTCTTTTCGGTGCAGCGCCGGGGCACCGCGGGGATTGGCAAAATATTCGGCCCCGTCATGCTCGTCTGGTTTCTCACGCTGGGCGCCATAGGCGGCTACCAGATTGCCAAATACCCCGCCGTGCTGAGCGCCCTCGCGCCGCACCATGCGGTCCTCTTTTTCGTTCACCACGGCGTTCGCGGCATCTTCGTCCTGGGCTCCGTCGTTCTCGCCGTCACGGGGGGCGAAGCGCTGTATGCCGATATGGGGCACTTCGGTCGCCAGCCGATTCGCATCGCGTGGCTCCTCGTCGCCATGCCCGCCCTCGTGGTCGCCTACTTCGGCCAAGGCGCCCTTCTGCTCTCGGATCCGAGCGCGCTCCACAACCCGTTCTTCGCAATGGTCCCCCGTGGCCCGTGCACCTACGCCCTCGTCGCGCTCGCCACGCTCGCCACCGTCATCGCGTCGCAGGCGCTCATCTCGGGGGCGTTCTCGCTCACCCACCAAGCCGTTCAATTGGGCTTCTTTCCTCGGGTGACGGTGAAGCACACGTCGCGCGAGGCCGAGGGGCAAATCTACCTGCCCGAGGTGAACTGGGGGCTCGCCGTCGCGTGCCTCGCCCTCGTCGTCACCTTCAAGGAGTCGAGCCGCCTCGCCGCGGCGTACGGCATCGCCGTGTGCGGGACGATGGCGATTACCTCGGTCGTCTACTTCGTGGTTACGCGTGTGACGTGGAAATGGTCACTCGCGCGGGCATTGCCTCTTTTGATTCTCTTTCTTGCGTTCGATATCCCGTTTTTCGTCGCCAACATTCTTAAATTCTTCGACGGCGGTTACGTCCCCATCTTCATCGCCGCGGGCTTCATTCTCGTGATGGTCACGTGGAAGCGCGGTCGCAGCCTCCTTCGCGAACGAACGGAGCAGCAGGCGCCCCTCGTCGAAGAGTTCATCGCAAGCATCCAAAAGCTGGGCGTCTCGCGGAGCAAGCGTTGCGCGGTGTTTCTCACGCCGGACGGGCGGCGTGTTTCACCGATGATGAGCCACCATGTCGAGCGCGTCGGCGTCCTCCCCGAGCACGTGATTCTCTTCTCGGTCGTCGTCGCCCACCGCCCCGCCGTCGCGATCGAAGAGCGCTTTCGCGTCGAGGATCTCGGTCAGGGATTCTACAGACTCGTCGCGCAGTTCGGCTTCATGGAGCGACCGCATCTCCCCAAGGTTCTCGCCGACGCCGTCGAGCAGAACCACCTCCCGATCAATCTGAAGGGGCTGACCTACTTCGTCGGGCGGGAGACGTTCCTCGCGTCGAAAGAAGGGCAAATGGGCGCCTTCAGCGAAACGCTTTTCGCTATTCTCTCGCGCAACGCGAAAAGCGCGACGGCGTACTTCTCCCTCCCGCCTGAGCAGGTCATCGAAATTGGTTCGCAGATCGACCTGTGACGCCATGCCGCTTCACGGCGCAGACGGCGGGCCCAGAGCCGACCTCGCAGGCGTGAGCCTTTCTCAGGTCAGGCGTCACGCCCCCAGGGCGCCACGAATCACCTTTCCAGTCTTTATGCGAGCTTCGATGGCTGCAGACGGCACTCCGGTGACCGCCGCAATCGTCTTTCCGGTCGCCGCGAGAGTATCGGCGATTGTGATGTCGCCGGTGTCGGCCCCCTTGCCTGTCGCGGAGTCGATCCCCATTGCCGTGAATCCGCTCGCGGGGTTTTGATCGAATTGGCGAACGCCGCCGTAAACACCGCCCTTCACGTTTTTGCCAATCAGGATCGTCGCGTGGTGATTCTGATTGTGATCGCGCCCCTCGCCAGACGTCTTCTGCGTGAGCGTGCGGCCGAAGACGTTCATCACGGCGAGGGAGACCTTGTCCTTCAGCCCCTTCGCCTCGAGCTGCGTGAAAAGGCTGCCGATCGAGGCGACGGACGCGACGGTCTGATCCGCTTCGCTCTGAAAGTTCGTATCGTTGTGGTTGTCGCCGCCCCAGGGGAGGTGAATCGTGATGACCGGGCTCACCTTCATCAACACGAGATTGATGGCAGCGCGAATCTGGTCGTCGGCGCCGTTCCCTTTGATTTCCGAAAACGCCGACAGCAAATCTTGGTTTATCGATCGAAGCTGATGTTGGGATTGCGCGTAGGCGTCGAGAAAGCGCTTTTCGGCATACATCCCGCGCTCCGCGAGGCGCGCGTTGATCGTGTCGAGGGTCTGATCGCGAAGCGGTTGAAGCGAGGTTAGGGGGCTCGCTTTCCCAATCAGCAGGTCGCGAAGCCCCGTGGGCGTCAGCGGCGCGAGCTGCCGGCCGTTGTACGTCACCGTCTCGCCCCCGAGGCGCAGCGGCTCTTTCTGAATCGTGCCTAGGGCGCCCGCGAGCTCGCTTGCGACGAGAGAC
>JANXMC010000215.1 GCA_025354825.1 Myxococcales bacterium
CGCTCGCTGCAACCGTCGCCTTTGCCGTTCCCGCATTGGCCGATGGCCACGGCGGCAAGGGCGAGCATCTGACGTTCCCCGTCCAAGGCACGACGTTCGTGCAGCACGTCGAAGCACGCATCGCCAAGACCACCGCGCGCATCGAAGAGATGATTGCAAAGCGCAACCTTCCCAAAGCCGACGCGGACGCTGCCCGTGCGAAGCTCGCCGACGGCGTCGCCAAGGTTCGCGCCGAGGCGCAGAAGGCGGCGGCCGACGGCACCGTCACGAAGGAAGAAGCCGACCAGGTGCGCGCCGTGTCGCGCGAGATGCATGGCGGCGGCGGGCATTGCGACCACGACGGCAAGAAAGGCCCCGACGGCACGAAGGCGAAGACCCGCGACTAACGCGCCTACATCGGCGCCGACGCCTTGCCGATCCAGTGCGGCACGGGGCGTCGCGCGCAGGCGGGTGAAGAGCGACGGCCTCGGACACATCGAACGGTCTCGAGGCCGCGGATCGCCTCAGAAGAGGGACTTTCGCGCGTGGCACGTGGGGTGCTGAAGGGCCGGATGACCGCGGGATGCCGTGGTCGCCCGTGCCCCTTTCTTCCCCCAAGCGCCAGGTCTGCGAGGTCCCCTCCATGAGCTCTTCTCCCGTTTCGCGCGGCACCGTCTCGACGCCCCCTCCGAAGAACGCGCTCCGTATCGCAGGTCGGCGCGACGCCGATGATCGGCCGCAACGACGACGCCGAGACGTTCACCCTCGACAACGCGCGCACGCTCGCGGCGTTCGCGAAGACGAACAAGATAGGGCTCGTCGCGTTTTGGGCCATCAACCGCGACACGGCGTGCAGCGACTACAACAGCTGCGCACTGACGAGCCAGAGCAAGTACGACTTCCACAACATTCTCAAGACCGTTCAGTAATCGGAAATCGGCTGTCGTAAGCGCCATTGCGCGCGCACACGCCGTAACAGAGCGAAATGCGCGCGCTGCGAGCGCTTCAGAGAGCCTCGATTCGGGAGCGCGCGTTCGAGGACAGCCAAGTTGGACATCGAAATACCGCGTTGGCGGTTCCCCTAGGGGTGCGCGATAACGATGAGCGCCGGCGCGCGTCGCGTCGCGCACGTGACGGCGCGTTCGAGGTTGTCGGAATCGAGGGCCGCGAAGCTCTCGTCGAGGACGACGACGTCGGCCCGCTGAAGCAGCGCGCGCGCAAGAAAGAGCCTGCTTTTCTCGCCGTGGGAGAGGTCCCAACCGCTCTCGCCGACGACTTGAAGGAGGCCCCCGGGCATCCGATCGAGAAGCGCGCCGAGACCGAGCTCGCGGCAGACGGCCTCGGCCTCTTCGAGATCTCCCGCGCTTGCGGGCCAACGCCCCGCGAGCAGTAGGTTCATCGCGAACGGGCCGGCGAGAACGTGGTTCTCGTGAAACTGCGGCGCGCAGGCGACAGCGCGCCGCCACCCCCCTGCCCCGACGCTCGACGGATCGAGACCGTGGAGCAAGAGCAGCCCGGCATCGGGGGCGCGGAGCCCGGTGAGCACCGCGGCAAGGGTCGACTTGCCGCCGCCCGAGGGCCCTTCGAGAAGAACGCGATCTCCTCGCGAGACGACCATGCTTGCCCCACGGAGCACGGGCTCGGCGCGCCCTCCGTGACGGAACGTGAGATCGCGCCCCTCGAGGACGATCGCGCGTGCGCCGATCGCCGCCGACTCACGCCCGTGGGCGACGCCTTCCCGCGCGCCGCGCTCGAGAAGACCGGGCACGCCCGCCCGCGGCATTTCCGAGGCGGCGCGGAAGAGTGGACCTACGACACGCCACGCGAGGGCGGCATCGGTGGCGCTGGCGAGCCCTGCCGAAAAGCGGCGTAGGGCGCGGTCGGCGAGAAGAACCCCGCCGACGCCGATGGCGAGCGCGCTCGAATCGGCCGAGCCGTCGAGGAGCGCGGGGGCAAGCGCCGCGAGGCCCACGACGAGCCACGAGCGGGCGAGGATCGCATCGACGAGGATCGCCATCCGGTCCATGCCGCGCGACGCATCGAGGTACCGCTCGAGAAGCCCATCTTCGGCGTCGTGCCACGTGGACGGGTGCTCTTGCGCGAGGCGCGTCTGGTGGCCGCGCATGCGATCGACCAGCTCGCGTGTGCTCTCGAGGCGGGCGTCGGTCCAGGTTCGGCGCTTCTCGAAGAGGCGCGTCGCGCCAAAGGCCATGGCGAGCGTCCACACGAAGAGAAGCCCCGCGTGGGCGAGGCCGCCGGCGCCGCTCGCGAGCACGTAGAGGACGAAAGCCACCTCGACGATCGCGAGGATCGCCGTGACGCCGCCGGTGGTCGCGAGCCCTTCGACGGCTTCGGCTTCGAGGACTCGTGCGAGCAGCTCGCCCGAGCCGGCGCGGCGCATCGTCTCAGGGTCGAGGTTGAGCGCGCCCTGGAGCAGGCGCTCTTTCAAGAGCGCTCCAAAGCCGAGAGCAAAGCGCCCTTCGGCCCAGAGCACGAAGAGGCGAAACGGGATCGCGCTGAGCAGAAGCAAAAACCAGCCGGCGAGCCATGCGGCGTCGAAGAGGCCGCGCAGAACGCCGCGCCCGAGCATCGCCCAGGCTCCGAGCCCCGCGGCGTAGACGACGGCGTGCGCGAGCGTGACGAGGGCGAGCTTTCGAAAGAGGCGTGCGGCGCGCGCCTGCGCGACGAAGCTCGACCCCGCGCTCGCACGAATGGGGAAGAGCCCCTGGTACTGCGCGTCGGCGAGGCGGTGGGCGCGAAGGGTCGCTTCCGCCCGAGCGCGTCGCCGCGACGGAACGTGGGCCGCCGCCGCGACCTTCTCGACGAACGGTGCGATGCGCGCTTCGTCCGGCGCGGCCATCGCGTGGGCCACGGTCGCCGCATCGAGGCGCACGCGCGCGCCGTCGGGGGCGAGAACGGCGACGCGACCGCGCCGCGCGCGCCCCACGATCACGACGATGTCGCCGCTCGGAAGGTGCACGAGGGCCGGCGCGAGCGCCTCGATCGTTCCGACCAGCTCGGCGTAGGCGCAGGAGACCTCGTCGAGGTCGACGCCGAGCGTCTCCGCAGCGCCCGTGAGCCACGACGCGAGCGCGCCGCGCGGCGGCGGGAGCGATGCGATCGCGTCGGCATCGTGGGGGCTTGCGAGCCCCGCGGAGCGCGCCAGCGCGGCGAGCGCTTCCCCGAGCCGCGACGACGGCCAGGCGACCGCGTCGAGCGACGACGGGCTCACGAGCGGGCCTCGCCTTCGCCGTGGTCAAGCGTGGGGGCCTCGCGAAGGACGCCGTTTTCCAGGCGAATTCGGCGAAATTTCTCGCGAGCCCACAGCTCGCTGCGGACGCGCCGTTCGACCTCGAGGAGCGTCGCGTACCGGCTCGAAGGGTCGCCCACGAGCGCCTCGGGGCGGCCGTCTTCGATGATGCGCCCGTCCTCGACGACGAGCACGCGATCGAAGCCTCGCGTCTCGTCGACGTCGTGGGTCACGCAGAGGAGCGTCGCCTCGCGAAACGTGGCGCGCGCGCGCGTGAGCAGCGCCCGCCGCTGATCGCGATCGAGACCGCGGAACGGCTCGTCGAGGATTGCGAGGCGTGCGCGGGGGCGCGTGAGAGCTCGCCCGAAGCGGACGCGTTGCCCTTCGCCACCCGAGACGAGGGCGCCGCCTTCTCCGAGCACCGTGCGGAGACCGTCGGGGAGCCGCGCCAACACGGGGCGGAGATCGCTCGCGGTGAAAAGCTCGTTCATCGCAACCTGGGCCTCGCCGTCGGCGCCGTAGAGCAGGTTGTCGAGCAGCGCGCGGTTCCAGAGATGCACGCTCGGATCGAGCCACGCGGTGTCGGCGCGAAGCGCAAGAAGCGTCGACGGATCGAGGGGCGCGCCGTCGACGAGGATCCGCCCGTCCGTCGGCGTGAGCCAACCGAGGAGCATCCCGACCAGGGTCGACTTGCCCGCGCCGGAAGCGCCCACGATCGCGACGTGCTCGCCCGCGCGCACGTGGAGCGACACGTCGCGCACGATGTCGTGGCCACCGGCCCGCGCGGACACGCCGTCGAAGGTGATCTCGCATCCGCGTGACGTCCGTGACGTCGGCGCCGTCGCGCGTCGAGGCGCGGGGGGCGCGTCGGGTGCGGTGACGCTCTCTTCTTTGGCGTTGAGCAGCTCGAGGAGGCGCAGCGTGACGTTGCGAAGCGCGGGGTACGACCGGAGACCCATCGCGAGATCTTCGCCGAGGGCCGGGATTTGAAGCGTCCAATACACGAGCAGCAGCACGCGGCCGATCTCGAGAGTGCCGGTGCCGTGGCGCGCGAGGAGCCACGCACTGAGGCCGAGGGACGTGAGCGCGAGCACGGCGTCGGCGACAACGCTGGCGCGCTGGATGGCGTAGCCGGCCGTCGTCCAGTCGACGAGGAGACCTTCGTGCTCGCGCCGCACAGTGCGCGCCGCGTTGTGCGCGCGAATGGGGACGAGCCCGAGAAGCGCGTCGAGGTAGAAGCGTGAGAGCGCACCTTGATGCGTACGGAAGCGGAGATCGCGCTCGGCGAGCAGGGGATGCACGGCGAACGGAAGTGCGACGGCGACGAGGGCCATGAGCGCGGCGAGAGGTGCAGCGGCGGGTGAGAGCCACGCGATGCCGAGGGTCGTGAGCACCAGCGTGAAGAGCGTTCGAAGGAGCCGGGCGCCGATGTCGGGGAGCCTCCGGAGAACATGAAGAGCATGCCCGCGCTCGGCCATGTCGGAGGCCGGACGGCTCGAAAAATAGCGGTACCCGAGGCGCGGAAGCTTCTCGAGATACGCGGCGCGAACGCGCGTTTCGAGGTTCCGGCCAACGCGCAACACCGCCGCGGCGATAGGCACTTCGAGGAGCGTGAGGGCCAACACGAAGAGCGCGATCGCGAGCACCGCCATCGCCCGCGGTGCGCCGGGCAAGAAGTAGCGGCCGGCGTCGAAGAGGCCGCGCAGAAGGACCGCCTCGACCACCGTCCCCACCGCGGCGAGGAGCAACGCCAACGCGACGACGGCCGGCGTGGCGAGACCGTCGGCCTTGAGGATGGCGAAGAGCGCGGCCCCCGGCGGCGCGGCGCGTTCGTCGAGCGCGAGTTGGAGCTCGGGCGGGAGCGGCTTCGCGTCCGCGCCCACGGGCGCCGTGCCCGCACGACGCCCCATCGACACGAGGATCGCCCCCTTCATGCGCACGTGCGCGACGCCACCGTCTGTCTGCGCGATGGGGCGCGCGCACCAGTACGCGTCCGGGATCGCCTCGGGCGTCGCCCTCGCTTCGTCGCGAAGCGCCGTCACCGCACGAAGGGCCTCGCGCCCGCGCCGAAGCCCGCCCGCGTCGACGACCGATGCGACAAGGCGAACCGACGCGTCGAGCGTGGACATTGCGTCGCCCGAGTCGTCGGCCGCAGCGTCGTCGACGAGCGCCCCCGCCGCGCGCGAGCTTGCGCCAAGGGCCGACAGGCGAGCCGCGAGCGGGGCGCGGAAGCCCGACGTCGCAAGCCACCCGCGGTAGTCCTCGGCGGGGAGAGCCATCGTGTGGACGTAGAGCTCGCGGAGAAGCACGTCGCGGTGGACCCAACGCCGCCCGGTGCCCGGGTCCATCACCTGGAAGTAGGCGCCGTGGCGACGCCAGACGACGACGAAGTGCGTCTCGCGGCTCGGCAAGCGCATGACGACGATCGCTGGGAGCATCTCGCTCGCGTCGAGCAGCGCCATGTCGGTGGGGAGCATCGTCTGCGCCGCGTCGACGCCGAGCTCGTTTGCGATCTCTTCGAGGGCGTCGATCGACGTGCCGTCGACGGCCGTCTGGCACGCCTCGCGAAGGCGCCCGTAGCTCACGTGCACTCCGAAGCCGCGGAGCATCGCCGTGAGCGACGCGGGGCCGCAGTCCATGGTCGACGTCTGGATCACTTCCGGCGCGAAGAACCGACGCCGACGCGAGCTCGCCTCGCTCACGGAGCGTTTCCCACCGTCGGCGCCACGCCCGGCGGTGCGACGGCGGTGGGCGCCATGGGCGGCGGCGCGAGGTAGCTCCCCGCCGTACGGAGCACGAGGCGCGCGGGCGTCGCGCGCTCGATTTCGACGTCGACCACACCCGAGAGTCCGTGCTGCAGCGGGATGCGGTCGGGCGTGCTCGCGGCGAGGCGCAGCTCGGCGCGAATGCGCCCCGCGTGGGCGTCGGTTGCTTCCGTCGCCACGCTCGCCACAGTCGCCGAGAGCACGCCGTATTCCGCCCAGTTGAAGCCCGTGAGGCGAACCCGCGCCTCTTGCCCCGGCCGCAGCCGCCCCACGGCGGTCGCCTGGGCGAACTCGGCGATCACGCGAAGCTCCCCCTTCGGCACGACGCTCGCGAGCCTGTCGCCGTCGTGCACGACGCTCCCTTCGCGCAGCGGAGTCATCTCGCCGATGCGCCCTTCGACCGGGCTACGAAGCTTCCGCCGCTCGACCTCGTGGGCGAGGCGCGACATCGCCGCCATTGCCGTCTTCTCGTCCCCCTCGAGCATCGCGATGTCGCGGCGAAGGCGTGCGAGCGCCGCGAGCCGGTCGCTCGCGCTCGTGCGGAGCGCCCACTCGAGCCGCGGCACGTCGAGGGCCGACGCCTCGGCGCTCGCTTGCCGGGTCTGCGCTTCGGACGTCGCGCGCAGAAGCTCCATCTCGCCCACGTTGCCGCCGTCGCGAAGGCCGCCGAGACGACTCGCCTCTTCGCTCGCGAGCACGCGCCGTGCTTCGGCCTCGCGAACCTTCGCCCGCGCCTGCCCCAAGGCGGCACGGGACGCCGATCGATCCTGCCGTGTCGCCGCGCTCGCCGCATCGAGCTCGGCGCGTAAAAACTCCAGCTGCGCGGCCGACGCCTCCCGACGCCGCGTCGCTTCGTCGAGAGCGAGAGCCTCGGCTTGCGAGTCGAGCTCGACGAGCACCTCCCCCGCGCGCACCGTGCGGCCGAGGACCAGGTAGGACGCGACGACCCGCGCCGACACGGGCGTCTGAATCGCCTGCGCGGCGCCGTCGACCTCGACGCGGGCCACCTCGCTCCGCTCGTAGATGCGAACCTCTGCCAGCGAGAACCATGACGCCCACGCCACCAGAATCGCCGTCCCCACCGCGAGCGGTGTGGCGACAGCGCGAAGGCCGTCTTCGCGAAGGGAGCGGAGGGTGCGGGGAAACGGCGCGGGCAAAGGTCCTCGTACGGGTCTCACTCTACCAGGGCGGCGTTGCGGACCGCGGCCTCGTGCGTGGAGCGCCTACACGACGGGACGACGTCACCCTCAAAAACGCTAAAACTGGGCGAATTTTCGCGTCCGCAACGGAGCTCCCCCGCCGTTGGTGGCTGCTCTACACTGGAGCGAGGCAATGACTTCGGACGGCCCCATCCACGACCCCGCGCGCCTCGCGGCGTTGCGTGCGACGCGCCTGCTAGATAGCGCCCCTGAGGCCGCGTTCGACCGCTTCACGCGCCTGGCGGCCCATCTGCTCGGCGTGCCGACGGTGCTCGTATCGCTCGTCGACGACAAACGACAGTTCTTCAAAAGCGCCTTCGGCCTCCGTGAGCCGTGGAACACGGAGCGCGAGACGCCGCTGTCCCATTCGTTCTGCAAGACCGTCGTCGTCGAGCAGGGTGAG
>JANXMC010000332.1 GCA_025354825.1 Myxococcales bacterium
TTCTCGTGGAGCACAATCCCGAATCCTTGAATCTCGGTGTCGCGTCGTTCTGTTCGCTCAATATCGACGCGATCACGAAATCGACGTGAAACCTTGGGGACGCGCGCTTGCCGACGTGCGATCACGTGGGACGACATTGGAAATTTGGGGGAATACCGACGAGGAAATCAGCGGTTTCCTCGTACGGAATGCACATATCCGAATCAACCATCGCTGTAATTCGATATCGAGCGAACGATCGATTCGAAGGGTGCACCCCGCAGTAACCCCATCCGGTCTCTCGAGAATGCCGCGATCGGACGAAGCGGACGGCGCGCCGCCGAGGCTGTATGACGGGCGAGCGCCCCTCGCGGCGCGACCTCCCCTATGACAACACCGCTGACGCCACCGCCGCCCTCTGTCTCGCCCCCGCCTGCCTCGCCCGCGTCGATCCCGCCCGCGGGCACCGAGCGCGCCGCAGCCCGTCACGTTACGGGCACCCCCGGCGACGAAGAGCAGTCGACCCAGTCCGAAACGCGGGCCCTAGCCCTCTTGGCGCTCGTCGGCATCGCGGCGCTCGTCCGGATGATGCTCCCCGTCGGCGTCGGGCTGTTTCTCGGCGCGCTCGTCGCGTTCGCGCTGCAGCCGTCGTACGAAAAGCTACGGAAGCACATGCGACCGGGCGCCGCGGCCCTCGTCTGCGCGCTGGGGACTACATTTTTTCTAGTCGCCGCGCTGACCGGCCTCTCGTATCTCATCGTGACGCGGGGAGTTGCGCTGGCGAATCAGGTCCCCGCCGAGCTCGCCCCGGGCGGTACCCTCCGCGGCCTCGCCGACAGTTCGGCTGGCACCCTCGAAAAGCTCAACATCAACCCGTCGGAGCTCGTCACGCGGCTTCAGGGCGAAGCCGTCGCGCTCGGCGCGCGCGCGGCCGCCGTCGCTGCGGCGGTCGCCACGGTCACGTTCGGAGGGCTCCTCACGATCCTCTTCATGACGCTGATGTGCTTTTTCGTCCTGCGTCACTGGCACCGCATCGTCGGGCGCGCCGAGCTTCTCCTCCCGTTCAACCGGCGCCATACCCGCGAGCTGCTCGATCAGTTCCGCAGCGCGGGGAGCCACGTTCTCTTGGGCACGGTCTCGACCGGCCTCGTTCAGGGTATTCTCGCGGCAATCGGGTATTGGATTACGGGCGCGCCCGAGCCTGCGTTCTTCGGCGCCCTCACAGCCGTCGCGTCTCTCGTTCCCGCCGTGGGGACGCTCTTGATTTGGGTCCCCCTCGGCATTTTCCAAATCGTGACGGGCCACTTCGCGTCGGGCCTCATCGAGCTCATTTGGGGCGCGCTCATCGTCGGCATCGTCTCCGACTACGTGATCCGTCCACGCCTCGTCGGCAGCGAGCGCGGCGTCCCCGCGGTGCTCACGTTCGTCGGCCTTTTTGGCGGCGTCGAAGTCTACGGCCTCATCGGCCTCGTCCTCGGCCCCGTCATCGTGACGCTCGCGATCGCAATCTTGCGCACCTACCAACAAGAGGTCGCCGAGACCGTGAGCACCGGCACGGGGACCCCGGCGCTCCTCGGCGCGAACGTCCCCCCCATGCGCACGAAGACGACGCCGCCACCGCCTCCGAGCCCGGCGGACTAGTCGCCATCGCGATTACAAATAGAGGCGACCGTGGGCGAACGGGACGACGGGGCCCGAGATCTCGACGCGCCCGTCGCGCTCGGCGCCGAAGATCGTTCCGACTCGTTTCGAGAGCTGTGTGCTCGAGAGCGCCTCTTTGCCGAGGCGAGCCGACCAATAGGGGACGAGGCGGCTGAAGGCCGAGCCGCTCACCGACTCTTCGAGCATCGACCCTTCCAGGTTAAACGATCGAAGCACGAAGTCGACGTTCGACCCCGGCGCCGTGACGATCACCCCCGCAACGCCAAGCGTTTCCAGCAGCGCGCGATCGGGCGTGACCGCGCGCACGTCGCGCTCGTCGGGATAGACGGCGACGAACTTGCCGGCCTGAAGCACTTCGGCTGGTGGAATGCGGAGGCCGCGCGCCAGGGCCTCGGGAATTTCTCCTAACCGCGACGGCGAAAGACGAGGGAGCGATAGCGTGAACAGCTCGCTCGCCTGCGTCACTTCGAGGGGTCCGCTCTCGGCGATGAACGTGACCCGCGGCTGCCCCGGCGAGAGATGACGAAGCACGACCGCGCCCGCCGCGAGCGTCGCATGGGTGCAGAGTGCAAGCTCGCGCTCGCGCGAGAACCACCGAATCTCATACCCTCCGTCGACCGGGCGAAGGAACGTCGTCTCGAGGGCCGCGCTCTCTCCCGCAATCGAAAGAAGCACAGTCGAATCGAGCGGTTCTTGCAGCATACAAACGACGGCGCTGCTCCCCGCGAAGGGTTGCGACGCAAAGGCGTGAAGAACGAAATAGGGAATTTCCATGGGGTAAGCGACGCTCCGTCTCTACGACTTCGCCCGTCGGCGCGCGCTCGTCAACCCACTTGGGAGCGTGGGCGCCGCGTAATGCGTTGATGAAGCCGCCCGAGCCGTTGGGGCCCGAGGCCTTCGCGGTCGTCGTGGGGAAACCGTCGATGATGTAGAAGCCCGTCGTGTCACTCTCGCGCTGGGCGACCTCGTAGTGCACGCCTGCCGCGAACGCCCGCGTGCAGTCGTGGACGCAAGGCTCGCCGTCTGGCGCGCACCGATCATGTGCCGCTCGATGCGGCGACGAATCTGTATGCGCTCTTCGGCGAAGCGCTCTGTCACGATGCGACCGAGCTCGTGAGGTG
>JANXMC010000400.1 GCA_025354825.1 Myxococcales bacterium
GCCCGGTCGTCGACGTCGAGTTCGAGGGGGGCAAGCTGCCCAAGATCCTCAACGCGCTGAAGCTCACGAACCCCTCCATCTCGTCCGCGAAGGACAACCTCACCCTCGAGGTCGCGCAGCACCTCGGCGAGAACACCATCCGCGCCATCGCGATGGACTCGTCCGACGGCCTCGTGCGCGGCATGGAAGTTCGCGACACGGGCAGCCCGATCGCCATGCCCGTTGGCCCCGAGTGCCTCGGCCGCATCCTCAACGTCATCGGCGACCCGGTCGACGAAGGTGGCCCGGTCAACGCGAAGCGCACCTCGCCGATTCACCGCTCGGCCCCCACGTTCCAGGAGCAGTCGACGAAGGTCGAAGTCTTCGAGACGGGCATCAAGGTCATCGACCTCATCGCGCCCTACCGCAAAGGTGGCAAAATCGGCCTCTTCGGCGGCGCCGGCGTCGGCAAGACCGTTCTCATCATGGAGCTCATCAACAACGTCGCCAAGGCGCACGGCGGCGTGTCTTGCTTCGCCGGCGTCGGCGAGCGCACCCGTGAAGGCAACGACCTTTACCTCGAGATGATGGAGTCGAAGCTCGAGTCGGGCGCCGCCGTTCTCTCGAAGGCGGCGCTAATTTACGGCCAGATGAACGAGCCGCCGGGCGCCCGCGCGCGCGTCGCCCTGTCGGCGCTCACGGTCGCCGAGTACTTCCGCGACGAAGAAGGCCAGGACGTTCTTCTGTTCGTCGACAACATCTTCCGCTTCACCCAGGCCGGCTCGGAAGTCTCGGCGCTCCTCGGCCGTATCCCGAGCGCCGTCGGTTACCAGCCGACGCTCTCGACGGAGATGGGCGCGCTTCAGGAGCGCATCACCTCGACGAACAAGGGCTCGATTACCTCGGTTCAGGCCGTGTACGTCCCCGCCGACGACCTGACCGACCCGGCCCCGGCGACGACCTTTGCCCACTTGGACGCGACCACGGTTCTCAACCGCGAAATCGCGGCGCTCGGCATCTTCCCCGCCGTCGACCCACTCGACTCCACGTCGACGATGCTCTCGGCCGACATCGTCGGCGAGCACCACTACAAAGTGGCCCGCGCCGTTCAGCAGACCCTTCAGAAGTACAAGGATCTCCAGGACATCATCGCCATCCTCGGCATGGACGAGCTCAGCGAGGACGACAAGCTCGTCGTCAGCCGTGCCCGCAAAATCCAGCGCTTCCTCTCGCAGCCGTTCTTCGTCGCCGCGCAGTTCACGGGCCTCACGGGCAAGCTTGTTTCGCTCAAGGATACGATCGCAGGCTTCGAAGAGATCCTGAGCGGTAAGCTCGATGCTCTGCCGGAGCAGGCGTTTTATCTTCAGGGCAACATCGACGACGTGAAGAAGCGCGCCGTCGAGCTTCAGAAGACCTGAGCATGGCAACGACGGCGACAGACACGGCGATCCGAGCGGACAAGATTCTGCTCGAGATCGTGACGCCTAAGGGCACGGCACTCAGCGTCTCGGTCGACGAGGTCACGGCGCCGAGCGTCAACGGCGAGTTCGGCGTTCTGCCCGGGCACTTGCCGCTTCTCGCGGCGGTGCGCACGGGGATCGTCACCTACCGCACCGGCAGCGACACGAAGAAGTGCGCGGTCGGTGCAGGCTTCGCCGAGGCCGGCGCGAACAAGCTGCTCATTCTCACCGACGAGTTCGTCGAGCGTCCGTCCATCGATCCGGTGGTCGTGCGCAAAGAGCTGAGCGAAGTTCAGGACCAAATCGCGAAGACCGACCTCTCCGCACCGAACGCGGAAGAGGAGGAGCTTGCCGAGAAGCGCCGCGTGATGATCCAGCGTGAAAACTGGCTCGCCGCGCAGCTCGAGCTCTACGGCGACCCGCCCCCCGCGACGATGCGTCCGTTCGAGGAGTTCGGCCCCACGCCGATGGCCGCGGACGAAGACGACGCGCAGCAGACCGAAGGCACCGAGTCGTAAACCGCAGCCGGGCACGCGCATTCGTCGCGGGCCCGACCTGCTCTTAATTCAGCGCGCCGGTCATGCAAAAGTGGATTTCCTTCGCCGCGGTCATCGCCGTGGCGGGCCTCGCCGTCGTGCTCTCGCTACCCGGCTTCGAGACGCTGCCGATTCTCGTCCCACGCGCAGACGCCGGTGATGCCGCCGCAGCCGCGGGGCCCCTCGACGGGTCGGCCGATGCGGCACTCGAGGCCGCGACCCTCGCGCCCGCCGAAGTCGCCGCCGAGGCCGACCACGTCCTCGACGTTCCGAGCGCCGAGGAAGCCGACGCGTCGCCGGCGTTCGTGCTCCCCGCAAGGGCGCCGAAGTCGGTTCACTGCGGCGTCATCCTCGTCACGTTCGCCGGTGCCCAGGGCGCCGCCGCCAACGCACGAAGCCGCGAAGATGCCATCGCCCTCGCCGACAAGCTCGCCGCCGAGGCACGCACCAACTTTAAAGCCGCTGCCGGCCACGGCGACTCGGGGTCCGCCGACGACATCGGGCGCATCCCGCGCGGTGTCCTCGAGAAGAATCTCGAGTTCGCGCTCTTCACCCTTCCCGCCGGCGGTGTGAGCGACCCTGTCGAAACACCCCGCGGATTCTGGATTGCCAAGCGGCTCGAGTGATACGAGCTTCGGCCCACCGTCGTGAACGGTGAGGCTACCGTCACGCGAAGGAACAACCACCATGGCGACCATCGACATCAAGCGCTCCCACTCGCTCCCGAAAGCCGACGCCCGCCAACGGGCCGAGGAGCTCGCGAAGAACCTCGAGCAGAAGCTCGGCATCGCGTGGCGTTGGGAGGGCGACGCCGTGAAGTTCGAGGCCGCGAGCGGCGCTGCGAAGGGCGTCAAAGGCGAGGTGGCGGTGTCGGACACGGAGGTTCGCGTCCAGGTCGACCTGCCGTTCTTGCTTCGCGTCCTCAAGGGGACGATCGAGAGCAAAATCAACGAGAAGCTCGCCGCACTCGGCTGACGGTTCGGGGGCGCCCGCCGCGGCCTCTTCGCACGGACCCCGCCCGCTTTCTTCGAAAGGTTACGATACCTTTTGCGGGATTGCGGCAGAAACTTCTATCGTGAGGTTCTCAGGATCGCCTGCCGTCAGCGGGAGCGGCGCGATCCGAGATGCGCCCATGTCGGAAACCACGAGCACGCCGAGCTTCCCTCCCGACGCATCCGTCGTCGGTAACGGGGCTGGCACGTCGACCATGTCTTCGACGTCGGTGTCCACGTCGCCGCTCGAGCCGATGCCGCCTTCGGGCGTGCCCATCGACGCCGACCAGGAGTCGACGCTGACCTTCCCGGCGAGCCGTATTCGCGAGTCCGACGTGGGCGGAGCGCCTCCGGTTTCCATCTCCGCCCCGCCGGCGCGCGTCTCGGTCGAGCCGCGTCGCGCATCGCTTCTCCCCTCGCGCTACCCGCCCACGGCCGACGCCGCGCGGGCTGTCGAGGGGACGCTGAAGCGTCTTCGTGCCGAGTACGCGGGGTCGCCCGACAAATCGCAAAAGGCGCGACTCCTGACGGAGATCGGCGAGCTCGAAGAGCGCGCGGGCGACGAGCCTGGCGCGGCACGCGATTACCTCGCGGCATTCAACACCGACCCGTCGTTCCGCGAGCCGCTCGAGAGCCTCGTGCGCCTTCTCGAGCGCCGTCGCTCTCACAAGAATCTCGTGAAGGTCATCGACGCGCTCGTTCGCGCAGCCGACACCAGCGACGAACGGGCGCGCGCGCTGCTCATGCGCGCCGCGTATCTGGAGGACGTCGCGGGGGACACCGACGGCGCGAAGAACGTTGCGCGCGAGGCGACCGAAGTCGGCGCGAAGGCTGGCGAGAGTGCGACCGCTTGGCTCACCCTCGAGCTCATTGCCGCCCGCATCGGCGACGCCGACACGCGGCGCCATGCTCTCGTGCAGCGTGCGGCACTCTCGACAGACCCCACGTGGCGCGGGCTTCTCTTGGTCGACGCGGGGCGCCTCGCGGCGCTTACCGGCGAGACCGACGTCGCGCTGTCGCTCCTCGACGAGGCACGCACCGTGGGCGGCGGGGCGACGTACGTAGCGTCCGTCGAGCTCGGGCGGCTCGCGCAGAAGGCGAATGCAGCCAACGGCGGAAGCACCGACCCCGAGGTCATCGAGCGTGCGCGCCTCGCCGCCAGCGCTCTCGAAACCGAGGCGACGCTGTTGGGCCAAGCGGTCGCCACCGAAGGTGCGACCGACGTGACCGATCACGGCGTTCCGTCGTGGCTTTTAGGCTCCCATGCGGCCGCACCGGCGGCCGACGCGTGGCTCCGTGCGGCCGTCGAGTTTCGCCTCGCCGGCGATCTTCCGCGTGCGGCCGACGTGCTCGATCGCGCGCTCTCGTTCTTGGCGACGACCGACGACGCGACGCGTGCGTCCGTCGAGCCGTACCTCTTCGACGCGCGAATGCGCATGGCCGACGCCGCGGGTGAAACGGCGCTTTCGTCGGCGCTGGCCGAGCGGCTCCTCGCCGACGCCACCGACGCCGGGGAGCGCGCGTCGCTGTCGCTTCGCATCGCCGAGCACGCGATTGCCACGGGCGATCGCGACCGCGCCATCGACGTGCTCGCGGGCGCGGCCGCAGCCGATCCGGGCTCGCTCCCCGTGCGGGCGCAGCAGCTCGATCTCCTCGCCACGCGCGACGCCGGCGCGTTCGCCGGGCAGCTCGAAGCGTTCGCCGAGCACCTCGCGACGGACGACGCGCGTGGTCGCGCGTACATCGTCGCGGGGTACGTTTGGGGCGTTCTCGCCCACGACGGCGAAGCCGCGAAAGCGGCCCTGAGCCAAGCGGCGCTTTGCGGTGTCGAGCAGTCGACCGTGGCCCGAATCGCGCGCATGACGGCGAGCCTCGTGGGCGATTCGGCGTGGTACGAAGAGGCGACGCGTCGCTTGCTCGCGAGCGGCAGCGTCGACGACGAGGTCGTATCGCTCGGCCTCGAGCTCACGCGCGCGAGGTTCGCGCGGGGGGACGACGAGGCCGGCCGAAAGGCGCTTCGTGAGCTTGGCGCAACGCCGCGCGGCGCGTGGCTCGGACGCGCGATCGAAGCGTTCATGATGGTGCCCAGCGGCGTCGCGGCCGATGCCGACACGACGCGTGCACCGTCGATCGCGGCGCTCGATGCGCTCGCGGCGGTCGAGCCCGACACGGTGCTCGCGCGAGGCCTCGCGCTGATGGCGACCATGCGTGCGCAAGCGTCGGGCGACGCCGACGGCGCGCGCTCTCGGCTTCGCGAGCTCGCGAGCGCTGAGGCGGGCGATCCACTCGTCGCAAGCTGGCTTTCCGAGCTCGAACGGCGCGCCGACGCCCCCGTCGCTGCGGGGCGCATCGCTGCCGCCTGCGCCGCCGCGACCCCCGACCCCGAGCTCTCCGCGGCGCTCTACCTCGAGGCCGGCCTCGTACGCTGGCGACAGGGCGACCGTCGCGGCGCCGTCGAGGCTTTCCTCGAAGCGCAAACCGCATCGCCCGAGGCCGCGTCGCTCGCGCTCGCATGGGCCTCCCGCGGTGTCGACGTCGACAGCGGCGACGGGCGCCGGCGCGCGCTCGACCGAGGTGTCGCCGCCGGCGGCGACGTCGCTCCGCTGGCCCTCGAGCGGTTCGCGATCGATCTCGCCGACACGGACGCTGCGCGCGAGGCGCTCGGCGTGGTCGACGCGGAGGGCGACGGTGCCCTCGCGGTCGCCGCCGCCCTTGCCCGAATCGTCTGGCCCGAAGGTGCGATGGACAGCGGAGCGCACGCGTTGGCGATCGCACGGATCGCGGGCGCGGGGCACGACGCCAACATCCTCGCGGCCTCCGAACAGTTCCGCATCGCACGCGAGTCGGGCGTCGTCGAAGACGCCGTCGAGTCGGCGCGCGCGTGGTTCGACGCCGGCGGCGGCATGGCCGCCGGGCTCGAGTGGCTCGCGGCGGCGATGTCGATGGACAGCGTTGCGGGCGAGGCCGACGCACGCCTCGCCATCGCGGGGCTGCTCGACGGCGACTCCCGCGACGCCCTTGCCGCCAGCGCGTCGTCGCTCCGACGTGCCGCCGCGGGGACGCCTGCCTCGCCCGCGACGACGCCGCTCTTAAGCGGTGCCACCGCCGCCTCGCGCCTCGCGAACCTCGACGCATCGCCGCCGGGGAGCGACCCGCGCCGTCGTGCAGCCGCGCTCACGTCCCTTCGCGCGACCGACTTCGACGGCACGCTCGACGCGAGCGCCGAAGCGCTCCCCTACGACGAGGCAACCGCCCTCGCCGGCTGGTCGTACCTCGCCGCCGACGACGCGCAGAAGGCGCTCGTCTGCTTCGAAGCCGCGGCCACCGCCCAGCCCGACGACCTCGCCGCATGGGAGGGGCTTCGCACCGCCGCCGAGCTCACCGGCGCCGTCGAGCGCCACGCAGGCGCAGCCTCGGAGCTCGGCGCGCGCTGCGCCGACGACGCGCGCGGCGCTGCGTACTGGGAGGAGGCCGCCCATCTCCTCGTGACCCTCGGCGACGAAGAGCTCGCCGAGGTCGCGTTCGAGGCGAGCTTCACGCGCGACGCAAGCCGCGCGGTGGCCTTCGACAAGCTGTTCCGCCGCGTTCGCGAGAAGAAGGAGAGCGACCGGCTGCTCGTTCTCATCGCGCGCCGTCTCGAGGTCACCGACGACCCGCCCGAAATCGCCAAGCTCTTTTGGGAGCAGGCGCGCGTGATGCGCCAGAAGGGCGACACCGATTCGGCCCTCAAGGCGCTCGAGAACGTGACGATGCTCGAGCCCGACCACGTCGGCGCGCTCGCCCTCACGGGCGAGATCTTCATCCGGCGCGGCCAGTTCGAAGAGGCGGCCGACCACCTCGCGCGCCTCGCCGCCATCGAGAGCGCGCCGGCGAAAAACCGCATGACTGCGGGCATCGCAGCCGTCGATCTCTATGAAAACAAGCTCGATCGCTTCGACAAGGCGCTCGAGGTCTTGCGTGTGCTCCACGGCGCGCAGCTCTCGTCGTTGCCCGTCCGCGAACGGCTCGCCCGCGCCGCCGCACGCACCGGATCGTGGAGCGACGCAACGGCGATCCTCGAAGAGCTGATGCACGAACGGGCCGAGCCCGAAGGCCGCGTCGAGGCCGCGCGCCTTGCGATGGCCATTCACCGTGACCGCCTCGGCGAGCCGAAAGCCGCGCGCGCAGCGCTCCACAAGCTCCTCGACGAAGCGCCGATGGATGGCGAGGGGATCGACATGCTCCTCTCCATCGAGGACGACGAAGCCGTTCGCGCGCGGTACCTACTCCGCGCCAAAACCGTTCTCTTGGAAGCCGTTGCGCTGAAGCCCCACGACGTCGCCGCCGTACGGCGCCTTGCCCGCGTGGCCCGTGCCCTCGGCGAGGACGACCTTCAGCAGGCGGCGCTCTCGGTCTCGATTGCCCTCGGCGGAAGCGACTCGGCGAGCGAGCAAATGTTCGCGCAGCTCTCCACGCGAAAGCCGCGGGCGCCGCAGATCGCCCTCACCGAAGCGTTCCTTCAAAAGCTCCTCGCCCCAGGCGACGACGGCCCCATCGCCGACCTCTTCGTGCTTCTTGGCCCCACGCTCGCCGAGGCGCTCGGCCCTTCGCTCGTGGCGTGCGGCGTCTCCAAGCGCGATCGCATCGACCCGCGCAGCGGCATCGCGCTGCGCAACGAGGTCGCGTCGTGGACCGGCGCGTTCGGCATTCGCGAATTCGATCTGTACGTGGGCGGCAAAGACCCCCTCGGCGTTCAAGGCGTCCCCGGCGAAGTACCGTCGCTCGTCGTCGGCTCCGGCGTCAACGCGCCACTCGCGCCCATCACCCGCGCCCGCGTCGCGCGCGAGCTCTTCGCGATGGTGCGCGGGACCACGGTCATCCGTCATCGTGACGAGACGACCGTCGCCGCCATCGTGATCGCCGCGTGCCGCATCTCCGAAGTCCCCATCGAGGCGCCGGCCTACGCGATGCTCGCCGACGTCGAGCGACTGCTCTCGAAAGCCCTCCCGCGAAAGCTCAAGAAGCCCGTCGCCGATCTCTGTCGGCTCATCGCGAAGTCGAAGCTCGATGCGCGGCCGTGGGTGAAGCGCGTGCACATCTCCCATGGGCGCGTGGCCGCCGTCGCCTCGGGTGACGTTGGCGTCGTCCTCGCCGATCTTCTCGGCGAGCCGATGGAGCGCATCCCGCAAGCCGCGCGAAACGACGCGCGCGCCGAGGCCGTCCTCCGGTTCGTCCTCTCGCCGGCGTACCTCGAGCTTCGCCGCTCTCTCGGCCTCGAAAGCACGTCATGACGGACGACCGAAAGCTCCCGAACCTCGCCGACATCGACTGGGACCAGGCCCTTTCGGAGTGGGAGGAGAACACGTTCGTTCCGGAGGTCGCGAAAGAGCGCGTCTCGGGCGCCGAGAAGCTCGTCCCCGCGGCAGGGTCCGCTCCGACCCCGCCCGCGCCGCCTCCAACGCCGGCCCCCACGCCCGCGCAGCCACGCGATCCATCGCCCAATTCGCGTGCATTCTACAATATCCCTTCCATCGAAGGCTCGAACAGCGGCGTGTCGCTGCACGAGCTGGACGACGAAGAGGACGAAGGAAACCAGACGGTCATCGCGCGGATCCCGCGCGAGCTGCTCCGAGGGGCAGGCAAGCACGAAGAGTCGCCCAAGTCGCAGCGCGGCGGTCTGGGCCAGCTCTTTGGCAAGACCGACACGAAAAAGCCGGACTCGGAAGGGGTCGACGTTCAGGTCGATCTCGCGTCGTCGGCGCACATGCCGGCGGCGTCCGAGAGCTTCGACGCGGAAAGCAGCTTCGCGGACGACGAAGATCCGTCGGTCGTGACCAGCGCGCGCGGGGTCGATTTGGGCAACCTCGCGCCGCCGAGCTCGCGCGGTGGCCAACGGCGCACCTCGTCGATTCCGGCGGCACGTCCGTCGACGACGCGCCCGCCTGCGGCAGGTCGCAAGGCATCGGACGACGACTACCCGTTCAACCCGTCGGAGCCGCCGACGGCGCCCGTCGATGCGCTGAGCGAGATGGCGAACGCCGCGCCGTCGTCGCGCTCGCCGACCAGTGAGGGGATGCTCACGTCGGCGCCGTCGGAGGGGGCGATCCTCCGCGCGGAGCAGACGCGCGGCCCGTCGCTCCTCATGCCCGAGGCGCGCAAGTACGACCCGAACGAAGAGACGAGCGTTCTCTCGAAGTCCGATCTGAAAGCCAGCATCGCCCGCGCCGAGCAGGAAAAAGAAGCAAAAGCGCTCTTGCGCCTGGGCGATGGGGACGACGAAGGCGAGGACGCGGAGAGCGCGGCCGGCGTCGACGCAATGCTCGCGATGAACGCGGCCGACATCGGCGATCTCGGCGACGACGCGGGCGACGTCGCGATCGAGGGGGACGACGATCCGACCCACATGCGTCGGCGAAGCGGGGGCGAGCTCGGCGGAGCGAGCACGCGGTGGGAGTCTGAGCGGCCGGCGACCGCGTGGCTCGACGCCGTGAAGATCGACTCGTTCCGCGCGAAGGCCGCGTTCTTCGAGGCCGAAGCGCGGGCGACGCTCGACGCGCTGCTGCGGGCGCGCGGTCTCCTCACGGCCAGCGAGCTGCGCGCGATGGTGGGCGATCGGGTGGGCGCCGCGGAGCTCGCGAACGAGGCGCGCGAATGCGCCCCCGAGCTCCCCCTCGTGCATCGGCAAGTGCGCGCGCTCTTCCCGACGGGCACGAACGCGGACGACGTGGTCGACGCGCTCGACCTCGAGAGCCGCAGCGCCGCAAGCGCCCCCGCGCGCGTTCACGCGGAGCTCGCGGCGGCCGACCTCCTTCGCCTCGACGGGCGCTTCGACGACGCGGCCCACCATTGGCAAATCGCGCTCGATACCGACGGCGCTGACATTCGCGCTTCCGTGGCGCGCGCCGCGAGCTCTCTCGCGCGATCCGAGCACGCGATGGCCCTCGCCCTCCCCGCCGTCCAAGAGACCCGGGCGCTGGTGGCCGGGGTCGATGTCGCGCTCCGCGTACGCGGCTTCGTCGCGACGAACGAGGAGCTGGTCGGTGTCACCCGCGGCGTCGTGCCGAACGAAGCGATGCAGCGCGCGCGCGCGGCCATCGCGCGGGGCGACGTCGCCCTCGCGGCGGACGCTATCGCCGAGCTTCACGCGATCCCGGAGCTCGCGGCAGGCGCCACGTGGCTTGCGTCCGCGCTTTCCGCGACGACGGGTGCGAGCCGAACGCGGTCGGCCGATCTCCTTCAGTCGCTCGTCGAAAGCGGCGACGCGGCGGCCGCTCGGCAGCTGGCGGCCCGTGGGCTCGAGCTCGGCGATGCCGACCGCGTGCGTCGCGCCCTGGCAACGACGGCGTTCGCCCCCGCCGATCGCGCCGTCGTGGCGCTGCTCGCAGGGCTCGACGTGGCCGAGGCCGATGTCGTCGCCGCTGCGAAAGCGGGCGGAGCGCTTCAAACGCTCGTCGCCGCGCTCAGCGCGGGCGCTCGTGGCGAAGGGTCGTCCGAGGCGGCACGCCGCGCCGCCGAGCGCGTTGCGGGGACGCGGGCGTCGCAGGCGGCCGTGCATCTCGCGCGATTGCTCGCGTGGGGCGGAACCGCCGCCGATATCGAAGCCGCCGCGCGCACCCTCGAAATCGAAGGGTCTCGCGAAGGGCATCTCGTCGCCGTCGAAATGGCGATCCGCGCGCGCGCGTCGACCGACGTGAGCGCGACCCTCGAAGGGTGGCCCTATTACGGTGCACCGGAAGACGCCGAAGCGACGGCGTGGGAGCGCTCGATGGCCGCCGCCGTCGTCGCCGAGCATGCAGGCGACACGGCGTCCGCGCGCGACGGGTACCGCGAAGCACGCGCGGCCGACGGGCGCGACATCGCCGCCCTTCGCGCGCTCGCCTCGCTCGACCCGAACGTCGACCTCGCCATCGAGCTCAACGCCCTCGCCGACGGCCTCGACGACGGACCCCGTGCGGCGCTCGCGCGGCTCGAAGCAATTGCACGCACCGAAGGCGTCGACGACGCCACGCGCCGCGACCTTCTCGAGCGCGCGCAACGCGCTGCGCCCGCGCTGCCGATCGCGGCGTTCCTCGCCGAGAGCATCGCGCGGCGCGAGGGCGACACGGCCGAGATTTTGCGATGGGTGCGCGAGCGACACGAAGCCAGCACCGACGTCGTCGAGCGCGCGCTCGATGCCGTGCGCGAGGCGCGACTCGTCGCAAGCGATAACCCCGAGCTCGCCCGCGAGCGCCTCGAAGAGGCCTCTCGCGCGCGCCCGGACGACGCCGCGTTGCGCGAGCTCGTCGATAGGTTCGCGCCCACGAGCCCCGAATCCCGTGGCGCGTGGCGCGAACGGCGCGCGGAGAAAACCGAAGGGGCGACGCGCTCCGCGCTTCTCACCCACGCCGCCTACGATTTCGAGCGCGCGGGCTTCACCGACGCGACGTGGCGCACCGCCAACGCGGCCGCCGAAACGTCGGTCCTCGCCGCGATCATCCGCGACCGCGCCGAGCTCGTGAGCGGCCGCGTGTCGGACGTCGCCGAGAACCTCGTCATTACGGCGAGCGCCAACGAAGCCTCCCCCGAACGCACCGTCGCGCAGCAGCGCTTGGCCGAGTTCGACCGCGTGGGGCGTAACGATTCGGCGAGCGCTCTCTTGTGGCACCGCGCGCTCCTCAGCGACGATCCCGCTTCGCTCCACAGTCTTCGCCACATCGAGAACGCGCTCATCAGCGACGCGCGCGCCTCCGAGCTCGAGCCCGTGTTCGCGTCGGTCGCGCGCGCGCTTTCCGCGAGCGATTCGGTCGAGACCATCGCCCACGCCGAGCTTGCGACCCGCTTTCGCATGCGCGGCGTCGACGGCGATTGGGACGGCACCCGCGAGATGGCGGAGCTCGGCGCGAGCTGCGTCGACGCGACGCTCTCGGCGCTTCGCCTCCGCAACGCCCATGCGCGCGCCCGGGGCGACGACGCGGGGTACCTCACATCGACCCTCGAGCTCATCGAACGCGCCGTTCGGCCGCAAGAAGTCGCGGTCCTCTGCCTGCGTGCAGGGGAAGCCGCAGCGCGCCTCGGCGACCTGACGCAAGCCCGCGCGCTGCTCGAACGCGCGAAGACGATCGACGCTGGCGACGTCGTCACGTGGGGAATGCTCGCCGACGTCTGTCAACGCGACGGCGATCTGCGGGGCGCCGCCGAGGCGTGCGAAAGCCTCGCCCGCACGAGCGCCGTGGCCGAGCACCAGCTCCTCGCCTGGTACGACGCCGGCCGCATTTGGCTCGACGAAGTGGGCGACGTCGAACGCGCGATCGTCGCCCTCGAGCACGCGTCGGTGCTCGACGTAACCTTCCAAGACACCTTCGAGCGCCTTGCCGGGCTCTACGGCGATCGCGGCCTCGCGAGCGAGCTCGCACACCTGCTCGACCGGCGCATTGCGACGATCACCGACCCGGCCGAGCGCGTCGACATGGAAGTCGAGCGCGCCAAAGCGCTCGTGCAAGTCGGCTACCTCGAGGCCGCGAAGTCGGCTCTGGGTACGGCCCTCGAGACGCGCCCCGACCACCCCACGGCGCTCGCAGCGTACGGCGAGCTGTGCGCACGACAGCACGATTGGGAAGGCGCGGAGCAGGCCTGGGTTCGCCTGGCGCGCCTCGCCTCGACGCCCGACGAGCAGCGCGATATCTACGGCCGCCTCGGCACGCTCTACAGCGACCATACGGTGAACCTCTCGCGCGCCGAGCTGGCGTTCAAAGAGGTCATGAAGCGCGCGCCGGAGGACATCCCGACGCGTGAGCGCTTGGTCGACATCTACCGCCGTCAGAACGACGTCGGCCGCGCCGTGGAGGCGCAGACCGAGCTATTGCAGCGCGCGGGCGATCCGAGCGTGCGGCGCGCACGCATGTTGGAGCTCGCCGAGATTCACGAGCAGACGGGGCACGACGTGCGGCGGGCCGAGCAGACGCTCGATCAGGCGCGCAAAGAGTACCCGCAGGACGTGACCATCCTCCGCGCCACGGCCGACTTTTACATGCGCCACAACCAGCGCCCCGCGACGCAAATTCTGCTCGATCGCGCAACGGGCGATGCGCGACGCGCCTTCGCGACGGGGCGCTTCTCGGTGCCGCTGTTCGAGATCATGGCGGCCGTCTACGACCTTCGAAACAAGAAGGACTCGGCCACCGTCGCCGAGGCAACGCTCGCGGCCTACGAAGGGCGCGAGACCGAGCTAAAGGGCGCCGAGGCGAAGGCGTTCGATGCGCGCCTCGACGATCTCCTCGCGCCGGAGCTTCTGTCGACGCCGTTCCGCTCGCTTCTCATGAAGACGGGCGATGCGCTCGATGCGGCCTTCCCGGCGGATCTTCGGCCGCTCTCGCCGACCCCAATCGCGTCGTCGCCCCTGCCCCACGCCGCGCGCTTCGCGCAGCTCGTCGCGAGCCTCGCGCCGGCAGCCGGCCTCACGAACGTGCAGGTGTTCGTCACGCCGCGGCTCGGTCGCGTATGCCTCGCCGCCGCGTCGACACCGCCCACGTTGCTCGTCGGCGAAGGCCTCCTCTCGGGCGGAGGAGGCGACCGCTCCGATTCGGTTCGGTACTTCCTCGCAGCCCGCGCGCTCAAGCTCGTTCAGGCGAAGCTCGCGCCTCTCGTTCGCGCGTCGGCGTCCGACCTCGTCGTCCTCGTCGCGGCATGGCTCAAGGCGTTCAACCCCAACTGGGTGCCGACCGGCGTGAACGCAGGCGCGCTGGTCGACGTGGGGCGTCGCGTCCAAGCGGCCCTTCCGAAGAAGCTCGATTCCGATGTCGAGCTGATGGCCCTCGAGGTCGTCGGCACCATCGGCACGCAGATGGCGGAGGTCGGCGGGAGCGCACTCACCTGGGCGAACCGCGCAGCGCTTCTCGCCGTCGGCAAC
>JANXMC010000240.1 GCA_025354825.1 Myxococcales bacterium
CCTCGAGATCGCCGAGCGCATACTCTCCGCGTCGAAGCAGCGCGCGGAGGCAGGCGCGTCCGGCGACATCGAGCAGTCCCTCGCGCAGACCGAGGTCGCCGAGCTCCACGCCGCCATCGAAGACGCCGAACGCGAACGGGAGACGTACATCTCGGAAATTCGCGACGCGCTCGACATCGGCGCCAGCGACGCCATCGCCCTCACGACGCCCCTCGAGGATCCGCACGAAGCGCCCGCGCCGCAGGAGCTCGCGCGCAAAGCCGTCGCGGCGCGCCCCGAGTTCGACATCGTGCGGAAGCGCATCGTCCTTCTCGACGCGACCGACGAGCGCCTCTCGAAAGAGGTCTTTCCGAAGATCGGCGCCTACGTCGGCGTCGACGCGGCTCCCCTTTCGCCCATCTTCGGCGTCGTCGGCCTCTCCGTCGAGATCCCCGTCGTTCAACGGAACCAGGGGCCGCGGGCGGTGGTGCGGGCGAGCCGCGATACCGAGACGATGCGTCTCGAATTGCTTGGACGACGGGTCGTTCGCGAGGTGATGACCTCACGTGCGGCCTACGAATCGCGCCGCGCGCAGCTCCGCGAGATCACCGAAAAGGCGATGCCCGCGGCCGAGCGGACGATGCAGCTCGTGGAAGCTGGGTGGCGCTCGGGCCGCTTCGATCTCTTTCGCGTGACGTCGGCCGCCCGCGACGTCGCCCGCGTTCGGAGGCTCCGCCTCGACGCGTTCGAAGCGGCTTGGATGGACAGGATTGCGCTCGATCGCGCCGTTGGAGGACTTACGCCATGAGCTCTACGCACACGTCAGAAGAAGCAGCCGCGGGTTCTGAATCGACGCCCGCACCGAAGCGCGGTGCTGCCACGGGAGTGAAGATAGGGATCGGCATCGCGGTCGCGGCGTGCGCGGTCGGCGCGTTCATCGCGCTAAAAAAACCGGCGGCGACGCAGGCCGAGCCTCCGCGCGACGTGCCTCACTTGGACGGCAAGTTCATTCGGTATTCGGCGGCCTTCGCGCAGCGCTCCAAGATCGTCTTCGCGCCCGCCGAGAGCTCGTCGCTCTCGCCCACGGTGAGCGTGACGGGCACCGTCGAGTTCGACCCCGAGCTGGTCGCCGCCATCGGCGCGCGTATCTCGGGGCGCGTTCGCCGCGTCGTGAAGTTCCCCGGCGACCCCGTCACGACGGGCGACATTCTCGCGGAGGTCGAGAGCGCCGAGCTCGGGCAGGCGCAGACGGCGGTCATGTCGTCGAAGGCCCACGCCGAAGCGGCCCTCGCCAACGAGAAGCGCGAAGACCAGCTCGCCGAAGCGCGCGTCTCGTCGCAGCGCGACGCCGAGCTTGCGAAGGCCACGGCCCTCGCCGCGAAAGCCGAGCTCTACGCCGCCGAGCAGCGCGTCCGCGCCTTTGGCGGAAGCGCCAGCGGCGAGGTCGGCGTCCTCCAGCTTCGAAGCCCCCTCGCGGGCAAGGTCGTCGAGTCGCACGTCTCGCGCGGGCAGTCCGTCGAGCCGAGCTTCACCGCGTTCCGCGTCGCCGACTTGCGCCGCGTCTGGATCGAGCTCGACGTCTTCGAGCGCGAGCTCGGTCACATCCACGCGGGCGACATCGTGGAGATTTCGCCGCAGACCAACGCGACCGTCGTCCTCGCGGGGAAGGTCGCTCACGTTGGCGAGATCATCGACGTCGACACGCGCAGCGCCCCCGTTCGCGTCGTCGTCGAGAACGTCGACGGCGCGCTTCGCCCCGGGCAGTCCGTCCTGGCGAAAATCAGCACGAAACAAGAGGCGAGCGCCGTTCTGCTCTTGCCGCGCGACGCCGTCACAAGCGTCGACGGACGCCCCACCGTCTTCGTCTCCCACGACGAGACCTCTGTCGAGCCCCGCGCCGTGACCCTCGGCGCGCGCGACGGCACGCGCGTCGAAATCACCTCCGGCATCAACGCCGGCGAGAAGGTCGCAACCAGCGGCGTCTTCGCCCTCAAGTCGGAGATCTTCCGATAATGCTTACGAAAATCATCGAGACGACGATCCGCCTGCGGATCGTCATGGCCTGCCTCCTCGTCGTGCTGCTCGCCGCCGGCGGCTACGCGGCGCGCACGCTGCCCATCGACGCCATCCCCGACGTGTCGACGGTGCAGGTGGCGGTGCTCACCGACTGCCCGGGCCTCTCGCCCGTCGAGGTCGAGCGGACCGTCACCTTCCCCATGGAGGCTGCGCTCAACGGCTCTCCGAACCTCGTCGAGCTCCGCTCGGTTTCACGCGCCGGCCTCTCGGCGGTCACCGTCATTTTCAAAGACACGACCGACATCTGGTTCGCGCGCCAAATCGTTCTCGAGCGCGTTCGCGGCGTCGAGAGCCAGCTCCCGAAAGTGGCTGGAAAACCCGAGCTTTCGCCCGTTTCTGGCGGCCTCGGTGAAATTTATCAGTTCGTCGTTCGGTCCGATCACCACTCGCCCACGCAGCTTCGAACGATCCTCGATTGGGAGATCGTCCCCAAGCTTCGCAGCGTCCCCGGCGTCATCGAAATCAACACGATGGGCGGCGACCTGAAAGAGTTTCAGGTCGTCGTCGAGAGAGCGAGCCTTCACGCCCACAGCATGACGTTGAAAGACGTCGGCGATGCCATCTCGCGCGCCAACGTGAGTGTGGGAGGCGGCTACCTCGACAGACCATCGGAGTCGTTCACGCTGGTCGGTGTCGGCCTCTTACGAAACGAAGACGAGATCGCCAACGTCGTCCTTCGCACGGGCGCGGACGGCACGCCGATTCTCGTGCGCCACGTCGCCAAAGTCCGCGTTGGCGCGGCGCTCCGGCACGGCGTCATCACGCGCGACGGCGAAGGCGAAGCCGTCACCGGAACGACGATGATGCTGATCGGCGCCAACAGTCGCGACGTCACGCACGCGGTGAAAAAGAAGATCGTCGAGATCCAAGAGGAGCTCCCGCCGGGCGTCATCATCGAGCCCATCTACGACCGCTCCGACTTCGTCGGACGCACGGTCTCGACGGTGCTTCACAACCTGGTCGAAGGCGCCCTCGTCGTCACCATCGTCCTCGCCATCTTGCTCGGCACGGTGCGCGGCGCGCTGGTCGTCGTCGTCGGCATTCCGGCGTCGATGTCCGTCGCGCTGTTCTTCATGCACTACCTCGGCGTCACGGGCGATCTCATGAGCCTCGGCGCCATCGACTTCGGATTCCTGGTCGACGGTCCCATCGTCATCCTCGAAGCGATCATGGCCGCCATGGCCGGGCGCAATCTCGTGAAGAACGCGCGCGAGCGGGCCTACACCGAGGTGGCCGCAGCGGTGGCGAGGCCGGTCGCGTTCTCGGTTGCGATCATCATGCTCGTCTACCTGCCGCTCCTCTCCCTCGAGGGGATCGAGGGGAAGATGTTCCGCCCCATGGCCGTCACGATGGCCTGCGCTCTTTTCGGCGCGCTTCTCTACTCGGTGCTCTTTTTTCCCGCGCTGCTCGTGCTCTTCGTGCCGCCGCCGAAAAAAGAGGGGCCGCGGTGGGTCGTCAAGCTCTCGCACCTCTACGAGCGGGCGCTCGCGCCGGCGCTCAAGATTCGCTGGTTCCTCATCGCAGGCGGCGTCGCGGCCTTCATCGGCAGCGTCTTGTTGCTCGCCGGCGCCGGCGCCGACTTCATGCCCCGCATCGACGAAGGGGACGCCGTCGTCACGATTCGCAGGCCGCCGTCGATTAGCCTCGCCGAAGCCAAGGAGCTCGATCTTGCGACCGAGCGCGTGCTGAAGCGCTTCCCCGAAGTCATGACGACCCTCGCGATGACAGGTCGCGCGGAAGTCGCCATCGACCCCGTCGGCAACGACAACACGGACATCTTCGTCCACCTCCGCCCCAAGGCCGAATGGACGACGGCCCACGACCTCGACGATCTCTCGGTGGCCTTTAAAAACGCCATCGAAAGCGAAGTCGCAGGCACCTTCGTCTCGGTCTCGCAGCCCATCGAAGACAAGACCAACGAGCTCATCTCAGGCTCACGGGCCGACGTGCAGATTGCGCTCTTCGGCGAAGATCTCGCGCAGCTAAAAACGTTGAGCGAACAGGTCGGCGCCGCCGTGAAGAACGTTCGCGGCGCCGGCGACGTGCGCGTCGAACGCGTCCTCGGCGCGCCAACGATCAGCGTGCGCCCCGACCGCGTTCGACTGGCACGTTATGGCGTGTCGGTGGAGGACGCCCTCGCCGCCATCGAAAGCGCGCGCGTCGGCATTCCCCTGGGCTTCATTTACGAAGGGCAAAAGCGCTTCGATTTGCGGCTGCTCGTGCCGCCGCGATCGCCCACGCCGGAGGCGCTCGGTGAGCTGTTCGTCGAAGCCGCGCGCGGCACGACGGTGCCGCTGTCGGAGGTCGCGATGATCGAAGAGACCGAAGGGCCCACGCAAATTCGCCGCGAGGCGCTCACCCGCACCGTGCGTGTAGAAGTGAACCTCCGCGGTCGTGATCTCGTGTCGTGGGTCGACGAAGCGCGCGCCAAAGTGCAGGCCGACGTGAGCCTGCCGACGGGCTACGAGGTCACGTGGGGCGGTCAGTTCGAGAACTTCGAGCGCGCAAAAAAGCGCCTAGGAATGGTCGTGCCGATGGCCCTCGCGATCATCTTCGCGATGCTCCTCTGGATGTTCGGCAACCCGCGCTACGCCACCGCGGTCTTCGCCGTCGTCCCCATCGCGCTCGTCGGCGGCATCTTGGGGCTCGTCGGTCGCGGTCTCTCGTTCAGCATCCCCGCAGCGGTCGGCTTCATTGCCCTCGCGGGCGTGTCGGTTCTCAATGGCGTCGTCATGGCCGACGACGTGAAGCGGCGCATCGAGCACGGGCGCTCGGTCGACGTGGCGATCATGGAGGGGGCGACGCACACGATGCGCGCCGTCCTCACGACAGGCGCCGTTGCGGCCTTCGGCTTCTTGCCGATGGCGCTCGCGACGGGCGCCGGCGCCGAAGTGCAGCGCCCGCTCGCGACGGTCGTCATCAGCGGAATTCTCTTCTCGACGCTGCTGACGCTCTTCTTCCTTCCGGGCGTTCTCGAGATCGCGCTTCGCGGTCTCAAGACCGAAGCCCAGGAGGGCATTGTCGCGGCTCCTCCTACTGCGCGCCGCCCGACAAGGCAGCGATCGCCTGCGGAGTAGCCCGAGCACACAGAGACTCAGAGAGACGACGCATCGATCGAAAGCTGAGGCGTGCGTGATCGCGAAGGCAGCGCTCACGCACGCGAGGCCGAGTCCCTTATAGTGGGACTTCCGGCTCGCAGCGGGGGGCGCGAGAACGTAACCCTTCGACGAACGACGCCGCGAACGATGCAAGCGACGCAGGAGAAGAAGACATGATTCGCCAGTTCGTGCGGGACGTCGTCGAGCTGACGCGCGTTCACAGCAGCGGCGACGTGTCGGGCGCCGCAATGAAGCGTGCGCTCCTCGAAGACTCGGTCATGGTCGTGGCCATCACGCGGCTTCGCGCCGGCGCGCGGCAAATGCATCTCGGCCCCGTGAACCGCATGCTGCGCATCGCGCAGACGGCGCTCTACGGCGTCGAGATCGGCAAAGACGTCACGCTCGGCGACGGCGTCTACTTCGTCCACACCGTGGGCACCGTCATCGGCGGCAACGCGCGCATCGGCAACCGCGTGCAGTTCATGGGGAACAACACGGTGGGTACGGCGAAGAACAACGGCTACCCGACCATCGGCGACGACGTCGTCGTGGGCGCGGGGGCACGCATCTTGGGGCCCGTGACCATCGGCGCGCGCGCGGTCATCGGGGCCAACGCGGTGGTGCTCATCGACGTCCCCGAAGGGGCAACGGCCACGGGGATCCCCGCGCAGATTCGGCTTCCCGCGCCGCAGTCGGAGCGGATCAAGCGCGCGGGAGAGTGACGATAAAGCTCGTGGGCCACTCGGCCGTCTCCGCGACGTCGATCGCACCGCCGTGGGCGTCGACGACGCGCTTGCAGAAGTAGAGGCCGATGCCGACGTTGGCGGCGATGACAGCGTTTTCGCCGCTGCGGACGAACTTTTCGAAAATGCGCGCCCGCTGCTCTTTGGGGATCGCCGGGCCGCTGTTCGAGATCGCGACGGTCACCTGGCTCGCGCTGTCTGCGCACATTTCGATGCTGATACGCCCGCCGCTCGGCGTGTAGCGGAACGAGTTGTCGACGATGTTCTCGACGACGCGATGGAGCAGCCCCGAATCGCCGCTCACGAGCAGCGGCGGCGCGTTGCCAACGACCAGTGAGATCCCCCGTTCGTTCGCCTTGCGTAGGTAGACGCCGACGACGGCGCGGACGACGCCGACGATGTCCACAGGCTCGCGCCGCAGGGGGAGCTGCGCATGATCGAGATGGGAGACGGTCAGCAGGTCCTGAACCAGGGTGCGAAGGCGCTCCGTCGCGTCCCGAGCGTCGTTCACGGCCCCGAGGAGCCGCTCGGGAACGCCGCGCGCCGACCCCAAGAACTCGAGGTTGCCCGAGACGACCATGAGCGGGTTCTTTAGATCGTGAACAAGGAATTCCATCAGCTCGCGCTGTTCGCACTGAAGGTGCTCGAGCTCCCGGTTCCGCTCGTGGAGCGCGTCGCGCGACCGCCGCAGCTCGTCGCGCGAGTCGCGAAGCTGCAGCAGCATGCGCACGCGCGCGCGCAGGAGCGCGCCGTCGAAAGGCTTCTCGAGAAACTCGTCGGCGCCCGCCTCGAGCGCCCGCGCACGGTGATCGCGCTCGGCCGGCGTCGTGAGAAAAATCACCGGCAAATGCGGCATATTTTGCATTCGCGTCTGCTCACGAATGCGCGCGAGGATCGCGAGGCCCGAGCTGTCCGGCAGCGTGAGAGCGAGAAGCACCAGATCGGGCCGCTGCCCAATGAGCGCCGCGATCGCGTCGGCGCCGCACGTGACGACCGTCGTCGTGTACTCGCTCCCCGGCGTGTGCACGCCGAGATGCGCTTGAATCGTCGCCGCGTTCTGCGGCTCGTCGTCGACGATGAGAAGACGGGTCGTCATCGAGTGCCCTTCGACACTGAGCGTACCGCGACCTAGGCGTGAGAGGAGAGGGCTACAAGAGCTTGACGAGCGTGCGCACGCTCAGCGTGAGACCGATGGCGATGAGCACCCACCCCGTGCCACGTACGACGCGATCGAGCGTGCCCGAGGAGACGCGCTCACGAAAACGTTGCACGAGCGATACGAGCAGCGTGAGCCAGACGACGATCCCGGCGAAGGCGCCGAGCGCGAAGGGGATCGAGCTCGTCGACGTCTCGGGGACGATGCCCGTCGAATGCAGAACCGTCACGGCAGCCGTCCACGTGGCGATGAGCGTGGGGTTCAGCGCCGTGATCGTGAGGCCGAGAATCGCGCCGCGCCGACGCTGTCCGACCTTTTCGGAGGGGTCCGTCGGGGAATCGCCCAGGGTGGCTGCGGGCTCCTTCTTTTTCGCGAACGCGAAGTGAAGGCCGATCGCCCCGACGATGACCGCGCCCGCCACGCGCGAGATCGGCACGAGCACGGGGAAGCGCGCCATCGCCGCGCTCATCCCCCAGAACGCCATGCACGCATAAAGGCTCTCGGCGAAGGCCGACCCCAACGCGATGGCGCGAGCCTCGCGAATGCGCCCCGCGATTGCGCTGCGAAGGATGATGGCGGCGACGGGCCCCGCGACCGGAATCGAGCCGAAGAAGCCGATAAGAAAGCCCATGACGAGTGCGATGATCACGTGGAGTGCCTCTTCAGTGTGCAGGCCGCGTTCCAAGCCGCGAACCGAGCGCCAGGGCACCAACGTGCGGACGCCGCGGTGAGCCCGTCCGTTGCCGTCCTGCGTCGTTCCACCTTAGACTCCGCCACGGGATGCCGGCGCTAACGAAAGCACGAAGCGCGGCGCGGGGCCCAGTGCCTGCGATCTGTGCTCGCCGCTCCGTCGTCCGCGCGCTGGCCACGGTGGTCGGCCTGGTCGCGTTGCTCGCGCTGGCCTGCGCGCCGGTCGCAGCGTCCTACGCCGCATTGGGCGCCCTCGCCCGCGCCGTGGCCGTCGCAACCGGCGCTGACCTGTCGCGAGCCCTCGCCCCCCACGCGCCCACGGAAGCGAGCGCCGCCACGCCAAGCCCCCCCGCGCGGGGCGCGCTCGCCGTCGACCGCGATCTCCGCCGCGCGTCCGATCCCCCCGCCCGCACCGTGGCCCTCGACGCGCACGCGCTGCGCCTCGCTCGCCTCGAGGCCGTGGCCACCGGGGCACGCGTCCCCAACGAGGCAAACGCGCGCGCATATACGCCACGCCAAACGCGCGCCCGCCTCATGGTTTTCCACATCTGACCCGCCCCCTCTTCCCGCGAACGACGTGTCGAAATCCGACGGGGATGCAACGAGGGTTGGGAGGATTCTTTTGTTTGCAGGATGCACCAAAATAAATTCTCACCTCACCCTCGACTCGTTGCCACCCCGCCTCCCCGTTAACTCTTCTCTCATGGCGTTCGCACCGTGAGCGTGTCGGCGGGTTTTGATTGAGGGGAGCGTTGCCTTGAGAGAGCAGCTCGAACACTTGTTACTGGTTCTCGCGGTGGGTGCGGCCGTCGCCATCGGCGCGAAGCGGCTCTTCGTGCCGTACAACGTCGCGCTCGTGATCGTCGGACTGCTCTTGGTCTTCACCGACGTGCTTCCGAAGGCTCCTATGGACCCCGAGGTGGTGCTCCTCGCATTTCTGCCCGTGCTCGTTTTCGAGGGGGCGCTCTTCGCCGATGCCGATGGGCTTTTGAGCGCGCGGAGGCCGATTCTCGCGCTCGCTCTGCCGGGCGTTCTCATTTCGCTCATGGGGACGGCGGCGGTGGCGACGCTCGTTCTCGCGTTGCCGTTCGCGACGGCGTTGCTCCTCGGTGCGCTTCTGTCGATCACCGACACCGTGAGCGTGCTCCTCGCGTTTCGCAGCGTGCGCGTGCCTCACAGGTTGGCGGCGATCATGGAGGGGGAGAGCCTCTTCAACGACGGCACGGCCCTCGTGCTCGTGGGCCTCACGACGGCGGTCGTGATGAGCGGCCACTTCGACCTGGCGCATACGCTGCGCGCGCTGGCGCTCGGCATGGTCGGCGGCGCAGTGTTGGGCTTTGCGTGCGGCGCGCTCGGCGCGCTGGTGCTGCGTCGCACGCCCGATCACCTCACGGCGATCCTGGCGTCGTGCGTTCTCGTTTTCGGCACCTCCCTCGTGGCCGAGCGCGTCCAGGCCTCGCCGGTGATCGCGGTGGTCGTTGCGGGGCTCACGGTGGGTCGCGCCGCGCGGAGGATTCTCGATCCGTCGCGCGTTCTGGCGCTTCAAGGGTTCTGGGAGACGGCGGGCTTCGGCCTCAACGTGCTGCTTTTTCTGCTCGTGGGCATGCAGATCGACGCGCGCATGCTGATGGCCGAAGCGCCGTCGATCGGCCTCGCACTCATCGCCCTCCATGCAGGCCGCGCCGTGGCTGTTTTTGGCTGCTTCGCGGTGCTCCGCGCCGTCACGGGCGAGCGCGTTCCGCGCCGCTGGCAGGACGTGATGGTCTTCGGAAATATCAAAGGCGCACTCTCGATGGCCGCCGTTCTCACGCTTCCCGAGACGCTGCCCGGCAGGTCACGCCTCGTCGCGATCGTCTTCGGCGTCACCTTCGTCACGCTCGTCACGCAGGCGCTTCCGTTCCGTCGGCTTCTGGTTTGGCTCAAGGTCGTCGAGCAGGGCGGCGGCGACATCGCTCGCGCGCGCGCGACGCTCATCGAGGCGCGCAAGGGGCAAGCGGATCTCGACGACCTCATGGCGGCGGGGCTTCTCTCCCGGCACGAGCACGCCGAGCGCCGCGCGGGGTACCAGACCCTCGTCATCTCGGCCGAAGAGCGCCTTCGATCCCACATCCCGTCGACGGCAACGGACGCGCGCGGTGCTCTCGATCCGGTCATCGAGACCGCGCTTCTCAACGGTCAAAAAGCCGCGCTCCTCGACGCTGCGCGGCGCGGCCTCGTCGACGTCGACGTCGCCAACGAGCGGATGAACGGCATCGATCGCCAGCTCATCGCCCTTGCCAACACCAGTCACCACGGAGCTTCCTGACATGCGCGTCCTCATTGCCGGAGCTGGCCGCGCCGGTCTCGCCGTAGCCGTCCACCTTCGCGACGCCGGGCATCACGTGACCGTGGTCGATCGCGACGCCGCGATCACCAAGCGCGCCTTCGAGAGCTACGGACTCGTCTCGTTCGTCGGCGACGCGACCGACGCATCGCTCTTGCGAAGCGCCGAGCTTCATCGCTTCGACGTGGTCGTCGCGATGCTCCGCCGCGATGCCGAAAACCTCGCCGTCGCCCTCCTCGCACGCGCGGCCGGCGTGAAGCGTGTCATGGTCCGCATGCGCGACGCCGACTATGCGGCGGTCTACGAAACGGCTGGAATCACCGGCATTTTGTCGGAGATCGACGTTTTCGTCGGCGCCCTCGCGACCGCGGTCGAGCACGAGGCGGTGCGCCACGCCATGGTCCTCGCGAAGGGGACGACCGTCGCCTTCGAGCTCATCGTCCCGGCGCACTCGCCCGCCGTCGGCAAAACGGTGAGCGAGATCGCGACGAGCCCGCGCTTCCCCGGCTCGTGCGTCTTCGCGGGGCTCATCGATGCGACGAGCGACTTTCAAGCGCCGCGCGGCGCGTCGGTCGTGAACGCAGGGATGACCGTGCTCCTCGTCGCCCGCCGCGCCGAGCTCGCCGCGGTGGTCGACTTTTTCATGGCGGCCGATCCGCGTTCGCCGCCCGCCTCGCCGCCCCTCGCGCGCCCCCACGGCGCTTCGTGATCGCGCCGTGATAGGCTCGGTCTCGTGAAGAGCGGCGGGCACCAGGTTCGATCTTCGGCGGGCACCGCGTACGCCGCGCTCGCGGTGTTTACCGCGCTCGCCGCGAGCGGGTGTCACCGCGAAGAGCGCTTCGAGTCAGTCTGCCAAATCACGCGCAAGGCGACGGTGGAAGTCGACGACAAGGGCGTGGCGACGCAGGTGGATCTCGAGCTCGAATGGGATCCCTGCCCGGGCGAACAGGTTCAAATCGTTCGCGGCGGTGCCGCCTTTGCCAAGTGTATCGAGCAGTACAAACAGGGCGATTACGTCAACGTGAAGGTCTCCCACTTTTGGGATTCACGCGGCTTCTACGATTGGGATTTGTACGAGGTTGGCGGCTGCGCGCGCCCCATCGAGCTCGACACCGAAGGGTCCTACGAAAAGTCGCAAGAGTGCTCGGAGACGAAGACCCACGGCCGCACCGACGGCTTCGCGTGCAACCTCCGCCCCGCGAACAAGTTGGTCGACGTATGCCCGTGGACCGCGCGCGACTAAGAGCGCCGCGAACCGAGCGCGCCGTTAGATCATCCCCAGGGCCAGCGAGGCGTAGACGCCCATCATGACCTCGACGGCTAGAGTCGCAGCGTCGCGTTGAGAACGATGCGGTCGTCGGTGCGCCGCAGCTCGGGCGTGAAGGTCGCCGCAGCGTCGGCCGACGCAGGCTGTACGCCGCCTGGCCCCGTAATCCCATTATGGCCGCTGAAGAACGGGATATTTGCCATACGGTGCATGTACTCGAGGCGAAGCAGCGTCCACGGGCTCGGCCAGTAGTCGAACGTCGTCGTGAGGCCGCCACCCGAGAATGCGCCGTCTTGGTTGGGCCGCGTATAGGGGCTCGTGATTGGAAATCCGGTTACGACGGCTTGGCTTTCATCGTAGTAATAGTCGGCACGAAGCGTCCAGGCGAAGCCGTTGGCGACTTCGAGGCGATGGCTGAGAGAGCCACCCGCCCGCACGCCATCGCGAACCCCGCCGCTGCGGTAGTCGTACCCCAAATCGCCCACTACGGCGACGGCGCCGCTCCGCACGAAGCCTGCACCTGCTTTGTAATATTGGTACTGAACGAAGTTGTCCGTATACCAACGGGACGACTTCGAATCGGTGGGTGCCTCCTGCCCGGCGTACACCGTGGTCGACGCGGTGAAGCGCTCGCTGGGTCGCCAATTCCAGAGAAAGCCGCCGGCGCGCCCCTCTTGCCACTGGCCGAACGTCTGCCACCCGTTCACGAGCCAGACCTCGAGCTTCAGCCTTTGGGTGAAGTAGATCTGCGTTCGGCTCCCCGAGAAGTAGTAGGGGGTGAAATCAGAGACGAACGGATGAAGGTAGTTCCAATTCTCTTCGGGGAGGTAGCTTTCCATCGCCACGTACGAGGGGAAGATCCCAACCTCGACGTTCACGCCGTGGAGGGCGTGAAAGTGCCAGCCGGCTTGGGCCGTGCGAATGGGCTGGTATGCGGTGCGCGACAGGTATTCGCCTCGCACGAACGTGGTGTCCTGCCCCATCGTCGCTTCGGCGGTGGCGCCGTATTGGAGATTGAGCTGCCCCACGGGGCCCCCCGCTTTCGTGTCGATCGCGTTCGGCGGTAGCTCGACGCCAAAGCCTACCATGTTGAGCGACATCTCGTTGTGGCGTGGCGCCGCCGTCGACGGGAATGCCGTGTGGTCGATGGGGCGCCGCGCTTGGAACAGATAGTACCCGTCGACGATGACGCCGAAGACCACGGGCCCCAGCTTGAGAAGCGAGTCGGGTTGCCGATTGTTGCCGCTGAGCCACGTGAAATCGCCAAATGCGAACGGCGGCTCATCGAGATCCAACGGTTTGGCCCCGGCGCTCGTCTGCGCGTGCGCGGCGTGGGCCGACGAAAGCATGGCGGCGACGATCAGTGCGTTCGAAAACCTCTTCACTGTCGTCTCCTTAGTACTTAACCATCATGGCGAATGTGAGCCGGTCTTCACTCTTGACCAGATCCGGCGACCAGCCTGTCACCATCGAGCCGGGCGCGCCCTGATTTCCGCCATCGGGCGTCACGCCGCCTGGCCCGGTGAAGTAGGGGACGTTGGCGGCGCGGTGGTTGTACTCCGCGCGAAAGGTGATGAATTCTTGGGGCATGAAGTCGGCCGCGACTTGCCTGTCCCAAGCCTTGTACGAATCGCCCGGATTGGCCGTAAAGTACGGCGTTCCCGAAGCCGCGGTGGCGCGGTTGATAGGCGGAGCGACGCGCGTGACCAGCAGCGTGGCTGCGACGGGAAGAACGTAGGCGAGCGAACGAAACCGCGAATGCGAACGAACCGCTGTCATCCCCGAAACGTGATCGAAACCGAATAAAGATTCCGTAAGGATTGCGGCGGCGACGCGCGAGAGCCTTTCGCGGAATAGCTCTCTACGACGCGCGCCGGTCATCGCCATCGGCGCGGCGTTGCGCGGAGCGCACTGCGCATTGCGGAGTCGCCCGCTTCTACTCGAACGTCGCCGCGCGCTCACGACACCGCGCGGCGCTCTCCATCTCGTCGTGGGCCGCGAAGTCGTCCGCAAGGGAACGCCACGGCCGAGCGTACGTCGGGCGCACGAGGGCGGGCCACGTGTCGGGTGCGGCGGGGCCAGCATCGCGCAGCGTCGCGAACGCCGCCTCGTTCATCGAGAGAAGCCGTTGCCGGTCTGGAACGCTCGCCTTCGCGTCGAGCACGCGAATGAGCGTACCGATGTCGTAGGTCTTGAAATCGCGCCGTATCGGCGCCGCGAAGAGATCGGTCACGAACACGGGGCGACCGGTCGCGAGGAGTCGCGTGAGGAGATCGCGCGTATCGACGGACATTCCGCGAAGCACGGGAAGTTGGGCCCCCACGACGGCCTCGATGCGTCTCAAATACCAAGGGTTTCGGAGCAGATTCGGGTCGATGTACGTCACGTCCCGCCGCGCGCCGAGGGCACGCTGTACGTAGGGAAATCCGAAATAGCGGTGGTCTCCTGTGCCCAGAACGATCGCGTTCGTATCGGCGATAGCAAGTGTATCTTGCAAGTACCAATCGAGCGCCGGTCGGTGCTCTACCACCACATCGGGGAGAGACACCGCCGTCGCAATGGATAGGGAAGCCGCGAGCACGAGAGGCGGAAATCGCGTGCGCGTGGGGGCGAGGCGGAAGGCAGCGTCGAGCCCGAGGGCGACGAAAACCGAAGTGACGAGGAGCGGCAGAAGGTAGAACCGCTCGACGACGAGGCGTGCCACGCCTTCAGGCTCCACGTTGAACCGCGTTGCGAAGAGCGGGCCGGCGAGCACGAAGCTCGCGGCGTGGGCCACGGCCCCTGCCCGTCGCGGCGCACCGGCACGGAGCGCGACGACGGCGCCTACAGCCGCCGCCGCCGCGGGCACGACGAGCAGCTGCCGCGCGAGGCCCGCCGTGAGATTCACAATTTGCACGAAGGGTTGCGGCGCCGCGTCGGTCGCGCCGAGCCGCGTGGTGCCGTAGTCCGCGCGGAGGAAATGGCGGAGGAGCCCTGAAGCCGTCTCCGCCTCGCCCCACCCGAAATGGGCGCCGAGGCTGCGCGCCGACGCGGCGAGATAGGCATAAGGGAGAAGGCCGAGGACGAGTGAGCCGAGCGCCGCGGCAGCCGCCAACCACGGCCGCTTCGCCGCGCGTACGCCGTCGACCGCGGCCCACAGGCCCACCGGCGCGAGGAGGACGATCGAATGGTGATTCGACAGGCCGAGCCCCGCGAGGAACGCGAGAGCGGACGCCCGCCGCGCGCCCTCGAACGGGCCCTTCGGCGCGGCGATGAGGAGAATGAGCGCCGCCAGAAGCGCGTGGAGCGTGAAGACTTCGGCCTGCGTTCCCAGGCGCCACGCGAGCGTCGAGAGCGCGTAGATCGACGCCGCCGACGCCGCCGCCCACGACGAGGCGCCCCACGCGCGGCACGCCCGCAGGAGCGACCACGCGGCGCCGATGCCAAGGAACGCCGTTGCGAGCGCTGCGGCGTGGGCGGGCGTCGTTGCAGGAATGGCATGAAGCGCGCGGAGGTAAAGAACGTAAAGCGGATAGCCCGGTGGATGGGCGACGCCGCCGTCGGCCGCGAGCGTGACGAACTCGGCATTGTCGCCCCCGAGAACGAAATGCGTCGCCGTCGCCACGTAGAGAACGGCTATCGCCGTCACGGCGACGAGCTCGGGGACGATCGCGGGCGAGAGAGACCGACGGGGCACCGCGAAAAGGTACATCACGGGGTCAGTATTCGGGCCCCGCGCGGCCGAGCAGCTGGCCGAGGGTGGGGGGAAAGTGCGCGGGAAGCGGCGGTTCGCGCGTCGCGAGATTGGGCTCGGCGCAGCTCGATTCGTAGAGAGCGAAGGGGTCGGCGTAGGTGACGAGGCGGGCGCACGGGCCGAGCGCTTCGGTGAGATGCGGGAGCGACAGCGCGCCTTCGAGCCCGACGAGGACGTAGCGGTACCGCCGCATGTCGAGATCGGGAATGAAGTTCCGCGGGTTTCGTAGTCGAATCCCCGAAGGGAGCCACGACGCCTCGGCGCGGATCTGAAGTGGGTATTGCGGCATATCGGAAAAGCCCCACGTTCGCCCGCCGCGAAGGGCGATGAGATGCGCTGCGGGGCGCGCGAGAAGGGTCTGCGCGGCGAGGGGCGACGCGCGAAAGTCGATGCTCGCGATGGCCGATCCGGGGGCGACGTCGCGCGCGAGGTCGTCGACGGCCTCGTAGAGCGCAGAGCTCGACGCATACAGTGGAAGAAGCGCCAGCGTCATTGCGACGGGAACGAGCGCTGCGAGGGCGAAGAGCGCTTTGCCCGGCGCGTGGCGCTTTGGCGCGACCGCGATTCCGAGAAGTACCGCGCCGGGGAGAAGAAACCGGAGGTACAAGAGGCCCGCGCCGTCGTGGCCATAGGGCCAAATCACGTATTGGGCGAGCATCAGCGCGGCGCCCACAAGTTGAAGCGCCGTCGCGTTGCCTCGAGGGCCGCGCTTCCAAAAGACGGCGAGCACGCAGCCCGCAAGCACGCATAGCCCCGCGGCAACGGGGCCCTCGAACGGCCCCAGGAGGTTGTTCGGCAGCATCGCGAGGCGGTCGAGGCGCGGATGCTCGACCGTCAGGAACGCGCGAAGCTCGGGCCTCGCGTTCCCTTCGAACATTCGCACCTGAAGGAGGAGAAGCGCGACGGGGAGCGCGAGCACGGCGCCGACCGCACCGAGCGGGACGAGACCTCGCGGCGCCCTGAGGCGCTGGAGAAGCCACGGCACGACGAAGATCGCCGCGACGACGACGGCCGATCCGTGGGCGAGCGTCGCCACGACGAGCCAAGCGGCGGCGGCGGCGACGCGCCGGATCGTCGGCGCTCGAACGACGGCGAGAAGCGGTCTCACGGCAAAGAGAAACAGCATGCAGCCGAGGAGGTACGCAAAGAGCCCCCACCGAAGCGGGGCACCGAGCGCCAAGGGTGCAAGCACGACGGCGGTGAGCCTGCTGCGATCGAGGCTGCGCGCAGCATGGGCCACCGCCCACGGGAAGGCCGCGACCATGGCCGCGACGAGGATGCGCGTGGCGACGACCGCGCCTGCGATGCGCGTGAGCGGCACACCGAACGCAAGGAGAAGCTGGTTCGCGCCGCCGAGCTGCAGCGCGTAAATCGCGCGGGGGAACGCGATCTCGTCTCCAAACTTCGCAAGCCCCGCCAGGACCATCTCGTGATCGGCGAGGTCGGCGAACGGCGCGCCACGAAAGACGAGGACAGGCAGGGCCATCGCGATCGACGTCGCTAGGAGCGCGGCGCTCACCGCGCGATCGTTCCCCCTCAGCGGCTCGTGCAACGGTCCCTCTCTGTCTCGAGGAGCGCTTGCGCGCTTAGGGGCGCGTCCAGATTTTGCCGTCGTCGCACGTCGTCGTGTCGACGTGGGCCACGCCGATGGACGCGAGCGGCACGTTGTGAACCGGCACGCTCAGCTGCCCGCTCTCTCCCTTTGCAATTTGCTGTTTGTCGACTGTGAAGGCGACATAGGTCTCGCCGCCGGCATTCACCGCGCTCGCCCTGCCGCGCGCGTCGAAGCCGTAGGCGACGCCCGCGAGCGCTGTGAGCGTGCACGCGCCCCCATTTTTCACTGTGAAGTTGAGGCTGACGTTGCCATCGGAGTCGCGGCCGTAGGACAGCACGGTGACCGTGACAACGTCGCTCGCTGTGAGCTTTGCGATCTCCGCGCGAGTGTTCTCGAGACTCTGGCTGCCGAGCACCAAAGCGCCCGCCTTGGGCGTCGGGTCGGCCCCTTTGGCGCCCGCCGATCTGGATTCATCGGCCGGTGTGATGCGGTGCGAGGCTGCAGGTTTGTCGTCGCACGCGGCCAGCACCAGCACCAGCGCGCACGGCGCGGCGAAGCGCGTGACGCTCGCGATACGTTTCTGGGGGAGAGGAAGTCTCATATCTCCATGCGCTCCCATCAACGAATCGACGCCAGGAGCATCACGAGGAAGCTCAAGGTGGGTACCGCCGCGCGCCCGAGCTTAAACGTGCGATCCATGTGCTCTTCGTCGACGACGAAGAAGAGCCACGTCGAGAACATGTTCAGGAGGAGACAGACGTACGTCCCCATCATCACCTTGTCCGCGCGCGTGAGGTACCCCGTCGCCGGCAGCGACTGAATGAGCGCGTAGTGAAAAAGAACGGCCGCCGCGAGCATCGGAGCGCCGGTGTTGCTGCGCACCTCCATCCCATCGGGGGGGATCCACATTCCCGTGAGGGAGATGAGAACGATCATGAACGCCGGTACGAACACACTGAGCGCCGCGGAGAGGCCGAAGCGATCGACGACGAGCTCGAATTTGTACCGAGAGACGTAGAGATCGTCGCGATCGAACCGCGGCGGGTAAAGGTGGCGATAGGCCCGCGCGGCGATCTGCGAAAGGTTCCACCCCGGCACGGCAAACCCTTCGTCGAGCGACGTACGGTTGTTGTCGGGCTCGAACACGATCTGGTCGACACCGGCTTTTTGGTCTTCGATCTCGAGGGGCAAGCGCTGCGCGTCGAACGGATAGGTCCGCAAATCGATAGGGCCGGTAAACGTCCCGCCGACTTTGTAGAACTTGAACGTCGGCGTGTCGGCGAGGGTGGTGCTAGTCACCTCGTGGCCATTCGTGAACGCGAGATTCAGGTCGGGCATTTCTTTGTCCGACGTGAGCGACACGAAGAATTCGGCCTGAAATGAGCCCGTTTGAATGTTGTATTCGCGAACTTCGTTGAGAACGAGGCCCACCTTCGCCGTCGCGGGCCCTCCGAAGCGCGGGTGCGCAAAGGGCGAACGAAACCGCCCTTCGCGGTGAATCGGCACTTTGCCCGTGCCGATGGCCGCCTTCTCTTCGTCGCTCGCCCCTTTGGGCATATCGTCTTCCGTCTGCATGACGGCGTAGTCGATGGGCGAGCCGCCGTCGGGCATGGCCGGCGCGCTCGCGGCGGCATCGGGCGCGGGCGGAGCCGACGCAGACGGCGCAGGCGCGTGGACGGTCGCGCCTCCCGCGAGGCCAGCGGGGGCGAGCGCCGCCCCTTTCGCGGGCTGCGCCGAGACTTTGGCCGCCACGATGGCGAGGCCCAAGACCACGGCGACGACGAGCGAGAAGAGTTGCACCGCCGTCATGCGGCGGCTCGCGGCCTTGAGTCGGTGCCTTCGCATAGGGTGCACGAGCCTATCTGATAGAGTCGAGCTCGTGTCCGACGCCGTCCGAATCGCCTACGTTTTCGCTCTCGTCGGCGGGCTCAGCACGATCGGTGTAGGGTGCAAGGGTGCGAGCCAAGAAGCCGCCCCCGCCGCACCGGCGAAGCGCGAGCCGGGTGTCGATGTCGAGCTCGCACCCGGCGCCCTCGATGCCGCACGCCTCGCCACCGCGGTCGTGAGCGTCACGCCCCGCGCAACCACAGTCGTCGCGTTGGGCTCTCTCGATTTCGCGCAGCGGAAGGTCGCGCGCATCGGGCCGCTCCTCGAGGGGCGAATGGTCGCACTGAATGTGAAAACCGGGGATCACGTCAACGCGGGCGCCGTTTTGGCAACGATGGAGAGCCTCGACATCGGCCGAACGCGCGCCGACTACATCGCCGCCGTCGCGCGGCGCGAGCGGGCCGACATCGAGCTCGCCCGCGAGAAGCAGCTCATGGAGCGGCAGCTCACGACCGAGCACGCCCTTGTCGAAGCCGAGACCGAGCGAAAGCTCGCCGACCTCGGGGTCCGCGCATCGTCCGAGCGGCTTCATGCGGTCGGCATCGACGCTCGCGGCGTTGGAAGTGCGGGCGCTATGGCTCCGTCGACGACCGTGGCGCTGACAACCCCGATGGCGGGCGAGGTCATGGAGGTCACGGCGCGCGTCGGCCAGCCTGTGCGCGCGTCGGACACGCTCTTCGTCGTGGGGAGCCTCGACGAGCTGTGGCTCGACATCGACCTCTACGAACGCGATCTTGGCCGCGTTCACGAAGGCGACACCGCGCGCATCGTCACCGTCCCCTACCCTGGCCGTGTCTTCGAAGGGCGCGTCGATCACGTCCACGCCGTGGTCGATCGCGAGAAGCGCGTCGTCCATGTGCGTCTCGTATTGCCCAATCCCGATAGGCTCTTACGTCCCGGCATGAGCGCCACCGCGCGCATCTCCGCGGCGGCGGCTGCGGGCGGCGATGGCGGCGCGGACGCCGATTCAGGGGGCGCCGCAATCGCCGTGATTCCGCGAAGCGCGATTCAGTCAATCGACGGACAGCCCTTCGTCTTCGTCGAAAAACGGCCGGGCGCTTACGAGATGCGCGCGGTGGAAAAAGGGTCCGAGTACGAAGCGCTCGTCGAGATCGTCCGCGGCCTGAGCGAAGGCGAGAAGATCGTCGTCGACGGCGCCTTCATTCTAAAGAGCGAAGTGCTCCGCGAGCAGATGGGCAAAAACGATTGATCGACCGTCTCATCGCATTTGCGGTGCGCCAGCGGGCCCTCGTGCTCGTGCTCGTCTGCGTCTTCATTCTCGGCGGGATCGCCGCCGCGCGCCGCGTCGCCATCGACGCCGTCCCCGACGTCACCAACGTGCAGGTGCAGGTGCTCACGTCCGCGCCGGCGTTGGGCCCGGTCGACGTCGAGACGTACGTGACGACGCCCGTCGAACGCGCGATGGCGGGCCTCCCCGACGTCGAAGAAATACGAAGTACGACCCGCGCGGGCATATCGGCCGTCACCATTTCGTTCGACGACTCGGTCAACGTCTACTTCGCGCGGCAAATGGTGAACGAGCGCCTCGCCCAGGCGAAATCGGCCATTCCCGACGGCTACGGCACGCCGGAGCTCGGCCCCATTTCGAGCGGGCTCGGCGAGATTTACCACTTCGAGGTCAAAGGCCCCGGCAAGAGCCTCATGGATCTCCGCTCGCTTCTCGAATGGCAAATAGCGCCTCGCCTGCGCATGGTCCCCGGCATCGTCGACGTGAACACGTTCGGCGGCGAGGCCAAGTCGCTCGAGGTCACCCTCGATCCGGTTCGTCTCGCCGCTTCGCAGCTCGGCGTCTCCGAGGTGCTCGACGCCATCGCACGCAACCACCTCGCCGTCGGAGGCGCGCACTTCACGGACGGGCGCGAGCACGTCACCGTTCGCGGCGAAGCGCGCGTCCGCACGGCGGAAGACCTTCTGAGCATCGTCGTCGACACGCGCGGGGAGACGCCGCTCTACATTCGCGACCTCGGCACGGTCGGCTACGCGCCTCAGGTTCGCTACGGCGCGGTCACGCGCGACGGGCGCGGCGAGGCGGTCGTCGGCGTCGCCATGATGCTCCTCGGCGCCAACTCGGGAAAGACCGTGGGGCTCGTCAAAGAGGCGTTGGCCGATATTGGTAAATCGCTCCCCGAGGGGGTGACCATCGACGGCTACTACGACCGCACCGATCTGGTCGATCGCACGATCAAAACCGTGCGTACGAACCTCTTCGAGGCGAGCGCCCTCGTCGTCGCCGTTCTCTTTCTCACGCTCGCGAGCTTCCGCGCCGGGAGCGTCGTCACGCTCGCCATCCCCCTCGCGCTCCTCGGCGTGTTCATCGGCATGTGGGCCATCGGCCTGTCGGGCAATTTGCTGTCGCTCGGCGCCATCGACTTCGGCCTCGTCGTCGACGGCGCGATCATCATCATCGAGAACGCGCAGCGCAGGCTCGCCGACGAACGCGAGCGGCTCGGCAGGCCCCTCACCAGTGACGAACGGAGCGCGGTCGTCGTCGCGTCGTCGCAAGAAGTGCGGCAGGCGACGGCGTTTGGCGAGGCGATCATCGCCCTCGTCTACGTGCCGCTCCTCGCGCTCGAAGGGGTCGAGGGGCGCATGTTCCGCCCCATGGCGCTCACGGTGCTTTTCGCCCTCGCGTCGGCCTTCGTTCTCTCGCTCACCGTCATCCCCGCCGTCGCGTCGCTAGCCCTCTCCCGCGACACGCACGATCGACCGAGCCCGTTCATCCGCCTCGCCGATCGCCTCTACCGCCCCGCACTAGCCCGCGCGATGCGTGCGCCGCGAATCACCGTCGCCATTGCCGTCGCGGTGCTCGCCGCGAGCCTCGGCATCTTCAGCCAAATGGGGCGCGAGTTTCTACCCAAGCTCGACGAAGGAGCCATCGTCATCGCCACCGTGCGCCTGCCGTCGGCGTCGATTGAGCACGCCATCGAGCAGACCACGCGCATCGAGACGATCCTCAAGACGTTCCCCGAAGTGCAGACGGTCGTGTGCCGCACGGGGCGCGCTGAAATCGCGGTCGATCCAATGGGCATGAACATGACGGACGTCTACGTCTTGCTGCGCCCGCGGGGCGAATGGACGACGGCCACCGACCGCGAAGGGCTCGTGAAAGCGTTCGACAAAGCGCTCACCGAGAACGTCCCCGGGTCGGGTTTTTCGTATACCCAACCCATCGAGATGAATACCAACGATCTCCTCGCGGGGATTGAGTCGGACGTCGCCATTCATATCCACGGCCACGACCTCGCGACGCTGCAGCGCACGGGCGAAAAAATGGTGCGCGTCCTGCGAGGCGTGCCGGGCGCCGCCGACGTGCGCGCGGA